>JBAXIA010000265.1:0-1506 GCA_037138615.1 Mycobacteriaceae bacterium | reverse complement strand
GTAAATGCCCTCGGCAGTCATCGCGATCTTGGCGTCCCTCGCCGGGTTGCGACATTCGCCGACGTAACATGCCGCGGCTTCCATCGCGATGACGCTCCAGGTGATCGGGAACACCCAGCCGAGGTAAAACGCGGGCGACCCCGTCACGCCCTCGGGGAGATGGAATCCGGCAATATTGCTCCAGTCGACGCTGCCCGGTTTGGCAAGCGGCAACAGGATCAGCGCGGTGAGCGGCAGCATCGACAGCACACCCAGCACGGTCGCGAACCGGGCACCCAGATGCAGGCCGAAGTGCGCGGGCAGATACATGAACAGAATTCCGACGATCGCAATGATCAGTACCGTGCCGCCGATCGGCGTCCCCCCGATGTTCTCCAGGACGTTGAAACTGCCGCCGGTCGGCAGACCGAACAGCGCCACGATGTAGGACGCGGCCAGGATCATGTTGATCGGTGCCACCGGGAACCAGCCCAGCCAGTACGACCAGCCGGCGAAGCCGCCGAGCCAGTGCGCGCGGCGCTTGCCCAGCAGTGGCGTGAACGACTCCTGCGCATAGGACGGGACTCCACCGTGGCGGTCGGGCCACATCACCGCCAATTCCGCCAGACACAGACACAGCACCAGGCCGAAAACCGTGTTCAGGCCCATCCAGAAAATCGCGGCGGCACCCATGCCCTGCACCGCGAACGGGGCGATACCCGTGACCAGAATGGTTCCGGCCAAGCCGATAACGAAAGCGCCCCACCAGTTGGTTGTTTTGGGCATTCCGCTGACCGATGCGGGAAGACTTTCAGTAGCCACCATGCCTCCAGTGAGTCGCGCGCTACGAACGGCATTTTGTCCGCTGTCGTGAATGTAGGCCTGGAATATGCCCGGGACAGCAAAATTGACAAAGTCCTCGCATCAGCCGCGGGGCGCGCTGGTCACTTCGGCAAAGCCGCGCAGTTTCCGCCTAATAGCAGATTCGAAGTTGCCCTCCAGCAGGCCACGCATGACACCCTGTTCCGGTGCTTCGACAATGACGCGGTCAGCCGTCCGGGCCCTAGCCACCCGAGAAATACTCGACGCGATATTGCGGGTCATCATGATCTGGCCATCCGCCCGGATCCCGAGTCGCAGCAACTGATCGATGGCTGAATCCACTCGATCCTGAGCAGTTTCGCGTTCTTTTTTCGTCGGCAACAATCCCGGGTTGGGCAAGCCGAAGGACGAGCCGTAGATGCGGGCGATGATGAGCACGCCGACGAGGCCTCGGTGTGCCAAGGAGGCGGACAGGGCGATCGATTCGGGCCGAAACTCACCACCGGTCGAGGCGAGCAGAACCGACACGTGCTCTGTGGGTTGAGGATCCGCCCTGCCGCCGCGACCAAACACCGAACTCCAACCACCGAGGAACTAGCGGGTGACCCCGACCGGGTCGATTCCGAATTCGGTGCCGGCGTCGATGAATACATCGAAGAGGTACTGACCGGAGGAACGCTCACAGTGAACCAGATATGAGGGCAC
>JBAXIA010000264.1:0-1568 GCA_037138615.1 Mycobacteriaceae bacterium | reverse complement strand
TGCCGGCGTCTATCGCGGCCTGGTTCGGGATGACGACGGTGACGACATGGTTGCCGTCGTTGCCGAAGCCAAGTGAGAGGTTGTTGTTGTCCTCGTCAAATGTGACCACGATGACCGACGCTTCGTTCGGGTCGTTCCAGACAGCAGAGTTCATGATCGTCGGAACCGTCTCGGACAGGAACTGATCGAGTGCGGGCACGTTGTACTGATGCTTGGGCGTGAGCTGATTCAGAGCGAATTTCAATGTGCCCCAGGGGAAGCCGACCGGGCCTTCTCCTGCGAAGTCCTCGTTAGCCGCAAACCACGCATAGTTCGGTGCTGTTGCCGCCGACTGTAGATCGACCGCCATCTCTTCCAGCGGTCTGATGTGGGCCGCGGCGTAGGCCGGATCGTTGGCAATCGATGTGAACGCCGGGAAAACCGTCTCTCCGAATTGATAGTTGTCTGTGCTGACGAGAGGACTGGAGCCGGGAGTCAATCCCTGGGCGTAGCTCCGCCAGGTCTTGCCAGCGTCATCGATGTTGGAGACCAGGGTGGTCGACGCGTCGATACAGGGCGAGTCGCAGTTGTAGGTAAGCCCGAAGTCAGTACCGCCGATGATCGGGTAGTAGTTCGGAGAACTGCCGTGGGTGAGCCCGTAGTAGTTGTCGGCGAAGCCGTAGGCGTTGATGAGGCTGTTGAGGAACGGCGCGTTGGGGCTGCCGACGATGTCGTTGTAACCCTTGTTCTCCACGTACACCATGAACACGTGATCGAGGGCTCCAACCTTCGAGACCGGCGGCTCCGGTGGGGCCGGAGCCGGGGCCAGGCCGGGATCGCTGACCGTGAAGGAGACGTTGTCGGCGAAGGCCGAGTTGTAGTCGGCGTTGAGTCCGGGGAAGATCGGATTCCACGCATGCAGGTTCACCGTCACCTCTGCGAACTGGGTGCCGGTCGGCAGGGTTCCAGTGGTGCTGCGGCCCTTGAGCACGGTTTGGAAGAGGCGGTCGAATACCGTGACCGGCCCAATGGAGGCCGTACCGAGGTAGAGCTTGTTGGCGTCGAGGAAGTCCACCTTGACCGAGGCCGCCCCCGGGTTGATCAGCCAGCCGCCCAGCTGCGCACCAAGGTCAAATGTCACGCCGGGCGCCGACGCGGCGGTCAGGGTGACTGTCTGGGTCAGCGTCGACGTCGCCACATTGCCGCCGCCGAAGAACTGGGTGTCACCGGCCCCGCTGCTCGTCGTCGGGAATCCCATGAAAGGTGGAAGATCCGGCGTTGCAAAGGACAGGCCGACCGGCCAACTATTGCGGGGGGTGCCGTACTGGATCACCGTGGGGGTGCCGGTCACTGTCCATCCCGGAATACTCACCGCACTGTTGCCCGACAGGGACGGGTCGCCGGTTTCGGCGCCGGGATTGGCCAGGAGATTCGGGCTCATGACGAGGCTTTGCGATGTCGTCGACGAGGCGGCCCGGGTCGCCGACCCTCGGACATCACGGCGCGCGACGTGCAGCACTGCCCAGGCCACCGGGGACTGGGACTGGTCATCGAGCGGGCCGGTACCCGCCAGCGGTGCGGGCTCGACG
>JBAXIA010000263.1:0-1614 GCA_037138615.1 Mycobacteriaceae bacterium | reverse complement strand
GGAGGGCGATCGGAACGGTGCTCTCGCCGATACTCGTGCCGATCGGCGCGCTGGCGTCGACCCTCGACTTCGCCTGCCAGGGAAGAAACATCAACGGCGCCGTCTGCGCGGTCGCGGCATTTGTCGTGAAGGTGGTTGCGTTCTTCGGGCCTTATGCGTCAGGTAATGCAGTCCAGTCGCCTGCGGCGGCTCGACGGTCGAGCGCCTCGGCCAAGGCCACGCTGTCCGAACCTGTAGATCCATCGGCAACGGAATCGTCGGCTGCTGCACAAACTGTGCGACCCACCCGCTCGATGACTGGGCGTACGACGTCAACATCGCCGCGCGCAGCCGCGGTGACTGACGCAAGCGTGTCCGCGTCGCCAGGTAATGACACCCGGGCCGCGTCGGGCCATCGGACAATTACGCCGGCGGCGGATGCCCCCGCGCGTCACAAGGCGCCCAGGTCGGCCGCGTCTCGCATCGCGACCGACCGAGCCCGGTAAAAGGGGTTACGTCCGATATCGCTGCACAAAGCGGCGGATAACATAGGCTCATCCGCGGTCTCGGTTACCCGCTTGCTCCGGCGATCAGTTAAGGCCCCGCCGCGTCGACTCCCGTTTAGTCTTCTTGCATGAGCCGAGTTCGGGAACGTGCGTCTGACGTGATCGCTCTGGTGGCGGCGTTCTTACTGGTCGTTGGTTTCACCTTCAGCGATGACGTCGTGGAATTCCTCCTTGACGTCACCGGTCACTCGGGTTCGTCGGCAAGAGAATGGCTGGTTTTCGCCGCCGACGGCGTTCTCGTATTGGCGGTTGCGGCGCTGAAGTGGCGCATTGACGACGGCCACACTGCTACGGCAGCGTTACTGCGACGGATGGTCACGGGGTGGTGGGCGGTCGGCGCGGCGCTCGTGATCGGTGGACATTTGACCCTGATCGCCACCGCCCAGAATCGCGCCGCCCTAGGGGATACCGCATCAGTCTGGATAAACGTGTTGGCCTCCGCGGTCTTCGTCGCGGCGATGGCTCTGCTGCTGTTTGCGGCACTCGGCGAAGGGACGGCTTCGCGGGGCTGGATCGTCCCCCTTGCTGTGGGAACGTTCGTTGCGCAGATTGCGTCAGCGCTGTGGTACCCGGTCATCGATGTCCAGAAGGGTTGCGCCGGCGAAATTTCCGCCAACTACTTCTCTGACGGAGTCAATATCCTTGCGATTGTACTTCTAGCTTTAGGAATCGAATCCAACTTCGTCCGACGATCCGCCGCCGCACGTGACCCCGGCCACCGGGTAGCGCCGGTGCTCACGGTGATCCTGCTGTGTGTTGGGTTGGCACTGTCATTCACGATGCTCGCCAAAGCCGATTTGGGTCCTTTCTGCGGATTAGGCGCGGTATGGCACGAGTACATCTCCTTCGTCGTGACCGCCCAGGCGCTGGCGATCGGTCTGGCGACCCTGGTGTGGCTGATGATTGTCGGAGCGGTCCAGGAGAACGCGGACCAGGAGAACAGCGACAACTGATCACGTATTTGCATCTCATCGCATTACGCTGGTACTGGATGTTTAGTTGCTCTTGGCTACAACGTGACAATCACGCGCTCGTCACACCGGCTGAGATCCGAGGCTGAGGATGCGCA
>JBAXIA010000262.1:0-1663 GCA_037138615.1 Mycobacteriaceae bacterium | reverse complement strand
ACACCTTGCAGACCCGTCGCCCCCGTCGGCCCAGCCACACCTTGCAGACCCGTCGCCCCCGTCGGCCCAGCCACACCTTGCAGACCCGTCGGCCCAGCCGCACCCGTCGGCCCAGCCGGACCTGTCGGGCCGGTTCCATTACCCCCACCAGCCGGCCCTGCCGGGCCAGCCGGGCCGGCCGGCCCCGCCGGCCCTGTCGCACCGGCCACTCCGGTCGCGCCGGTCGGCCCTGCCGGTCCGGCGATACCTGTCAGCCCGGTCGGACCTGCCGGACCCACACCACCAGTCGCCCCGGTCGGTCCTGCCGGACCTGTTGCTCCGGCGGGACCGGTGGGCCCGGTCGCCCCACCACGTCCGCCAACGCCACGGGTTACCTTGACGTTGAGGCCCGCCGCACGTGATGGCCGATGCCCTACAGTCCTGCTCACGGTCACGGAGACTGCCCCGCGATCCGCCGAAACAGAACTCGACGAATCTGCCGCAGGCCCCTCTGCGTGGGCCACCGCCACCCCACCGGCCAACGCCGCCCACACACCCACACTCAGTGCACCCGCACCCAACCAGCCATACGGAGTGCGAGAACGACGACGAGCCAGCTTTGAGTTACACATTGGTCGTTGATACAGGATGCTCGCGCTTTACCCGCCATTTTGCAGTTATCCACCAGATTTATTCATCGTCAGGACATATTTCAGGGAGAGAGGCCGGTGGTCTACGGAAGTGACAATCCGCCGTCACTGAGAGCTGTTTCGCAGAAGTCGAGGTTGGTCTGGATCCGGCCACGGGTGTCCTCCGGGACGATCTTGAGTAGCCGACGGTTAAGAACGGCGGCCTCGGCGGGTCGGCCGATCCAGTACAGGGACACTGCCACGATGTCGGTGAGCCGCCAGTCGTACACCTGGGCCTCAACGAACAGTGCCCCGTCGGGCGGCGGTGGAATCCGAGTACCAGCGTCGGCGAAAAGAAATGCCAACTGATTCTCCGAGCGGCGCTGATAAAACTGGGCCAGCGCGTGCAGTGGCTCGGCGCGATGCGGAAACCGTTGGTAAGTCTGCAAATATTGGGCGATCATGTCGGACTCCCGGTCGAGGCGCTCCAAGCACTGGCCAATCCGGTAGGACGAGTAGAAGATCTCCTCTGACCATCCGCCCATCTGCGCCCGCTTCTCGTACCAGGCCATTGCCGCGGCCGACTGTCCGGCGTCGAAGTAGGAGTTCGCTAGATAGAAGACGTAGCGCTCGTTGTCCGGTTCCGCCTTGAGCCCCTGCGTGAGCAGTTTGATGTCGCGATCGAACTTGTCGGTGCGGTTCGCCCCGGCCGCATGGTCGCGAAACCAGAACCCGTCGAAACCAACCCGGTCAGCCGGGGTCACATCCAAGTATTCGTGGGTGACACCCCGGTAACGGGCAGGACAGCGTCGCGGCACCAGGCGCAAATTCTGGTACTGAAGATCCCCGACGACGCTGCGCTGGGCAACCAGATACGGCACCCCCGCAAGTTCTTCCCGGAACCGGGGGCGTTCGACCACTAGTTCCATGTCGGCGTCACACAGCAGCAGGTAGTCGAACTTCAGGTCACTGTCGCGTGCGGCGTCCAAAGCGAAGTTCCGCGCCTGCTCAAAGTTATGAAACGTGGTCTGGGCGATCACGCCCGGAATGTTGCG
>JBAXIA010000261.1:0-1726 GCA_037138615.1 Mycobacteriaceae bacterium | reverse complement strand
GCCGGCGGGTTTGGGGCGCTATCGCAGCCGCGTTCGTACGCGGCCTCGGTTGATACCGCCGCCACCGGTGATCCTGCGCCGGTCGCACCGTCACGTCGGGTTCGAGGCTTCTCGCCAGCAGCATTGGTACCGACCACTGCCGGGATGGGTCTGCCCTCGGAGGTTGGGCCGGTGGGCAGCGTGGTCGGACCCGCCGCTGCGGCGACCACGGCAACTCAGATTGGGCAGAGCCCCGTTGGCGCCGTGGGTTCCATTCGCGACGCTGTCGTTAACTTCCTCGACGGGAGTCTGAATTGGCTGAACGGGCTGCCGGCCAACCCGGTCACCGACTTCATCTCCGGTGCTCTGCTGCTGGTGCGTCGCAATCTCGAGGGCACGGGGGCCGATTCGAACCAGGCCCCGCTGCGCCTGGCGTCTGACGTGTCGGTGGGCGAGGCGCTCGTCGTCAGCACGCTCGCCGACTCCGGCGTGGGCTCGCTGCGTCAGGCGATCCTCGATGCCAACGCGGCCGCTGGCGCCGACGTGATCACGTTTGCGATCGCGGGCACCATCAGTGTCGGCAGCACGGCCCTGCCGACTATCACCGACACCACCATCATCGATGGCTCGACTGCGCCCGGCTATGCCGGCAGCCCGGTAGTCCGTGTCGATTTCGAGAACACCGATGGCCTGTCGCTCGCCGCAGGTTCGGATGGTTCGATAATTTTTGATCTGTCTCTGGTCGACGCGGCCGGCGCCGGGGTCACCATCGCCGCGTCGGATACGGTCTTGGTGGGGAACTACATCGGGCTGTGGGGCAACGGCACCACTGTTGAGGCCAACCGGGGAGACGGTGTGCTGGTGTTGGCTGGCGCAAACGGCAACTTTATCGGTATCGGTTCGACCGAAATTTTCACGCGCTCGAATGTGATCAGCGGGAACCGCGGAAACGGGATCACGATCGAAGGCGGTGGCAACACCGTGCAGGCCAACTACATCGGCACGAGCTCCAACGGAAACGTCGCGCTGGCCAACCGCGGAAACGGAATTCAGATTACCGCCGGCGCCGCCGACAATCTCATCGGCGGTGTGGCGACCGGCGGTAACAAACCCACCCCTCCGCTGCCAGTGGTCATCACTCCGCCGCAGGGCAACCTGATTTCCGGGAACCTTAGTAATGGCGTGCTCATCGACGACGGTGCAAACGGAAATCAACTCAGCGGCAACTTCATCGGCACCACCTCCACAGGAATCGCGGCACTCGGCAATCGGGGAGACGGGGTTGCGATCGTCAATGCAACCGGCAATAAGCTCGTCGGCACCACTCTTGAACAGTCGCCCTTCGTGTTTTACAACGTGGTCTCCGGTAACTACGGCAACGGTCTGAGGATCACCGATTCCGACGAGACCACCGTCTGGGCCAACTTCTTCGGCATGGGGGCCGACAACGCCACCGCGGTCGCCAATCGCGGTGACGGCATGCTCGTCAACGGTGACTCCCTGGGCGTTCTCGCCGGTGGCCCGATTCCCCTGGGCAACGTCATGAGCGGTAATAGCCGCTACGGAGTCGAGATCGCCGACACTGCCGGCGGTGTCTTGGTGTGGAACGCCTTCGTCGGACAAGCTGCGTTCACCCGTGCCAACCCGAACTACGCGGGTGGGATCCGGGTCACGTCGAGCAATCCCAACTACAACCCCGACAACACCGTAACGCCTGCCACGTTCGAGCCCACCAACCCCTCGAATT
>JBAXIA010000260.1:0-1731 GCA_037138615.1 Mycobacteriaceae bacterium | reverse complement strand
ACGCGCACGCTCACCGGGGCACCACCTGGGCGTTGACTACCGCGGCCCGTACCCGGGCAATATCGCACCGGCCGACGAGCCGACCGTTGACCATGACCGCCGGGCCGAGAGCACAGTTACCAAGACAGTAGGCCTTCACGAATTCGACTGGGCCAGAGACTGTTCCAGCTCCCAGCGTCACGCCGAAATCATGCTCGATCTGCTCGATCAACGACCGGACGCCGGCGGCCTGGCAGGCTTCGGCCACGCACACCCCGACCACCACCGCGGGCGGCGGGGTGCGACGCAGATCGTGGTAGTAGGTCAGCACGCCGATCACCTCGGCCCGGCTCACGTTGAGGAACTCGGCGACCACATTCACCGCACTGTCGCTGATATAGCCCAGCCCGCGCTGAATATGTTGCAGGCACGGGAGGATGAGCCGCTCTTCAGGCGGCAAAGATTCGAGCAGCGTGGCCTCCGCTGTCACGGCCGACTGCCCCGAAGTCGCTTTCCCTGTCAATACATCACCGCCTTCCTCAGCATAGGCCATCGACCTGCACAAACCTTACAATATAAGTGAACTTATCCAATTGTTTCCGAAATGTTTCGCCAAAACGATCACAGTCGCGGCACGCGAGGTCGAGTGTGAGCGAAGTCGAGGGTTACTGCGAAAAAGTGGGGGGTCAAGTAGTCCAGTACCGAGTTGCGAAGCCACCTGATGGTGCTCTCGCTCATTGCTCAATCTCGATGGCCACGAAATTTCACCGCGTCCTGCGGTGCCGGCTTGGGAGGAAAGACTCGGTATGGGATCTGTCGGACTGCTTTACGTTGGCGCTGTTCTGTTTCTCAATGGCTGCATGCTCCTGGGATGGGTTGATTCCCGGGCTGCGGTCCCCCTCAACATCTTCGTTGGCATTCTGCAGGTCGTCACTCCGACGTATCTGATCTTCACCGCCAACGGCAATACCGCTCAGATTCTGGGGGCGTCGGGGCTCTATCTGTTCGGCTTCACCTACCTCTACGTCGCCATGAATCTGTGGAACGACCTCGACGGCACGGGGCTGGGGTTCTTTTCGTTGTTCGTGGCGATCTGTGCCGTCGCTTTCGCGGTGATCAATTTCGGTAACAAGGACTACGCATTCGGCGTCATCTGGCTCTACTGGGCGTTCCTGTGGCTGCTGTTCTTCTTCCTGCTCGGGCGCGGACAAGAGTCGCTGACCCGATACACCGGTGCGGTAGCCGCCGTCGAGGGCTGGGTCACCGGGGCCATCCCGGCGTTCCTGCTCCTCACCGGCCGCTGGGCCGACCTCGATAACAAGAGCGTCGCCGTCGTCCTGGCGGTCCTCGGTGTGGTCGTCTTCGGCGGCCTCGCAGTGCTCGCTCGCTCCGCACCAAGCCCGGCCCCGGCACCCGCCTGAGCCGTCCCGTTCCAACTTCAACTCTCAGCAACTCTCATCAACTCTCATCACCTCTCAGCAAGGAAAGGGCACGACATGCCAAAGAATCTCTTCCCGCTCGACGACAAGAAGTCCTTCTCGGACCAGAAGCACGTCGGCCACAACCGGTGGCACCCCGACGTTCCGGCCAACGTCACGGTCAAGCCCGGCGACGTCTTCCGGGCGGACTGCCGGGAATGGTTCGACGGGGCGATCCGTAATGACGACTCCGCTGACGACGTGCGCGATGCGCCACTACCCGGAGTACACGTGCTCTCCGGCCCGTTCCGAGTCGAGGGCGCCAAGCCCGGCG
>JBAXIA010000259.1:0-1798 GCA_037138615.1 Mycobacteriaceae bacterium | reverse complement strand
TTCGTGACCGCACTGCGTGACAGCAACGCTCAGATCGTGCAGTTCCAGGATCGTCTCGCCACCGTCAGCAGTGTGCTCAACGAGAGCAAGTCGGACCTTGACGGTGCGCTGACGAATCTCTCCGGAGCGGTCGTGGACGTGAAGCGATTCGTCGCCGGTAGCCGCAATCAGACATCGGAGCAGATCCAGCGACTCGGCGATGTGGTGAAAAACATCAGCGACAACCAGATGGCGCTGAAGAACCTTCTGCACGTGGCTCCGAACGCGATCGGTAACAGCTACAACATCTATGACCCCGACACCGGCAGCGGTCTGGGCGGTTTCGCTTTGGGGAACTTCTCCAACCCCCTGCAGGTGGTCTGCGCGGCCATCGGCGCGATCCAGAACGCCACCGCATCTGAGACCGGAAAGCTGTGCGCGCAGTACCTCGGTCCGGCTCTGCGGTTACTCAACTTCAACTACCTGCCCGTTCCGTTTAATGCCTATCTGGCCAAGTCGCCGAGCCCCAACAACCTCATCTACTCCGATCCCGCCCTGGCGCCGGGTGGCGCTGGGGCGAGCCCGCCACTGCCGGAGCAAGCCCCCGCGATCTCTGCCTACACCGGTCTCAACGGGGACGTCCCGCCCCCGGCGGGCTGGGGAGCGCCGCCGAATACGACTCCCGGTAGCTATTCCCCGAACGGCCTGCCTGCCTTCCCGCAGCCTGCGCTCTACCCGAATGCCCCGATTCCCGGCGTCCCTGACGGGACCGGTGTTCCCAATGGACCGGGTGTTCCCAGCGCACCGGGCGGCCAGGCGCCGTCGAGCCTGCAGGACCTGCTGCTACCTGCCGAGGGGATGCCGCCGTCATGATGTCTCGGGTGTGCCGCCTCGCGATTGCGACCGTGTGCGTGTCGATCACAGCGACCGGATGTACCTTCGGCGGGCTGAACTCACTGCCGCTTCCCGGCACCGTCGGGCACGAGCCGGGGGCGTCGACGTACCACGTCGAGCTGGCTAACGTCAGCACGCTGGAACCGAACTCACCGGTATTTGTCGGGGATGTGGTCGTCGGCAGCGTCGACGCCATGAGCGTGCGCGACTGGCACGCCGTTGTCGACGTGTCGGTGAAACCGGGCATCGTGATACCGGCCAACGCCGTGGCCACGGTTGGGCAGACGAGCCTGCTCGGATCGATGCACCTGGCCCTCAACCCGCCAGTGGGCCAGGACCCGACCGGACGTCTGCAGCCCGGTGCGACGCTGGGACTCAGCAAGTCCTCGACCTACCCGTCCACGGAACAGACCCTGTCGGCGCTGTCGGTGGTGATCAACGGCGGGGGAGTGGGACAGCTGGGCGATATTGTCCGCGAACTTAATTCGGCGCTCAATGGGCGCGAAGGACAGGTCCGCGACTTGTTGGCCCAACTCAATGACTTCGTCGGCGTGCTGGCGACTCAGCGCGACAGCATCAATGCGACGGTGGTGTCGTTGAATCGGCTGGCCGGCACGTTCGCCGACCAGCGCGAGGTACTGACCCGGGCTTTGAATCGGATTCCGCCGGCACTGGATGTGCTGGTACGCGAGCGTCCACGGTTGACGGCCGCGCTCGTCAAGCTGGGTAATTTCAGCAGTCTGGCCGGGGGCCTGGTCAACGACACCCATGCCGACCTGGTGCGTAATCTCCGCAACCTCGAACCAACATTGCGCTCGTTGGCCGATGTCGGACCCAAACTCGATGCTGCGCTGTCGTACTTCACAGCGTTTCCGTACGGGCAGAGCTTCATCGATAGGGGAATCCGCGGCGACTACCTGAATCA
>JBAXIA010000258.1:0-1807 GCA_037138615.1 Mycobacteriaceae bacterium | reverse complement strand
GAGATATTGCCACCCGCCATCTTCTGAGCCTGTTCGGCGTCGGTGTCAGCCATGGTGGTCAGATTACGCCGGTCTGGAGACGGACACATCGATTCAAACTTGATATCACCAGCGGGTGGGGCGGGGCAGCAAGCTGCAGCGTCGGCTCTATTGGGCTATTCGCTCGGCGACAAGCACTGCGATGGCCGCGGCGGCGGCGGGCAACGCGACCGGGACTGTGATGCCCAGGTAGCGGCGCAGGCTGACGCGCATTCCCTCGGCCCGCATGATGCGCAGCCACAATAGATTCGCCAGCGCCCCCAGTGGAACCAACACCGCAGCGACGTTGATACCAAGCAGCCAGGCCCACATTCCCCAGTTCATGCTCGTGACCGAGTCCGCGCCGATCAGCAGCGCCGGGAGGTTGTTTACCGCGTTGGCTAGTGCGCCTGCCGCGATCGCCAAGAGCCCAATAGACGCGGCATCTGAGTGATGCAGCGGAGCGCTGAGCGCCCCTTCGGGCACGATAAACGCGACGGCGCCGGCGATCACGGTGACGAGCAATGCAGTCGTCACCGGCACCTCACGCCAGGGCACAGCCTCGACGACCAGCATCAGAATCATGTCGGCGGCGAGCGCGACCACCCACGCCGCAATGCCAAAATTCGGCCCCACCACGAAGCCGACCAAAAGACCGGCTACTACCGCGCCGCCGATGGCAAGTGCGCGACGATCGGGAGCTTGTCGCACAACGGCGTTGAGGGTCGTGGGATGGCGGCGGCGGTAAACCAGCCAGCCGACCAACGATGCCGCGAGCGAAGGCAGACCAAGATGACTGATCACCTCGAACGTATCTACATCGAATCGCTCCGCCACGATCAACGTGGTGAGGTTGGAAATCGGCAGCACCGACGACGCGAAACTCGCCAACAAAAGCGGAATGACTGCGAGGGCCAACACATCGCTGTCTGAATGCCTGGCAATCCGCGCATAGAGAGGCGTCAGAAGAACGATCGTGGTGTCCAGGTTGAGCGCTGCGGTTGTCAGCGCAGCCAACACCCACAGGCCGAATACCGAGCGGCGTCGTTGGCCCCGACCGAGCAGCACGACAGCCACCGAATCGAAGAACCCCAGCCTGTCGAGGAGGGCTGCCAAGGGAACCCCCGCCAGAAGGAACGCCAACACGGGCCATAGTGACGACCACTGATCTGCGAGCCGCGCCACCCGCTGACGGTACTGGCTCCGTGAGTAACCACCCAACGCGGTGACCGCCAGCCACTCTCAAATCTTTCGTTTCGCGATTCTCGAAAATCGCAGCCAAAATACCGGGGCGGTGATTCATCAGAATCAATACCCGCCGCGATCGCATGTGATATCCACCATCCGTGGTTAATCCAAAACTGGCTCCTGGTCGTCGCGTCCGCAGTCCGTATGCCTGGTTGGGTGCTGGCGCGTTAGGCGTGGGTGTGTGGGCGGCGTTGGCCGGTTCGGTGGGGGTGGCCAACGCCGACAACACAGACGTTGGTTCGCGGTCGGCGGGTCATGCGGGTCGCAGTGCATCGGCAGTGACACCCGCTCCCGCGACGCGGCGTTCTGCGGCGGCGACCCGCACTGTGGGTGCGGCTGCGCCCCGGCCGGTTGCGGTCAAGGCCGCCACGACCGGTGGTGCTGCGACGACGGGTTTGGGCGCACGAGTGCGGGCTGCATCAGCAGCCGTGCATGCCTCGGCGACCTGGCAACCGGGAAGTATCCTTACGGCCCTCATCGGTAATGGCACCCCGGATCACCCGAACGCTGGCATCCTGGCCGGCACTGGTTACTCCTATAC
>JBAXIA010000257.1:0-1829 GCA_037138615.1 Mycobacteriaceae bacterium | reverse complement strand
GCCCGGCGTGTCCAAGCCCTCGGCTGCCACGCGGTCGGCTGCCACGCGGTCGGCTGCCACGCGGTCGGCTGCCATAGCGGCACCGCCCGCAGCCTTGGCCTCTCGGAGAAGTTCTGTCGTGGCGGTCCCCGCTCCGACACCCCTCGCCCCCGCCGCTCCCGTCAGTGCGGTTGCCGCCAGCGTTTCCGCCACCACCGGCGGTCGCAGTCGAGTCGCCAGTGCGATCGCCGCTCAGGTCGGGGATCCGCCGCCGACGCACGTGCTGCTGATCGGCACCGACGGCACGAACCTGGACAAGGTCCTGCAGTACGCCTACGACCAACCCGACAGCGGGTTCCGCGCGGTCATGGAGCAGGGTGTCACCGGCGCGACGAGCCTGGTCGGCCACACCACTATCTCCGGTCCGTCCTGGACAACCATCCTGACCGGCGTGTGGGACAACAAGAGTGGCGTGATCAACAACATCTTCAATCCCGCGCCGTATAACGCATGGCCGACGGTATTCAACCTGATCGAGTACAACAGGCCCGAGGTCGCCACCGCGGTCTACGCGGATTGGAAGTACATCAACGACATGGCCGAGGCTGGCGGCTACGCGGCTGACGTCAATGAATTCGTCGCGTTCGACACCACATGGGAGGACACCGACGACAAGGTCGTCGACGCGACCATCGCACGCATCGCCGCCACCACAGCGAACGACTCGTCCTTCATCTTCTCTTATCAGGTCGCAGTAGATGAAGCGGGCCACGCAGCCGGCGGCGGATCACCGGAGTACGCAGCCGCCGTCGTCAACACCAGCGATAACATTAAACGAATTATGGACGCCATCGGCGTGTGGGAGACCGCTAATCCTGGCCAGGAGTGGACCGTGCTCGTCACCACGGACCACGGCCACCAGCAGTCGGTGGGTTTTGGCCACGGCTTCCAATCCCCCAATGAGACATCGTCGTTCGTCATCGCCGACATCGCCGGCGACGGCGCCAACGATGGTAGGCAGAACCTGAACTACACGACCGCCGATATCACGCCGACGATCGTCAGCCTGTTCGACGTGCCCCTGCGGTCGGACTTCGACGGTGTGCCCATGCAGAGCAACCCGGCCGTGCTCGCCAGCCTGGTCACGCCCGACAACCTCAAGCAGGCGCTCAATGATGCGATCGACATGTACGGCTACCCGAATATCGGTACCGACGTCGCACTCGGCGTTCGAACCATCGTCGCCAGCGTTCCCTACTTCTTGGGCATCATCACTAACTCCGTTACCGCACAGTTGCAATCGCTCATCGATCAGCAGATTTTCCTCATCAGCACCCTTGCCCAAGGCGCCCAGTTCGTGGTCCAGCTCACCGGTGACACTCTGGTCGCGGTAACTCAGGTGGTGGCCCGGGCGGTAGGTTATCTCACTGGCGCCGGTACCATTCCGCCGTCGGACCCGCCGCTTCCGGCACCGTCGGCGGGCTCGGTGCGGCTGCCCATGCTGCCGACGGCCGCACTGGTCTGACATGGCGCGACGCCAGTCGCGTTGATTGCAATCAAGGGGGAACACCATGGGGCATGGATGTCACATCGGCCGCGTCGGAGGGCTGGCAATAGCTCTCGGAGTCGGGATGGCGGTGGCCTCATCGCCGGGACTCGCTTCGGCGCAACCTTCGGACCCCGATTCGACGAATCCTTCGTCGGCGTCGGCCACCGCACCGGCGCACAGGTCGCAGAAGACTGCTACCCGCTCCGCACGCGTGCCCGCGGCAGCGACGCGGCAGCGCATGGCCGGCGTCGAGCCCGCACCGCTGGCGGGTACCGGCCCGCTCGATGACCAGTCCCAGTCC
>JBAXIA010000256.1:0-1842 GCA_037138615.1 Mycobacteriaceae bacterium | reverse complement strand
CTGTCGGGGCCGTGCGCCAGCGCGTGGCTGATGGGCAGGGTGTTATCGGCCAGGCCCACGAGGAACACCGCGTCCCACTCCAAACCTTTGGCGGCGTGCAGGCTTGCCAGCGTGACACCCTGCACCACCGGTGGATGGCGGGCATCGGCGCGCAGTTTCAGCTCGGCCACCAGAGCGGACAGTTCGAGTTGAGGGTTGGCGGCCACCTCGTCGTCGACAAGTTCGGCCAGTGAGGTCAGTGCCTCCCACCGCTCGCGGGCTTTAGCGCCTGTCGGCGCCTCGGACGTCAAGCCCAGGGGCTCGAGAAGTTCGCGCACGACCGCCGGCAACTCGCCGTCGGTGCCCCGATCCGCGGCGCGCTGCAGCGCCACCAGGGCTTGGCGGATCTCCTGGCGGCTGAAGAAGCCCTCACCGCCGCGAACCTGGAACGGGATACCGGCCTCGGTGAGCGCCTCCTCATAGACCTCGGACTGGGCGTTGATCCGGTAGAGCACCGCGATCTCCGAGGCCGGGGTGCCGGCGGTGATGAGCTTCTTGATCGAGCGGGCCACCGCGGTGGCCTCGGCGGCCTCATCGGGATGCTCGTTGAACTTCGCCTCCGGCCCGGGCGGGCGCTGGCCGATCAGGTGCAGCTTGGACCCGGCCATCCGACCGCGCGCGGCACCGATCACCCGGTTGGCCAGTGACACCACCTGCGGGGTGGAGCGGTAGTCGCGCTCCAGGCGCACCACGGTCGCGTCGGGGAAACGACGGGAGAAGTCCAGCAGGTAGCGCGGCGAGGCCCCGGTGAACGAGTAGATGGTCTGGTTGGCATCGCCGACGACGGTCAGATCGTCGCGATCACCGAGCCACGCGTCGAGCACCCGCTGCTGCAGTGGGGTGACGTCCTGGTACTCGTCGACCACGAAACACCGGTATCGGTCGCGGAACTCGGTGGCGATGGCGGCGTCGTTCTCGATCGCTGCGGCGGTATGCAGAAGCAGATCGTCGAAGTCCAGCAGAGTCCGGCCGTCGCGGTTGGCCTTGAGGGTTTCGTAGCCGGCATAGATGGCGGCCACCTTCTCGGCATCAAGTGGAATGTCGCGGCTGATATCGGAGACGGCCTTGGCGTAGCCCTCCGGGGTGATCAGTGAGGCCTTGGCCCATTCGATCTCCCCGGCGAGGTCGCGGACGTCGTCGGTGCTGACCTGGAGCCTGGCCCGGTTGGCGGCCTGGGCGACGACGGCGAACTTGCGGTCGAGCAGTTCCCAGCCGGTGGAGCCGACCACCCGCGGCCAGAAGTACTGCAGTTGGCGCCGCGCGGCGGCGTGGAAGGTCAGCGCCTGGACCCCGCCGACGTCCATCACCCGCAGTCGGCTGCGCATCTCCCCGGCCGCCCGGGAGGTGAACGTCACGGCCAGCACCTGACCGGCGGCGACGTGACCGTCGGCGACCAGGTTGGCGATGCGGTGGGTGATGGTGCGGGTCTTGCCGGTACCGGCCCCGGCCAGCACGCAGACCGGGCCGCGGGCGGCCAGGACGGCCTCGCGCTGTTCGTCGTCGAGACCGACCAGATGGTCAGCGGCTACCGGCATGGCGTCCATCTTCGCAGTAGGGACCGACGACACGGGGTTATGCGCCAGCGCGTCTGGGTTATCTTGGACGCCTTATGACGCAATCCCAGCTCACGATGTACACCACGGTGTGGTGCGGCTACTGCAAGCGGCTCAAGGTGGCCATGAAAGCCTCGGGTATCTCGTTCACCGAGGTCGACATTGAGCACGATCCGGCCGCCGCCGAGTACGTGATGAACGTCAACGGCGGTAACCAGACCGTGCCGACGATCGAGTTCCCCGACGGCAC
>JBAXIA010000255.1:0-1853 GCA_037138615.1 Mycobacteriaceae bacterium | reverse complement strand
ATCATCGATCGCGGCGGTACCGGCGCGCATATCAGTGTCGTCGCACTGCACTACAACCCCGTGCCGGTCAACTTCCTGAACGTGCTGATGAAGGAACTCGTCATCCGCGGCTCGATCAACTACCCGGAACGCTTCAGCGACGCCATCGAGTTGCTGCAACGCCGCGACCTCTCGTCGATGATCACCAACCAATTTGCGCTCAGCGAGATTGATGCCGCACTTGAGGTCCTCTCCGGCAGTAAGGAATGCGGGAAGGTCATGATCGAGATGCGGCAGGCCTGACCATGTTGAGCCTCGAAGAGATTTCCGATCGGATGGAGATCCAGCAACTGCTGGCCGCATATTCCACCGCAATCGACGCCGGCCGATTCGACGACCTCGATGACTTGTTCACCGAGGACGCGGTGATCGACCTTTCGGTGACTGGCGGGGCTTGCGGTCCCTACCATGAGGTGAAGTCCTGGCTCATCGAGACGCTCAGCAGCCTGGGCGCATATATGCATCTGGTCTCAAACACTGACTTGCGACTGGCCGGCCGGGCCGCCATGGCACGTACCGCCTGCTTCAATCCCCTTGTCCTGGATGCCAAGTCGAATGCGGTCTACCTGCTCTGTTTCTGGTACGACGATGAGTTCGCGAAAACCAGCGACGGCTGGCGGATCCGCAGCCGTACCCAGGTCAAATGCCTGGATAAACTGCTGTAGTCGAACTTAGCGATCGGTGAAGCGTGCCGAGTACTCGGCAAATAATGGCCGCACGGCTTTCTCATCGATCCCAAACACCTCGGGTCCGGGGCGCTCGAGAATCTCACGATTCTCCGCCGAACTCTGCCACCACTGGGTCATTCGCCGTTCGAACTCCGGTGATACTTCCTGGCCAAGCCAGTCGTACAACGACCTGACAGCACCGATGGGATCGGCCTGCATCGCCCGAAAGTCGATATCAAAGAATCGATCCTCGTGATCGGGTCGGTATTTCATCGTGCGCGCCATCCCGGTGCTCCACTGGTCGACGTTGAGGCTGCCGAGGTAATGCAGATCGAGGTCGTCGGTGAACACCTTGGTGAGTTCGCTGTACAGATCCGCCACCGACGGCATTACTTCCATGACATCTCGGTGGGTCATCACGAACTTCGCGTCCGGGAACTCCTCTGCCAGCGCGTCGATCCCGAGCATGTGCGACGGTGCCTTCAATCGCCACGGCTTGGCCGGAGTGCCCCACTGCAGCAGTCGCAGAACTCGACGTTCGTAGGCATAGGTCGACGTGAAATCGGCGTCGTGGATCAACCACGACGCGTAGGTCGGCATCTTGGCGTAGGCGATGAAGCCGGCGGACTTGAAGTCCAATGCCATCAGATCAAGGCACTCCGCCGGCCCCGTGGGTGACACCGGCACGAGATGTTTGATGCGCGGTACGAGTTCGTCCTGGGCCGCCATCGTCGCCGCCATCCGCGCGATCCGCGGATCGTCCCCGATCACAGTTGACGGTGGCGGGCACGGCCTGTTCGCCTCGAACAGGCTCAGTGACCGAACCTCCGGATCTTCGGCCAGCAGTGCCGACAGTGCCGTAGATCCCGTGCGAGGAAGCCCTAGGCCGATCAGAGCGGGCAGAAGAGTCTCGTCGCCGATCTCGGGGTGCCGGCGATACCAGTCCTCAACCTTCAGTCGTTGGATGAGGTGACCCACGACCTGGCGGCGCATCGCAAACTCGCCAATGGCATTCAGCCTTGCCTCTGATCGCAATGACGCCACGAGGATCTCCAGACCTTCGCGGAAGGAGTCATCACCGAAGTCATCGAGACCCGAGGCGGAGACCGCCTCGTCGAGAAGATCCTGTGCGGCACTCATGCGACC
>JBAXIA010000254.1:0-1859 GCA_037138615.1 Mycobacteriaceae bacterium | reverse complement strand
GACGATCGCCGCCACGGGTATCAGCGCCATGGTCAGATTCAGCACTTGCGCCGCATCAAGAATGCTGGAGGTGGCCTCGGCGATCACCACCGCCGTGCGCTCGGGATCCGCCGTGGGAACGACTGACTTACCGGTGGTGGTCGTGGTGCGGAGAATGTCACCGGCCTGCTCGAGACTGATACCGGCAGCGGCCAGCTTCGCGCCAGAGCTGCGGACGAACAATATGATGCCGAATATTGAGAACAGCGCCGAACCAAACCCGTAGAAGGTTCCGCCCACCGAGGCCTTCACCGCCGAGACCACGCCGCCGAGATTCGCCGGTGCACTGGACATCATCACCGTCGTCTGCGGTGTCTGCAGGATCGCGCCACCGATCGTCGTCAGCGCGATCATCGTCCCGACAATCACGATCGGGGTGTCGATCGTGAACGACAGCCGCATCAGCACGCTCACCGCCAGCACCGCCAGGCCCGCGACGACCACGGCGCAGTTGCCGAAGCGCAATGCGGCCCGGCCGGCCACCACGGCAGCCACCGCAGACACCAGCGTCGCCGGGATGAGGAGCAACGAGAATTCCCAGGTCGTGAGATCGCGCACGATGACGAGGTAGAAGGTGACCATGATCATCGATCCGCCCTGCACCAGATTGTTGGCGGCTCCTGCGCTCACCACGGCGTTGAAGCGGGGCGAACCGAAGATCCGCATATCCAGCGCCGGATCATCACAGCGCAGCTCCCACCACACGAAGCCGACGCCGGCCAGAATCCCGATCAGGATCGGTATCAGCGCCGCGGAGTTCACCTTGCTCTGCAACTGGGAAATGCCGTAGGTGACGCCGATGAGCGCGGTGGCCACCAGCAGCAGCCCAGCGATATCGATCCTGCGGTGCGAAGTGGCCGTCTCCGGTACATAGCGAACGGTGATCACCACGACGAGGACAGCGAGGACGGGCGTGACGAGAAGCCCGCTGCGCCAGCCGATGTGATCGGCCAGCAGGCTGCCCACGGTCGGCGGCAGCACACCGAAGGCGTAGACCACGGCAAGATACTGGGCGATCGCACGCGCGCGGCGTTGGGGAGGAAAGACCGCATTCATGATGGCCAGCGACAGAGCGCTGAGGAATGCGAACGCCACCCCGATACAGGCTCTGGCGATCATCAGCACGACGACATTGGGGGCGAGTGCGCCGAGGAGCCCGAATACGACGGCACCCCAGGCGCCGACGACGAACATCTGCTTCATGCCGTACCTGTTCCCCAGCACGCCCGCACCGAGCACCGAGGCGGCCAGGGTCAGGGTCGCCAGCGACGCCACGAAGATGTTGGTGCCATGCGAGAAACCCAGCCCATCCCTGACAAAGGGGATGTTGGCCGCCAGGATCCGCAGATCGCCGACCGCGACCGCACTGCCCAGGCCCATGGCCACCGTCGTCATGACGGCCGCGAAACCGGTGACTGGCTCCTGCGGCGGCACCAGGCGATGCTAGTCCGCAGTTCCCTCAGGCGACCAGCGCCAGCGCGGGCGCGTTGACCCACATCTCGGCGTCGCCGAGCAGACCCACTCCGTAGGCGAAGGAGATGGCATCGAAGACTGTCTCCACCGCGTTGTCCTCAACCACCATCTCAATGCGGTAGTTGGCCTTGAAGCGGTCGGGGTTGCGGAAGCTGCGGTAGGTGGCCGCGTCGATATCCTCGACGCCGGAGCGGTTGGCGCTGATGCTCACGGATGCGACGCCCCTGGGCGGCACGGCGGCGGTCAGGACGCGGTCGGTGACCTGCTCGGTGATGATGGTGATGGTCTTCATGATGGTGGCTCCTTCGCGGTGAAAGCTGATATCACTCACTCTGCGCGATACAGCC
>JBAXIA010000253.1:0-1864 GCA_037138615.1 Mycobacteriaceae bacterium | reverse complement strand
TTTCCCCGCCGATTCCGCGCACCGTTCGTTTCGCCGAAGCCAGCGCGTCGGGTTCGTCGGCGTTAGCCGGCCGAAAGAACAAGGGCGCCAGCGCTTATCGCGAACTGGCCAGGTCGTTGCTCAAGTATTGGAAGTCCGGTACGGCGCTGCCAACCTTCACACCCGAGTTGTGACATCCCGCGGTTACCGAAGTAGAACGATCCCGACGACCATCGCCAGCATCAGCAATGCTGGTACGGACTTGGTCAGTGGGTCCTTGACTTTCACGTGCATGGCCAGCGCCCCGACCATCAGCGCCGCGACGACCAGTGCCGCCGGCACGACCAGCCGCGGCACCCAGATGCCGACGATCAGCAGCACCGCGGCCACGATCTTGGATGCGCCGACCGCATAGAAGCACCACTCGGGCAGGCCGTAGGCGCCAAACTCCTCCCGGAGTGTCTTGGCTGAACCGCCCCGATACGCGGTTGCCGACCTGGGACGCACCAGCCACACGTTGATCAGTCCGAGTCCGGCGATGACCTGGAGAATGTTGGAGACTGTAGAAGATGACATCTGATGCCCTCGCTGTAGGGTGCGTCCGATGAAAGACTTGTCAACGGACTGATGATCGTGTGAATACTATCTATCAAATCCTCAAGCCGTTATCGGCCCTACTCTTCCTCTATTACGGCTTGAGTGTGCTGTTCTCCAATGCGATGGTGACCGAGTTCGATCAATTCGGGCTGCCTAACTTGCGCAGATTCACCGGCGTCCTCGAATTGCTCGGAGCAGTCGGGCTCCTCGTCGGCTACCTGATACCGCCCCTGGTGATTGCCGCATCGGGCGGCCTGGCTCTGTTGATGGCCCTCGGCCTCGCCGTCCGCTTCCGATCAAAGTCCTCGCTGCCGGACTCCATCGCGGCCCTGGTGATGCTGCTGATCAACCTGTTCATCTGTCTGTACGCGGCCGGTCTTCTCCGGTAGCGCCGAAATGCCCGGATGGCTCAATTCCGTTGCTGCCCAAAGCCATCTCGGCTCATTCCACGGGTCTGCGCGAACGGGGTGGCGGTCCTTGCGCACGGAACAACCCGCAATCGCTCCACGAGCGATCCGACTGCCGTAGGGTTGCAGCATGGCTATTTGGGACCGCTTCCTGGGCAGGTCCGAATTGCCTGCGCATCGAGACCGACACGACTATCGCCTGGGGGACGTTTCAGGGACGTGGACGCGCACCATTGTCGGAAGTTCGGCCTACAAAGACGCGGTCGACGCGCTGCCGCTGGGTCCCGTTCAGGTGGTGCTGCGCCTGCAGGATCGCGGCTCGGATACGCACGCGGTGGCCGCCTACGTCGCCGACCAGCAGGTGGGGTGGCTGGCTACCCAGCGGAGCCTTATCGAATCGCGGCTCGCCAGCGGGTTCCTGTGGCGCGACCCGGCGGTGACCTGGATGACCCAATTGGACTCCGCGGGCATCCGGCCGCGGCTCCAAGGTGCGGTACGCATCGCGGGCGATCCCGGCAAACGCCTCATCAACATTGAATTCCCGGGCCGAAACGACCCCCGGCTGTCGACCATCGCCAAGCAACTCATCAATCCCTAGCCGGGTCCGAACCCCGCCAGCGCATCGCCGTTCTGTTCGACCACTGTCGATCCGCTGACTGCCGGCATCACCGGGCCGTTGCCCTGCGGGTGGGAGAGCGGGATCAATCGTTCACGGGCGCCATCAGCCGGGTCGTAGACCGCCAGACCGTCGGGCACCGGAACCAGGAGCCGGCCCGCCATCATCGTGGCCGGACCCAGCGGATCGACTGCGTCCAGGGTGTAGCGATAGCCCAGTTTGTCGTTGAACACCATGACCGCCGAACCGGTCCACCAGGTGATGA
>JBAXIA010000252.1:0-1921 GCA_037138615.1 Mycobacteriaceae bacterium | reverse complement strand
TGCGCGCCGAACCCAAGGAATACGGCCGCTCGTCGCGGTTCTACGGCTCCCACACCGGCGGCGCGTGGCTGATCCTTTTCATGATTTTCAACGTCATCTGGACCTACGCGCTGTTCCGCGGTTCGGCCGTCAACAACGGCAACCTCCCCTACGGCCCGGCGGCGTTCTTCTCCCACGGCGTCGCGGCACTGCTGCAACCGTTGGGCGCCCACGCCAACGAGATCATCGAAACCGTTGCGCTACTGCTGCACATCGGTGTGATGCTGGTGTTCCTGCTCATCGTGCTGCACTCCAAGCACCTTCATATCGGACTGGCGCCGCTCAACGTCACATTCAAACGCCTTCCCAACGCGCTCGGCCCGCTGCTTCCGATGGAGTCCAAGGGTGAGCTGATCAACTTCGACGATCCCGCGGAAGACGCGGTGTTCGGCCGCGGCAAGATCGAGGACTTCACCTGGAAGGGCTATCTGGATCTGACAACGTGTACCGAGTGCGGCCGCTGCCAGTCGCAGTGCCCGGCGTGGAATACCGGAAAGCCGTTGTCTCCCAAGATCCTCATCATGAATCTGCGCGATCACCTGTTCGCCAAGGCGCCCTACATCTTCGCAACCCCGAACGACCGGATCGATACCGAGGGTGGCCTGGAATTAGGCGCGGACGATCCGCACCACGTTCCAGAGTCAGGCTTCGAGAGGGTTCCCGCCAACTCACCATTGCAGGCCACCCGTCCCCTAGTCGGCGATGCCGCTGCACTCGGCGTGATCGACCCCGACGTGTTGTGGTCATGCACCACCTGCGGTGCGTGCGTCGAACAGTGCCCGGTGGACATCGAGCACATCGACCACATCGTCGACATGCGGCGCTATCAGGTGATGATGGAGTCAGAGTTCCCTTCCGAACTCGCCGGGCTCTACAAGAACCTGGAGAACAAGGGCAACCCCTGGGGCCAGAACGCCAAGGAACGGCTGACCTGGATCGACGAGGTCAACTTCGACGTGCCGGTGTACGGCAAGGATGTCGAATCCTTCGCCGGTTTCGAGTATCTGTTCTGGGTCGGCTGCGCCGGTTCGCTGGACGACCGCGCTAAGAAGACCACCAAGGCGGTCGCCGAACTGTTGTCGGCGGCCGGGGTGAAGTTCCTGGTGCTCGGCGAAGCCGAAACCTGCACCGGAGACTCTGCGCGCCGCTCCGGTAACGAATTCCTGTTCCAGCAGTTGGCATCTCAGAACGTCGAGACCATCAATGAACTGTTCACCGGCGTCGAGCGGATCGACCGCAAGGTCGTCGTCACCTGTCCGCACTGCTTCAACACCCTGGGCCGGGAGTACCCCCAGGTTGGCGGTAACTACACCGTCCTGCACCACACCCAACTGCTCAACCGTCTGGTCCGCGATAAGAAGCTGATCCCGGTGGAGTCGGTGAATGGCACCGGCCGCGCCGGCACGATCACCTACCACGACCCGTGCTATCTCGGCCGACATAACAAGGTCTACGAGGCTCCGCGCGAGCTGATCGGCGCGTCCGGCGCCACGCTCACCGAGATGCCGCGCCACGCCGAAACCGGATTCTGCTGCGGCGCAGGCGGTGCGCGCATGTGGATGGAAGAGCACCTCGGCAAGCGGGTCAATCACGAACGCGTCGACGAGGCGTTGAGCATGGACACCGCCACGATCGCCACCGGCTGCCCGTTCTGTCGGGTGATGCTCACCGACGGTGTCGGCGACCGCGGCAAGGCCGACGAGGTCGAGGTGGTCGACGTCGCGCAGCTACTGCTCGCTTCACTGGACCGCGGCACCCTGACGCTTCCAGAGAAGGGCACCGCGGCCAAGCTGGCTGCGGCCGCCGCGCCGGCTATCGCGCCGCCCCAGCCGGCACCGCAGCCTGAGCCGGTCACCGTGGCAGCGCCGTCGGCTGTCGCGGC
>JBAXIA010000251.1:0-1964 GCA_037138615.1 Mycobacteriaceae bacterium | reverse complement strand
AACGCTGACGAAATCGACATCGTTGTCGCCGCGCTCAGAATCGCGGCCGCCGTACCAACCAGTGAGTTTCTCAACGTCATGCTCCCCTCGAGGTTTCCGCAGCCGACCGCTTGCTCTCAATGGCGGATGGTAGCGAACGGCTAATCAACACCGGTGGGTTATTCCAGAACTCTGCAGCGTCGTTCACAGTCCACAATCCAGCCCGACCCGGGGAATCTGGGCGTTGCCGCACGAATTCGATCCGGTGCTGGTCCCAACGCCGATAGCATCGGTTCATCTCGACCCGCTGGGCTCGAGGCGCTTCGTGGGAGGACCGGGACCTAATGTCTTCGAATACAGCTGCCGACATCGTCAATAAGCTCGGCGGTCCGGCGAACATCGAGAGCCTCTCGCACTGTGCCACCCGATTGCGGTTCACGCTGCGCGACGCCTCAGGTGTCGAGCAGTCCGCTCTGGAGTCCGTGTCCGGTGTCATGGGCGCCGTCCCCCAGGCCGGTAACCGCTACCAGGTGGTGATCGGCGGAGGCGTGCAGACCATCTACAACCAGATCAAGGCACTGCCCGGGATGGTTGCCGGTGCCAACAGCGACGATGCCGCCGCCATTAAGGCGGCCGCCCGTGCCAAGGGGCCGCGCGGCAAGTTCGCCTGGCTCGACGGATTCTTCGAGTTCCTGTCCGATTCGTTCCGTCCGATTCTCGGTGCGCTGCTGGGGGCATCGTTGTTCATCACGTTCATGGCGCTGATGAGCACGCTCAAGGTCATTCCAAACTGGGCAGACCCGCGCACCGAGTTGTCCCCGTCCTGGCAGTTCGTCAACCTCTGCTGGCAGAGCGTCTTCGTCTTCCTGCCCCTGATGGTCGCGTATAACGCGTCGAAAAAACTCAATGCCGACCCGTGGGTCGGCTTCGCGATCATGGCGGTGGTGATGCTGCCGGGGTTCGCTGCGCTCAAGGAGGTCGCCGCTCCCCAGAACGTCTTCGGTTCGACTGTCGACGTGGTGCAGATCTTCGGGTTGCCGTTGACGATCTTCAACTACAGCTCGCAGGTGTTCCCGCCGTTGCTGATGGCCGCCGTTCTCGGACCGCTCTACAAGTTCCTGAAGAGGATCATCCCCGAGAACGTTCAGCTGATCTTCGTGCCGTTCCTCTCAATGCTGATCATGATTCCGCTGACGGCCTTCGTGATCGGTCCGATCGGCGTGTACACCGGGGCTGGCCTGGCCAACATTCTGAAGTCCATCAACGACTTCTCTCCACTCATCTTTGCCATCCTTATCCCACTGGCCTACCCGTTCATGGTGCCGCTGGGCCTGCACTGGCCGATCAACGCGATCATGCTGCTCAACATCCAGACCCTGGGTTATGACTACATCCAGGGTCCGATGGGCGCGTGGAACTTCGCTTGCTTCGGTGCCACCGCAGGCGTGCTCTTCCTGGCCTGGAAGGAGCGCGACAAGCAGATGCGGCAGACTGCGATCGGCGCACTCGCCGCAGGTCTACTGGGTGGTATCTCGGAGCCGTCGCTGTATGGAATCCATTTGCGCTTCAAGCGGATCTATCCACGAATGCTGGTCGGCTGTCTTGTGGGCGGGGTCATCATCGGCCTCGGCGGCGGCGTCAAGACGAGTGCCTTCGTGTTCACCTCGCTGTTGACGATCCCGGCATTCAACAGCATGGCGCTGTATGCGACCGCGGTGCTCGCGGCATTCTTCACCGCGATGATCCTGGTGATCTTGTCTGGTTATCGATCGCCGGAGGAGGCTGCGGCAGCGGCTGCGGCCGGTGTATCAGTCGCCGACCTGGAAGGGCCGATGTCTGCGGCCAGCACCGGCACGCTGATCGCCGCCGCGGCGACCAAGGCCGCTGGCGATGCGGGCCTCACCACCGAGATCCAGTCGCCGCTGGCCGGCACGATCGTTGCCCTCAGTGACGTGCCCGATCCGGTCTTCAGTAAGGGCATCCTG
>JBAXIA010000250.1:0-1978 GCA_037138615.1 Mycobacteriaceae bacterium | reverse complement strand
GTGGCCCGCATCGTGGCCGATGATCCGAACCTCAGCACCGATCAGTGGTTCGGGTTCACTCCGCCGCGAGTTCCACCGTTGCAGACGGCGCAGGAATTCCTGGGAACCCAGACGCCGTTGCTGATGGACATCGCCACCGCGGCGAATTTTCCCTGCCAGCGGCCGTTTTCGGAACATCTGGGGGTAGCGGAGCTGCCGCAGTACCGGATCCTGCCCAACCTCAAGCAGGTGGTGGTGTCGTCGAATATGTGGCAGTCGGCGCGAGCGGGCGGCCCGTTCCTGTTCATCCAGGCATTGCTGACCACTGAGACGGTACCCACCTACCTGCGCAACGACTGGTATCGCGACTGGGGCGCGCTGGAGCGCTACGTCCGGGTAGTGCCAGCTGCGCAGTCACCCAATGCGATGATCGTCGAGGGTTCCACACGAGTGTTCGGCTGGAGCCGTAACGGACCGATCAGGGCGCTGCCATGACGCAGACACTCGAAGCCGGCACCCGCGACGCGGAAGACATGAAGGTCGTTCGCTGGGTGGCCACGATCGCCGGACTGCTCGGGTTTGTATTGTCAGTGCTGACCCCATTACTGCCGGTGGTGCAGACCACAGCGACTCTGAATTGGCCGCAAAACGGACAACTCAGCAATGTCACCGCACCACTGATCTCGCAGGCGCCGGTATCACTCACAGTCACGGTGCCATGCGAGGTGATCCGGTCGATGCCACCCAAGGGTGGCCTGATTCTGGGTCTGGCGCCACCGAAAGGCAAAGATGCGGCGCTGAATTCGCTCTTCATCACCGCTACAGCCGAGCGAGTGGATATCACCGACCGCAACGTGGTGATCGCCAGCGTGCCGCGAACCCAGGTGAGCGGTTGTCAGCGTATTGAGATCAACTCGACCGACGCCGGGACCTTCGCCACCTTTGTCGGCCTGCCGCCCAGCATCGCGGCGCAGGATCAGGGCGAGGACTCCGCCCAGCGCGGCTACCGGGATCTTCGCAGCGGTTTCCCCGACCCTAATCTGCGTCCAGCGATCGTTGGGGTGTTCACCGACCTCACCGGCACCGCACCGCCCGGGTTCAACCTCTCGGCAACCATCGACACCCGGTTCTCCACGAGACCAACGACCGTGAAGCTGGCCGCGATGCTGCTAGCCATGGCATCGACCGTGGTTGCATTGGCGGCGCTGTGGCGGCTCGATCGCCTCGACGGCCGTCGGATGCACCGGCTTATCCCACAACGGTGGCGAACATTCACCGTCGTTGATGTGACCGTGGTGACCAGCTTCCTGGTCTGGCATGTCATGGGTGCCAACTCATCTGACGACGGCTACATCCTCGGCATGGCCCGCGTCGCCGATCATGCCGGGTACATGTCGAACTATTTCCGCTGGTTCGGCAGCCCCGAGGACCCGTTCGGCTGGTACTACAACGTGCTGGCGCTGATGACCCATGTCAGCGATGCGAGTATCTGGATCCGATTACCGGACCTGATATGTGCGCTGGTGTGCTGGCTGCTGCTGTCACGCGAGGTACTGCCCCGGCTGGGTCCGGCCGTGACGGGCAGCAGGTCCGCGTTGTGGGCGGCGGGTTTGGTGTTGCTGGCTGCCTGGATGCCATTCAACAACGGTCTGCGACCGGAAGGTCAGATCGCCACCGGTGCTCTGATCACCTACGTACTCATCGAACGGGCGATCAGTTCCGGTCGGCTCACCCCTGCGGCGTTGGCCATCCTCACCGCTGCATTCACCCTGGGTATCCAGCCGACCGGGCTGATCGCCGTGGCCGCACTGATCGCCGGTGGCCGGCCCATTCTTCGAATCCTGGCGCGGCGCCGCGCGGTGGTGGGCACCTGGCCTCTGGTGGCTCCACTGCTGGCCGTCGGAACGATCGTGCTCACGGTGGTATTCCCCGATCAGACTCTTGCGACGGTGCTGGAGGCGACTCGGATCCGCACCGATATCGGCCCAAGCCAGGCGTG
>JBAXIA010000249.1:0-1993 GCA_037138615.1 Mycobacteriaceae bacterium | reverse complement strand
GGCCAACTGGTCAGTGCGATGACGAAGACGATCATCGTGAGGCTCTGACCGATGATCGCACCGAGGGCGATCATCAACGGCAGGCTCGGCAGCACCAGAAAGAAATCGGTGATGCGCATCAGCACCGCGTCGACGAAACCGGTGAACCAGCCGGCCAGCACTCCTACGGTCGTGCCGATCAATACCGTGATAAATGTTGCGATCAAACCGATTTCCAGTGACACCGAGGTGCCGGCCACAACCTGACGCAGAATATCGCGGCCCAACTCATCGGTGCCCAACCAGTGAGCCGCGCTGGGAGACTGGAGAATTCCGGTGCGAGACGCGGCCACCGCCGTGCGGTCATAGGGCGCCAACAGCGGCCCGGCGACGGCAACCAGTACGACGGCGGCGACCATCACAAGGCCGACACGGCCCATCCGATCGGCCACCAGCTGCCGTAACACTCCGCGCCATCCGCCGGCGACATGCCCGGTGACAGGCGCAGCGTCGAGGCTGGAATTGATCATGGGTCCGGTCATGTCAGCCGCACCCTGGGGTCGAGCAAGCGGTAGGCGATATCGCTGGCGAAGTTGGCCAGCACGACGACGACGGCGAAAATCAGGAAGCAGGCCTCCATGATCGGGTAGTCGCGGCGGATCACCGATAGATAAATCAACTGCCCCATACCCGGCCAAGAGAACACCGTCTCGACCTGGATTGTGCCGCCGACGGTGGCACTGGCGTAGAGCGAGGTGGCGGTGACGACGGGCAGAAGTGCGTTACGCACGCCGTGACGCCACAGCACCCGCCGCGGACTCAGCCCCTTGGCACGGGCCGTGGTCATGTAGTCCTCGGATAGCACCGCCAGCAGTGAACTACGGCTGATGAGAACGAACTGTGCGATGTCGACGAGCACCATGGCCATTGTCGGCAGGATCAGGTGCCGGGCCAGGTCGGCGATCTTGGTGAAGACCGTCGGGTACACCGCATCGGCGGTGAACATGCCCGCGATGGGGAGCCAACCGAGGGTGACGGCGAATACGAAGATCAGCAGCATGCCCACCCAGAACGTGGGCAGGCTCCAGAACACCAGCGACCCGATGACCAGACCGCCGTCGGTACGTGTCCCACGTCGCGATGCGGCGAACACTCCGATTCCGACCCCGAGCATGATCACCAGCAGGGTCGAGATCGTCACCAGGATCAGTGTGTTGCCAAGGGCTTTGGCGACGATCGGGCCCACCGAGGTTTGATACGTGTAGGACCAGCCGAAGTCACCGCGGAACAGATGCGCAACGTAGGTGATGAACTGCGACGGCAGGGGCATGTCCAGTCCGTAGAAGCTACGCAACCGAGCAATCGCGTCCGCGTCGAGGTGTTGCCCGCGGGCGATGTGGGTGACGGGATCGCCCGGCATCAAATGGAACAGCGTGAAATTCGTAGCCAGCACGGCCGCAAGGGTCAGCACGAGATACCCCAGTTTGCGTCCGATGTACTGGGCCATTGACTTTCGGTGAGCCTCAGGCCGGTTTCACATCGAGGTAGTTGACCCTCGGGAAGTTCAGGATCATGCCGCCGTTGATCGGTTGCCAACCCGTCCAGGTGTCGCTCCGGGTGCCGGTGAGCTTCTTCTGATACCACATCACGATGTAGGGGCAGGCGGCGTAGTGCAGAGCCTGCATCTCCTGGACGATCTTGACCCTGGCAGCCTTATCCACAGTTGTCTTCTGCTGGGCGTAGAGCTCGTCATAGCGCGCGTCGGTCCAGAACGTGTCATTGTTTCCACCGATCTGGTCGGTGGTCGGGATACCCAGTAGGTAGGACGGGTCGTAGAACGCCGAATCCCAGCCCCACACCATGATGTCCCAGTCGGGAGCCTCGGTGTTGAACACCGTTGCACCCATGCCGTCGGCGTCGGTGGTCGACAGTTTCAGGTTGATCCCCACCGCCTTGGCCGCTGTGATGAACAGTTCCGCAGCCTTCACGTCCACTGCGGTATCGGCGATTGCCA
>JBAXIA010000248.1:0-2007 GCA_037138615.1 Mycobacteriaceae bacterium | reverse complement strand
CTGTTCGGGCTTGACTTCGGAGCGCTGGTCGCAGGTGGGGCACTGCTCGTCGAAGTCGTATTCGGACTGCCCGGAGTGGGACGCCTGACCTATCTCTCGCTCGCCGGCCTTGACCTTCCGGTGATCATGACAACCGTTCTCTACGGGGCATTCGTCATCGTCATTGCCAGCGCCGTAGTCGACATCCTCTATGCCTGGCTCGACCCGAGGACACGGGCCTCATGAACACCCCACTGCTCGAGGTCGTGGACCTGCGCGTGCGGTTTGAGACCGAAAACGGTTTGGTGACAGCGGTGGACGGCGTCTCCTTCACCGTCGAGGAGCAAAGCGTCCTCGGGATCGTCGGCGAGTCGGGTTCTGGCAAGAGCGTGACGATGATGAGCGTCATGGGTCTGCTCATCGATCCGAACGCACGTATCGAGGGCGAGGTGCGCTACCGAGGCCGTGATCTTCTGGCGCTCAGACGCGACGAGTGGCGGCAGGTCCGCGGAGCTGAGATCGCGATGATCTTCCAGGACCCGATGACATCGCTGCACCCGGTGCTCCGGGTGGGATGGCAGATCGCCGAGCAACTCCGGGCGCACGAGCATCTCTCCAAGAGCCAAGCCCGGGATCGGGTCGTCGAGTTGTTGCAGCAGGTCGGGATTCCTGACGCGGCCCAGCGCCTTGACTCCTTTCCGCACGAATTCTCCGGTGGCCAGCGTCAGCGCCTGATGATCGCGATGGCGCTATCCTGCAAGCCAAAGCTGCTGATCGCCGACGAGCCCACGACCGCGCTCGACGTCACGATCCAGGCGCAGATCCTGGACCTGGTCCGCGCTGTCGCGTTGGAAAACGGCACCAGTGTCGTGCTCATTACCCACGATCTCGGCGTTGTGGCCGAGCTCGCCGATCAGGTGGCGGTGATGTACGACGGGAAGGTGGTCGAGTCCGGGCCGACGGCGGCGATCTTCGACGACCCCAGCCATCCCTATACCTGGGGACTGCTGGGTTCGATGCCCCGCGTCGATCGTCCACGGCCGCAGCGGCTCCCGACGATTCCCGGCGCACCACCGGCACCGCACGAGCACAGGACCGGCTGCGTGTTCGCCCCGCGCTGTGACCACCGGTTGGTCGAGTGCGATATGACACCGCCGCTGGTTGGTGACGGCGCCGGTCATTTCGACGCGTGCATCCTTCCCCGGGACGGGCGGGCAGCGCTGAGATGAACACCCCATTGTTGCGCGCCAGCGGCGTGTCCAAGCGCTACCGGCTGCGTGGCAATGGTCTCCTGCGGCGGACCCGGGGATGGATCCACGCGGTGGATGACGTCTCGCTCGATGTCCACGAGGGCGAGACGCTCGGACTTGTCGGCGAGTCGGGATGCGGCAAATCGACCCTTGGGCGTGTGCTGTTGCGCCTTCTGGACCCCGATTCGGGAACGATCTCCTTCGCCGGCACGGACATCACCGGGATCGAAGGCGAGGATCTGCGCCGGCTGCGCCGGGAGATGCAGATCGTGTTCCAGGATCCCGCCGCATCGCTGAATCCCCGGCACCGTGCGGGCGCTATCGTCGGCGCACCACTCGCTATTCACGGAGTGGGCACGGCGGCACAGCGGCGGGAGCGGTCGCGGGAACTGCTCGAGATCGTCGGACTCCGACCCGAGTACGCCGAGCGCTATCCACACGAGTTCTCCGGCGGTCAGCGCCAACGCATCGGCATCGCCCGGGCCATCGCGCTCAATCCCCGTCTTGTGATCGCCGACGAACCGGTGTCCGCGCTCGACGTGTCGGTCCAGGCCCAGATTCTCAACCTGCTCGCCGATCTGCAGCGGGATTTAGGCCTGACCTATGTCTTCATCGCGCACGATCTCGCCGTCGTGCGGCAGGTATCGGATCGAGTCGCGGTCATGTATCTCGGCCGGATCGTCGAGATCGGCCCAGCGCTCGAGGTGTGCGACCGCCCCGCGCACCACTACACCAATGCTCTGTTATCGGCAGTGCCCATTCCCGAGGTGTCCGGGAT
>JBAXIA010000247.1:0-2044 GCA_037138615.1 Mycobacteriaceae bacterium | reverse complement strand
AAGAAACCTCAGGTGACCGGGATCTTCACCGAGCTCAAAGTTCCCTCCCAACAGGGGCTTTCGGCTCGAATCGACGTCGACACACGCTTCATCACCAGACCGACCGCCCTCAAGTTGGTGGTCATGATCGCCGGTATCGCGTGTGTGGTCGCCTCGATCGCATCGCTTGCGCTCCTTGATCGCGGTGACCGCGGGGGGTCGATGGCAAGAGCCCGCTCCCGCCTGCTGTGGCACTGGCCGGTCGACATCGGAGTCATCGGCACACTACTGATCTGGCATGTCATCGGTGCGATCTCGTCCGACGACGGCTACAACCTCACCATCGCGCGCATCTCCGGAGAGGCCGGGTACGCAACGAACTATTACCGCTATTTCGGCACCACCGAAGCACCGTTCGATTGGTACCAGTCGGTACTCGCGCAGCTGGCGTCGGTGAGTACCGCGGGGATCTGGATGCGGTTGCCGGCCACCGCTGCGGCCATCGGGAGCTGGCTGATCCTCAGCCACCGGGTGCTACCCCGTCTGGGATCCGCGGTCGGTGGCCTGTCGCATAACCGGGTCGCAGTAGCCACCGGAGGACTGGTCTTCCTGGCCGCCTGGCTGCCGTTCAACAATGGTCTGCGCCCCGAGCCGCTGATCGCCTTCGGAATTCTGATGGTGTGGATGCTCGTAGAGCGCACCATTGCAACCCGGCAACTCGCTCCTACGGCATCCGCGATCGTGGTCGCAGTCTTCTGCGTGACCTTGGCACCGCAGGGACTGGTCGCGGTAGCACCGCTGCTGGTTGGTGCACGGGCCATCGGCCGGATTATCGGAGGACGCCGGGCACGCGACGGTGTGCTGGCTCCGCTGGCAGCACTGGCGGCGGCAATGTCGGTGATCTTCGTCATCATATTCCGCGACCAGACCCTGGCCACGGTAGCCGAGTCGGCCCGAATCAAATACGTTGTCGGCCCGACGATCTCGTGGTACCAAGACTTCCTGCGGTACTACTTCCTCACTGTCGAAGAGCATGTGGAGAGCTCGCTGACGAGACGCTTCGCGGTATTGGTCATGCTGCTGTGTCTATTCGCGATGCTGACGGTGCTACTGCGCCGCAGCCGTGTCGCCGGGTTGGCCCGCGGACCGCTGTGGCGGCTGATCGGCAGCACTGCACTGGGCCTGCTGCTGCTCACCTTCACACCTACGAAATGGGCAGTGCAGTTCGGCGCATTCGCCGGTTTGGCGGCGGCCCTGGGTGCTGTGACCGCGTTCACCTTCGCCAGAGTGGGCCTGCACAGCAGACGCAATCTCGCGTTATATATCACCGCGCTTCTGTTCGTGGTGGCCTGGGCGACCTCGGGTATCAACGGCTGGTTCTACGTCGGCAACTACGGGGTGCCCTGGTACGACCGGGCACCGGTGCTGATGCATCAACCGGTGACGTCGATGTTCCTGGCCCTGGCCATCATCAGTGGCCTGATCGCCGGGTGGTTGCACTTTCGATTGGACTACGCCGGGCACACCGAGGTCAAAGACACCCGCCGCAACCGCATGCTGGCCTCCACCCCTCTGCTGGTGCTCTCGCTGATCATGGTGCTGTTGGCGGTCGGGTCCATGGCAAAAGGTTTCGCGCAGCGTTACCCGGCCTACACCACCGGAAAGGCGAATCTGGCGGCGCTGACTTCCGGGTTGTCCAAGACAAGTTGTGCGATGGCCGATGATGTCCTCGTTGAAGCAGACACCAACGCCGGAATGTTGCAGCCCGCCCCGGGTCAGAAGTGGGGACAGTACGGCCCGTTGGGCGGTGAAAACCCAATTGGCTTCACACCCAACGGAATCAGTGACAATCTCGATCCGATCGCTCCGTTCATCGCCAACCCCGGGACCGTCAACTCCGATGGATCACCGAACAAGCCCAACTTCGGGATCGCCTTCTCCGGCGGAACCGGCGGCGGTTACGGACCAGTGGGTGTGAATGGTTCGAATGTGTTCCTGCCGTTCGGCCTTGACCCTAAAACCACACCGGTGATGGGTAGCTACAAGCAGGACACGCTCGCTGCCA
>JBAXIA010000246.1:0-2111 GCA_037138615.1 Mycobacteriaceae bacterium | reverse complement strand
CCCGCTTTCCACTGCTCCCAGGGGATGTTCCAGTCCCCGAGGCCCTCGGTGCCGGACAGCACTGAACCGACGGTGCCCTCCACCACGACGATGTCACCACGCTTGGTGTTGTTGTAGAACCACTTCGCGTTGTCGGGGCTGGCATTGAGACAACCGTGGCTGGTGTTGTCATAACCCTGGGCGCCGACCGACCACGGCGCTGAGTGCACATAGATGCCGCTGTAGGACATCTGGGTGGCCCAGTCCACCTCGAGCCGGTAACCCTTGGGCGAGTCGGACGGAACACCGTAGGTGGACGAGTCCATGATCAGATGCTGGTATCGGTCGCCGATCGTGTAGATGCCGTTGTTCGTCGGCGTGCTGTCCTTGCCCATCGAGATCGGCATGGTCTTCACAACATCGCCGTTGCGCTGGATCGTCAGCATCTTGGTGTCGTCGTCCGCGGTTGCGATCAGTCGATCACCGATACTGAAGTCGGCGGTGCGGTTCTGTTGCCCGTACAGACCGTCGCCGAGATCGACGCCGTAGGCGTTGACGGCGACAGTCACCCTGGTTCCGGGCTCCCAGAACTCCCTGGGCCGCCAACGAACCTCCCGGTTACTCAGCCAGTAGAAGGCACCCTCGACTGGCGGGTCGGTAGTCACTGTGATCGCCTTCTGCGCGGCGAGCCGGTCGGGGATGTTCTCGTCGAAGCGCACCGCGATCGGCTGCCCGACGCCAACGACCTCCCCATCATTGGGAAGCAGATAGGGCATCGTGAGGTTTGCCGGCGATTGCGATTCGAAGTTGAGGGTGCGGGTGCTCACCCCGCCGAGGCCCAGTGACTGAGCGGTGATGGCGTAGTGCTTGTTGTAGTCCAACGGATCGGTGGCCGACCAGCTGAGTCCGTCCCGGCTGAGTTCGCCGGGCACGGGTTCACCGGCCTCGTCGACCATGATGACCGAACCCAGCACGCCGCCACGGACCGTCACCGAGATCGGCTGATCCACCGGAACTCCGACGGCGCCGTCCTGCACGGTGGCGGTGAGTTTCGGAACCATAAGGTCGCTGTAGGGGCTGCCCTTGTCGGCCAGCACCGTGGGTTCCGGTGCGCGGGTCCCGCAGGCACTGACGCCGAGCAGCGCGGTCGAGGCGACGAGGATCACCGCAAGCCATGGACGCAAGCGCGGTCGGCGAACCGGCCCAACCTCTCGCATGCTGTCTCCAAACTCGCGCTAACGGGAGACCCCCTTAGACCGTAATTCTAAGGGCAGCAAGTTCACCTCCTCGGCGCGCGCCTGTTATTGTCGCTGACACGCGCCGTTAGCTCAGTTGGTAGAGCAGCTGACTCTTAATCAGCGGGTCCGGGGTTCGAAACCCTGACGGCGCACCAGGTAACGCTTTCATCACGAGTGGCGATAAGTCATCATCATGCCCGGTCGACGTCGATGTGCCTTCCCGGTGGTGACTGCTGCGTTCGCCATACCGGTGGCCATTCTGGTCGCTTCAGGGCTCGGCGACGGACGTGTTGCCTCGGCCAACCTCAGTAGCCGCGCACAGATCGTCATGGCCCCCATCACCGCGCGAATGCTGCTGCCTGGCGTGGGAATCGAGAAAGGCCTGCAGGTCAAAACGATCCTGGCCGAGCGTGCCATTAGTGCGCGCTTCCCGGAGATAAGGAATATCGGCGGTGTCCGGCCCGACGGCATGAAGTGGCATCCAGAAGGCCTCGCGATCGATGTGATCATCCCGGGCTACTCCACGCCGGCGGGTAAGGCACTCGGCGATCGCGTCATGGCATTCGCCTTTCAGAACGCCGATCGGTTCGGGCTGGTGCACGTGATCTGGCAGCAGACCTACTACCCGATCGGCGGCAAGCCCCACCTGATGCCCAATTCGGGCTCAGACGACGCCAACCACTACACCCACGTGCACATCGCGACCAAGGGCGGCGGTTACCCGAACGGGAGCGAAACCTACGTCGATTGACCGATTTATCGGTAACTGGTACCTCCCTCGAAACACAGTTATGCCTGTTTATTGACGATATTGTGTTCCCGCATGTTACGATCTTCGTTTGCTGGATCAATCGTAAGGCGGGCGCCAAACCATGACGACGGACCGATTCGGCG
>JBAXIA010000245.1:0-2121 GCA_037138615.1 Mycobacteriaceae bacterium | reverse complement strand
CCGAGAACGCGGCAACCAATACCACCAGAACACGACCGACTGCCTTCATGGTCTCCCTAGGTTTCGGCGGTGATCCTCAAGTCTCACCAGCGTTGGCAGCCGTCAGCGCCCGTTGATGAGGCTTCGACGACCGCGTTTCAGTGTCTTGAGGAAGATATCGGTACTGCACCGAGTCAGCAACGCGAACACCTCGACCCAGTCGGCCACCTGGTCCGGACGGCATTTGGCTGACCGACGATCGATCGGTCCCAGCGATGCCAACCGGGCGACGGAAAACTTCAGATGGCGCCCGGTTGGCCCTGAGGCTAACTGAGTCGGTGCAAAGTCGTAGAAAACGTCAAACACTGTGTGGCGGAACGTTATCCCTCAACCAGTGTTCGCGCTCACTGTCCTCGACGGTGGCATCGGGATCGCGTTCGTCGGACGACGATCGCGGTAGCTCGGCGCCGAATACTTTGTTCATCGCAGCCCGATCGGGGCGCTGGGCACTCACCTGCCACCCCGTGCGATGTGACCGAGATCACAATTGTTGCGTTTCTGCTTGTCACAGCCCTGAAACATGACGCTCGCGGATCAGATCTCGAGGTTGGAGAGCTGGTCAATCACAAACGTCGCCAGCGGCCCCAGGGTTGCCATGCCATCCCTGACCGCAGCGCGGGAATCAGCGAGGTTGACCACCAGCGTGCTGCCCGAAATCCCGGTAAGACCGCGCGACAGACCGGCCTCTGTGCTGCCGGCCGCCACGCCGGAGGCGCGCAGAGCCTCGGCGATGCCGGGTAGCTCCCGGTCCAGGAGTGCCCTGGTGGCCTCCGGGGTGACATCGCGCGGCGTAACTCCGGTACCGCCGACCGATATCACCAGGTCGACCCCGCCGATGACCGCAGTGTTGAGCGCGTTTCGGATTTCGACCTCGTCAGCCGAAACCACCACCACACCGTCAACTAAGAACCCCGCCTCAGCGAGTAACTCAGTGACCAACGGACCGCTACTGTCCCGTTCAACACCGCGTGCTCGACGATCGTCAACGACAACGACGAGGGCGCGACCGGCCAACCCTTCAGGCTGTTCCATGGGTGACACCGTATCGCTGTCCGACGGTGACCGCGAGAAGTCGCGGACCGCCGCCATCCGGCGCCGCTCAATCACGACCCGTACGGGCGCCCTGAACGCCCTCCGTTGCCGCAATGACAGCCAGGGCCGCCAGCACAGATCACTGGTCGGCCTTGCCGAGCGTCACCTGAACCGTCTGATTGGCACCCGCGGCGTCGACGTAAGTCAGTGTCAGCTTGTCCCCCGGCGGTCGTGACCGAATAGCAGCCACCAAAGCGTTGGCGCTGGCGACGACGCGGTCGTCGACCTTGGTGACCACGACACCGCCGGGCAGGCCGGCCAGTGACGCCGGCCCGCCTTTGACCACCTCGACGATCTTGGCGCCATGGGAATTCACGTCGTTACTGACCTGCACACCCAGCGAGGCGTGCGATGCGGTTCCGGTGCTGATCAACTCATCGGCAATACGCTTGGCTTGATCGACCGGAATGGCGAAGCCCAGACCGATTGAGCCACTCTGGGCATCCGGGGAGTCGCCACCCATGGTCGCGATAGCCGAGTTCACGCCCACCAATTCGCCGCTCATATTCACCAGAGCACCACCGGAGTTACCCGGATTGATCGCCGCATCGGTCTGGATCGCGTCCAGCACGGTGTTTTGGTTATTGGCGTCGCCGCCGGCCGCGACCGGCCGGTTCAGCGCGCTGATGATGCCGGTTGTGACAGTTCCCTCAAGTCCCAGCGGGGATCCGATCGCCACCACGTCCTGCCCGACGCGCAAGTTTGCCGATGAGCCCAGACTGATCGGCGTGAGACCGGTGACTCCCTGTGCCCGCACCACCGCGATATCGCTGGCCGGGTCGGCACCGACAACGGTGAAGGGAACGGTACGTCCGTCAGAGAAGGTCACGACGGAAGTCATTGCGGCACCGGGGTTTCCGCCAGGTCCGCCCTGACCGCCGGGCGAACCGGGCATACCGGGCATGCCGGGGAGTCCCGGTGCACCCGGCGCACCCGGAGCGCCAGGAGCGCCGGGCCGTCCGGCCGCGGCATCCTTGACCGCCGCGACGA
>JBAXIA010000244.1:0-2123 GCA_037138615.1 Mycobacteriaceae bacterium | reverse complement strand
CAGGTGGCGCCGTTCGACAACCTGAAGGTTCGCCAGGCACTCAACTACGCAGCGGATCGCAAGGCGCTACAACAGATCTGGGGTGGTCCGAAGCTCGCGGAGATCACCTGCCAGATACTCCCGCCGAACTTCCCGTCTTACGAACCGTACTGCCCGTGGACGAAGGATCCGGGCACGACGTGGAGCGCACCGGATATGGAGAAGGCCCGCCAACTCGTCGAGGAGTCGGGAACCAAGGGGCAGAAGGTGGTCATCATCACGACGACCGAAGATGGCTACACCGCGATCAGCAACTACTTCGTTTCGCTGCTGAAGGAACTGGGGTACGACGCGAGCTCGAAGGCGCTTAACTCCAGTGTGCAGTACACCTATGTCCAGGACTCCGCGAATAAGGCACAGATCTCGCCGAGCTACTGGTATCCGGACTACACCGCGCCCGCGGACTTCCTGGATGTGGTCGTGGGATGCGGTGGTTACCGGGCTAACAGCACGGCTAATCCGAACCTCTCGATGTTCTGCGATCCAACGATCGACAAGAAGACCAAGGAGGCCGAGGCATTGCAGTTGACCGACCCCGAGGCCGCAGCCAAGGCGTGGACCGAGATCGACAAACTCGTTACCGATGCTGCGCCGTGGGTGCCGATGTTCGTCGGCAGCAAGCTCGACTTCGTCTCGGCCCGGGTGGGCAATTACAAGTACAACCCTTCGGTCGTGGGTGGATTCATGATCGAGCAAGCCTGGGTGCAGTAACGGCCCATATGACCTGCACGTGACTATGACCACGCAGGCCTCGGCCACTCCGGGCCGGGGGACCTGGGCGGTGGCGATCTCCCGGCTGCGACGTAACCGTGCGGCGATGCTCGCTGCTGTCGCACTGGTGCTGATCGCACTGGGCACACTGCTCGCTCCGGTCTACGCCGACCACGTTGCGCACACCGATCCGTTCTCCTCGAACCTGTCGGGAACGATCGTTGTCGATGGAAAACAGGTCGCGGTCATCCAGCCGAACGACAGTGGCCTGGGCTCGATTCCGATCGGGCCGACGCTGCGATCGCAGTACTTCCTCGGTGCCGATACCCAGGGCCGCGACGTGGCGGCTCGGCTGCTCTACGGTGGCCGCGCATCGCTGCTTGTGGGTATTGGTTCGGCGTTGATCGCGTGCTTCATAGCGACCCTGGTGGGACTTTTCGCCGGCTTCCTCGGGGGAGCGACCGATGCTGTCGTCTCGCGGACCCTCGACATCATCTGGGCATTCCCGATCTACCTTCTCGCCATTGCGCTCTCGACGGTCCTACTCACCCAGGGGATCTCGCTCGGGCCAATCACGGTCGATCCGCAGAGCCTATGGCTGCCGATCCTGATCATCGGGGTGATCTACGTCCCCTATGTGGCACGGCCGGTGCGAGGCGAGGTGATTGCGGTCCGACGTCGCGACTATGTAGAAGCATCGATCGCCCAGGGCGCCCGGCGCAGGCGTCTGCTCTTCCGCGAGGTGCTGCCGAATGTCATCCCGAGTGTGATCGTCATTTTCCCGCTGATGGTCGCGACCTGCATCCTGACCGAGTCGGCCCTGTCATTCCTCTCGATCGGCGTGCAGCCCCCGCAGGCGAGTTGGGGCAGCCTCATCAACGACGGGCAGACCCAGCTCTACACCCGGCCCTGGGTCTCGATCGCTCCGGGCATCCTCATCACCATCACCATCCTGGCGCTCAACGTCCTCGGTGACGGCGTCCGCGAGGCGGTCGACCCCCGCGCGAAGGTTCGCACCCGTCGGCTGCGGAAGTCGCGATGATCGCCTTCATCATTCGCCGGTTCTTCTCGATGGCAGTCGTGCTGGTCTCCCTCAGTGTTCTGGTGTTCCTCATCTTCTTCGCCACACCCGGAGTCGATCCGGCACGCCGGATGGCAGGACGCAACGCCACGCCGGCGAACATCGCCGCTATTCGCGCAGAGTTCAGTCTCGATCGACCCCTGCCCATCCAGTACCTGACGATGATGGACCACATCGTCGTACAGCGTGATATCGAGTCGTACACAAACCGCGGCGTCCAGGTGATCCCCGAAATCGTCCGCGCCGCGCCGGTAACGCTCTCGCTGGTGCTCGGCGCCTCCGTCATCTGGGT
>JBAXIA010000243.1:0-2124 GCA_037138615.1 Mycobacteriaceae bacterium | reverse complement strand
ATACTGACCTGGCGCGACCCTGCGGCCTCCCAGCGGATCACGATCGGTGTCGGAAGCCCGTCGCTGGTTCCGGTCGGGTCCTAAACCCGATCCCACTGACCGAAATCGGCCGCGAGTACATCGTCCACATCGACGTGAACACCATTGATCAGCACGCCGGGGTCCATCGCGGTGACAACCTCTCGCTGAAAGAGCACCGCCGCGGGTTCGCGCACACCACCTGACCATGCTTTGGTCTGCCAGGCCCATCGAAAGCCCGGAGTGCTCGAGTGCCCGACCACACCATCGGCGATCGCCCACCCCAATTCCCGGTTGCCGCCGTAGATACCCGTTCGTTCAATGCCCAGGACTGAGTTGAGACCGCGAAACCACTGCAGCGCAGTAATTTTCCAGGTTGTGGAGTCAATCGGCTCGTCGACGCTGAAGAAGATCGGCGCTGAGTTCGGGCCGCCGGCCGCGGCGTGCAATCGCAGGGCAGTCGTCGCATCCGCAACCCCACCGTCATACCCGCGGGTGAAGTCCGACGGTGAATTCGGCCAACCTGGCTTTCCGTACTGATAGCAGCTGACGACATGTAGACCTTGGGCGCGCATACCCTCGGTGAACTCACGGGTGACCGGCTTGAAGTCGAAGGTCGCCCCGGGGCGAAGCTCCGAGACGTAGACCAGTGCGCCATCAAAGCCCGCCGCCTTGATCTGTTCGGGTGACACCAGTCGCTCGGCAAAGTCGATTAGCCTCATACCGGCCGCGGACGCCCGCGGCGCACCTGCGGCGGACGCCAGGGTGCCCAGACTGGCGAGTGCGGGGGTCGCCAGGGTGTATTTGAGGACCTCGCGGCGAGTGACAGATCGCGTCATGAAGGCAGATCGTATCGGCGTTGCAGTTAGGTTGGTCGGTTAGGAAGGTGTGTCCGCGCGCGTGGGAGAAGCAATGCCGATGTCCAAGCATGACGCCGGACTGGCGGGTGCCGATCGTCGGCTGCGCTACCAGCGTGTCTACGACCTGGTGCTGGAAATCATGTCTGAACGTGGGCTCAACCCGGGCGACCGGTTGCCGACGACCGCCGAATTCGCCGAGCTCGCCGAGGTCAGCACCATGTCGGTACGCCGGGCGCTCGACGAGCTGGAACGGGCGGGCAAGATCCGCCGCCGCCAAGGCCTCGGCACATTCGTCGCCGACCCGCGCATCGCCGCCGACCCGACCCGACCGGGGGAGTTACTGCAGACCCTGATCGACCGCGAGGGCGCACCGGAGGCGGTTATCACCTCGCTCATCTCGATCGGGGTGGGCCTGCCGAGCAGCACGATCGCGACCGCACTTGGCGTCGAGCCCGGCCAGCCGGTGTGGGAGATCTGGCGCAGGCGCAGTCTCGGTAGTGACGACAGCATCCTCGAGCGCGCCGTCCTACCGTTGAGCCGGGTGCCCGCGATAGACCGGGAGAGACTCGCCGGGGGAGAGTCTCTGTATCGTTTTATCGAGGAGCGCTACAACCTCGTCGACGACTACACCGAGCAGGCTTTTGAGGTGGACAGCCCGAGCAGCTGGGAGGCTCAGCAACTTCAGATCGCACCGATCGAGCCGATCGTGCGGGTCCGCGGCGTCAGCTTCGACGCCGACGGCCGGGCGTTCGATTGTTTCGAACAGTGCTATCGCGCAACGAAATTCACTTTCTACACCGCCGGTCAAACCCGTCGCCGCATTCTCGGCCCCACAGAGCTGTCGAACTGGTCGGTCGCGTCGTTGTCCCAGCATGACGGCTGAGCGGCGTTCGGTTCAGAAGAAGGTCCGGATCACATCGACCACTCGGCCGCACTCATCGAGCATGGGGATCATTGGCCACTTGTCGAAAACCGTGCACGGATGGGATATCCCAAACTCCAGCCAGGTTCCGACGCTGATGAGTTCCTCAGCGGCGGGGGACAACCGGATAAAGGCGTGCTGGTCGTTGAGCTTGACTACCGTACTTCCCGCTAAACCATCCGCTGACCATTCGGAGTCCGCTCGAAATCGTTGCGGCACAGGCAAATCCTGGTCGAAGGATACGTCGCGGCGACCCATGGTCACCAGCGCCAAGCCTGGCTCGGGCCGGGAGCTGACCTGAGCCCAGAGGGCCATCGCCGGCTG
>JBAXIA010000242.1:0-2234 GCA_037138615.1 Mycobacteriaceae bacterium | reverse complement strand
GGGTGTGCGCGTCCAGCGGCGGCATGTTCAACAACTACGCGGTGGTTCAGGGCGTAGATCACATCGTTCCCGTCGACATCTACCTACCCGGTTGCCCACCGCGGCCGGAGATGCTGCTGAACGCCATCCTCGCGTTGCACGCCAAGATCGCCGAGATGCCGTTGGGCGTGCACCGCGCCGAGGCGGTTGCGGCCGCCGAGAAGGCCGCGCTTTCGGTGCCAACGACAATCGAACTCAAAGGTCTGCTGCGGTGACGGGGCCGGTCGATCACGACGTGACCGCGCCTGTCGATGACGACGAAGTAATCGGCGTGCGCCGTGGCATGTTCGGGATCAACGGCAGCGGAGACACCTCGGGCTACGGCCGACTGGTGCGCCCGATCACGCTGCCGGGCAGTACACCACGCCCCTACGGCGGGTATTTCGACGAGGTGGTCGACCTGCTGGCCGAGGTGCTCGGGGCGGACGCGTTCGGCGCTGCCGTCGAACGGGTGGTGGTGTTCCGCGATCAACTGACCCTGGAGATCACCCGCGAGCACCTGCTCACCGTCGCCTCCGCACTGCGCGACGACGAGCGGCTGCGATTTGAATTGTGCTGCGGCGTATCAGGTGTGCACTACCCCGATGACGTCGGCCGGGAGCTGCACGCGTTTTATCCACTGATGTCGATCACTCACAACCGCAGGGTGCAGCTGGAGGTCACCTGCCCGGATGACGATTCCCACATCCCATCGCTGTTCTCGGTGTATCCCACCTGCGATTGGCACGAGCGTGAGACCTATGACTTCTTCGGCATCCTCTTCGACGGACACCCGGGACTGACCCGCATCGAGATGCCCGACGACTGGGTGGGCCATCCACAGCGCAAGGACTACCCCCTGGGTGGGGTACCGGTGGAGTACCACGGCGCGCAGATCCCACCGCCCGACGAGCGCAGGTCGTATCACTGATGACTACTGACGAGAACATGATCACTCTGGGCGGACAGGACTGGGACGATATCGTCAGCGCCGCCCGCGAAGGTCTGGCCGGCGAGCGCATCGTGGTCAACATGGGCCCGCAGCACCCGTCAACGCACGGCGTGCTTCGGTTGATCCTGGAGATCGAGGGCGAGACGGTCGTCGAAGCCCGCTGCGGCATCGGCTTTCTACACACCGGCATCGAGAAGAACCTGGAGTACCGGACCTGGACCCAGGGTGTGACGTTCGTGACCCGGATGGACTACCTGTCACCATTCTTCAACGAGACCGCCTACTGCCTGGGAGTCGAGCGACTGCTGGGCGTCACCGATGACATCCCGGAGCGCGCCTCGGTGATCCGGGTCTTGCTCATGGAACTCAACCGGATCTCCTCACACCTGGTCGCGCTGGCCACCGGCGGTATGGAACTGGGTGCGATGTCGGTGATGTTCGTCGGCTTCCGGGAACGTGAGTTGATTCTCAGCTTCTTCGAAGCGATCACCGGACTGCGGATGAACAACGCCTACATCCGCCCCGGCGGCGTCGCCGCCGACCTGCCCGATGACGGCAAGGCGCGGCTGGCCGAGCTGTTGAAAATCCTGCCCGACCGGCTGTACGAACTCGAAGAACTGCTGAGCGAGAACTACATCTTCAAGGCCCGAACCGAGGGCGTCGGATATCTGGACCTGACCGGCTGCATGGCACTGGGCATGACCGGGCCCGTGCTTCGTTCCACCGGCCTGCCGCACGACCTACGCAAGACTCAACCGTATTGCGGCTACGAGACATACGACTTCGACGTCATCACAGCAACCACCGCGGACTGCTACGGCCGCTACCTGATCCGGGTCGGCGAGATGAGGGAGTCACTGAAGATCGCCCGCCAGTGCCTGGAGCGACTCGAGCCCGGCCCGGTGATGATTCAGGACAAGAAACTGGCCTGGCCGGCCGACCTGAAACTTGGGGCCGACGGCCTGGGCAACTCCCCGAAACACATCGCCAAGATCATGGGCACCTCGATGGAGGGCCTGATCCACCACTTCAAGCTCGTCACCGAGGGCATCCGGGTGCCGGCCGGGCAGGTGTACACCGCCGTCGAGTCGCCACGCGGCGAACTCGGCGTACACATGGTCTCCGATGGCGGCACCCGGCCCTACCGAGTCCACTACCGCGATCCCAGCTTCACCAATCTGCAAGCGGTTGCGGCGATGTGCGAGGGCGGCATGGTTGCCGACGTGATCGCCGCGGTCGCGAGCATCGACCCCGTGATGGGTGG
>JBAXIA010000241.1:0-2239 GCA_037138615.1 Mycobacteriaceae bacterium | reverse complement strand
GTTGTGGGTTGCGATAGGAGATCGAGTGCAACTGTTCGATCTCGGTACCCTCTGGAACGACGCGTGGGATGACCGGCTTCTGAAAGGGCCCGGTGGCCGCCACCACATAGCGGGCCTCGAGGGCACCGTCGGAAGTGTCAATGTGGAAACCGGCGCGGCCGATGTTCTTTCGGACCGAGGTCACCTCAACACCGGTGCGGATTGGTGCCTCGAAGCTGCGCGCATAGTCGACGAAGTACTCCGCGACGTCATCTTTGGTGGCGAAGGCATCGGGGGCGATATCGAACTCACGGCCCGGGAACCTGTCGTGCCACGCCGGCCCGTTGGCGACCAGTGAGTCCCACCGTCCGGTGCGCCAGCGTTCGGCGATGCGATCGCGTTCCAGAACCAGGTGTGGGACACCGTGTGCGCTGAGATGTTCACTCATCGCGACCCCGGCCTGGCCGGCACCGACGATGACGACCTCGGTTTGTTCGGTCACAGCTGGATCCAGGTGGTCTTGAGACCGGTGTACTTGTCGAGGGCATGCAGCGACAGATCGCGGCCGAAGCCGGAACCTTTGAATCCGCCGAAGGGGGTCTGCGAACTGAGCGCGTCGACGGTGTTGACCGAGACGGTGCCGGCGCGCAGTGCCGCGGCCACGGTGTGCGCCCGGCGCAGATCGGTGGTCCACACCGAGGCGGCCAGACCGTAGACGGTGTCGTTGGCCATCCGGATCGCCTCGTCTTCGCTGTCGAAGGTCTGCACGGTCACCACGGGTCCGAACACCTCCTCGGTGATCAGCTCGGCTGACGGGCCCAGGCCGGTCACTACGGTCGGCTCGATGAAACAGCCACGGCCGTCAACATTTCCGCGACTGCCACCGATCCGGATCTCACCGTGTGCCCGGGCACGATCGATGAACCCGAGCACGTGTTCGGTGTGGGCCTCGTCGACGATCGCGCCCAGGGTGGCGTCCGGATCCAGGGGATTGCCGGGGCGCACCTCGGCGGCGCGCGCCACCAGGCCGGCGATGAACTCCTCGGCGATGGACTTCTCGATCAGCAACCGGGAGTTGGCCGAGCAGACCGCGCCCTGGTTGTAGAACGCTCCGAAGACCGCTTTGTCCAGAGCCTGGTCGAGATCGGCATCGGCGAATACGACATTGGGGCTCTTGCCGCCGCATTCGAGCCAGACCTGCTTCATATTGGACTCGCCCGCATAGCGCAGGAAGCACTTGCCGGTGGCGGTGGATCCGGTGAACGCCACCACGTCGATATCGGGATGCAATCCGATCGCGGCGCCGGCGGTCTCGCCCAGGCCCGGGACGACATTGAACACACCGGTCGGCAGACCCGCCTCGGTGGCCAGTTCGGCAAGGCGCAGTGAGGACAGCGGTGCGCGCTCGGAGGGTTTGAGGACGACGCTGTTACCGGCGGCCAGTGCGGGTGCGACCTTCCACACCGCGAGGTCGAGGGGGAAGTTCCACGGCGTGACCGCGCCGACGACACCGAGTGGTTCCCGGGTGACCAGGGCGAGGCTGCCCGGATCGGTGGGCGCGATCTCGCCGTTGATCTTGTCCAGTGCCTCGCCGTAATAGGTGAACAGTCCGGCAGCCGAAGGCACGTCGACGGTGAAGGCTTCGTTGACCAGCTTGCCCATATCGAGGGAGTCCAGCAGGGCCAACTCGACGCGGTGGGTGTTGATCAACTCCGCCAGTCGCAACAGGACTTCGCGGCGGTGGCCCACCGAGCTGCGCGACCACTCACCGGACTCGAAAGCGCGGCGGGATGAGCGCACCGCATCATCGACATCGCCCGCCTGTGCCGAGGCGACCGCGGCGAGCAGCGTGCCGGTGGCCGGGTTGACACAGTCGAAGGTGGACCCGGACCGAGCCGGTCGGAAAGCGCCATCGATGTAGATGCCCTCGCGTGGACGCACATCACCGGTGTGGCGGTTCCAGTCGGCGAGTGTGGTGGGATCACTTGCGGTTGATGTCACGGGGCCTCCTTAGCCAACTGGGCAACCTCGCGCCGCGCGGGCGGCGGCGATGGCTCGTCGAGTTCCTCGGCATAACGGTGACCGGCATACACCGCGGCGGCGATCGTCGAGGGCGCCCACGCATCCCCGACGGCCCGCACGCTGCGGATGCCGGACGATTCCCACTCCGACTCCCGTGCCATCAGGGCGTCATACAGTGCGTTCTCCGGCAGGCGCGCGGTCACCAGCACCACCGAGTCGGCCGCGAGATGGCTCTCGT
>JBAXIA010000240.1:0-2239 GCA_037138615.1 Mycobacteriaceae bacterium | reverse complement strand
GTCAGCGAGCTGATCGGCAACACACCACTGGTCCGGTTGAACTCGGTGGTTCCCGAGGGCGCCGGGGTGGTGGTGGCCAAGGTCGAGTACCTCAACCCGGGTGGCAGTTCCAAGGACCGCATCGCGATCAAGATGATCGACGCCGCTGAGGCGAGCGGTCAGCTCAAGCCCGGTGGCACCATCGTCGAGCCGACTTCGGGCAACACCGGTGTCGGCCTGGCGCTGGTAGCCCAGCGTCGCGGCTACCGGTGTGTGTTCGTCTGCCCGGACAAGGTCAGTGAGGACAAGCGAAACGTGTTGCGCGCCTACGGCGCTGAGGTTGTGGTGTGCCCGACGGCCGTCCCGCCCGAACACCCGGACAGCTACTACAGCGTCTCGGATCGACTGGTCACCGAGATCGACGGCGCGTGGAAGCCCGATCAGTACTCCAACCCCAACGGCCCGGCGAGCCACTACGAAACCACCGGCCCGGAGATCTGGGCCGACACCGACGGCAAGGTCACCCACTTCGTCGCGGGTGTCGGCACCGGCGGAACGATCACCGGTGCCGGGCGCTACCTCAAAGAGGTGTCCGGCGGACGGGTGAAGGTCATCGGAGCAGATCCGGAGGGCTCGGTGTACTCCGGTGGCACCGGCCGTCCCTACCTGGTCGAGGGCGTGGGGGAGGACTTCTGGCCGACGGCCTATGACCCGGCCGTCGCCGACCAGATCATCGCGGTCTCCGACGCGGACTCCTTCGATATGACGCGGCGGCTGGCCCGCGAGGAAGGTCTCCTGGTCGGCGGGTCCTGCGGGATGGCGGCGGTCGCTGCCTTAAGGGTGGCGGCGGATGCCGGTCCGGATGCACTCGTCGTGGTTTTATTGCCCGACGGCGGACGCGGCTACCTGTCGAAGATCTTCAACGATTCCTGGATGTCGTCCTACGGATTCCTGCGCACTCCACTGGACGGCACGCTGCCCGAGCCGACAGTCGGCGATGTGTTGCGCGGCAAATCCGGCGGACTGCCCGACCTGGTGCACACCCACCCATCGGAGACGGTCCGCGACGCCATCGGGATCCTGCGCGAATACGGGGTGTCCCAGATGCCGGTCGTCGGGGCCGAACCGCCTGTGATGGCCGGCGAGGTGGCCGGCAGCGTCTCCGAGCGCGAACTGCTCTCCGCGGTATTCGAGGGACGCGCGCAACTGGCCGATGCGGTGGCTCTCCATATGAGTCCGGCGCTACCCCTGATCGGCGCCGGCGACCAGGTGAGTGCGGCCGCCAAGGCTCTGCGCGACGTCGATGCGGTGATGGTGGTCGAGGACGGCAAACCGGTCGGTGTGATCACCCGCCACGACCTTCTCGGCTACCTCTCCGAAAGGCCGCGGCGACGCTGACGCGGTAGGGTTGGGCTGCATCAATCCTGAACAGGGGGAGTCCCGTGTCCGAACCGCCCGTACCGCCCAGCAACATCCCGCCGCCCGGGAACTTCCCGCCCCCAGAGGGTTATCCGCCACCGCCGCAAGGTGCCTATCCGCCACCGCCGCCGGGGGCGTATCCGCCACCACCGCAGGGTGCCTATCCGCCACCACCGCCGGGGGCGTATCCGCCTCCGCCCCAGGGGAACTACCCCCCGCCACCCCCGGGTTACTACTACCCCCCGGCACCCAACGTGGCGGGAACGCTTCCCAAGGAGGCGTACACCCCGTGGATCACACGGGTGCTGGCCTATGTGATCGACACGCTTCCGGTCCTCGTCTTGACCGGCATCGGTCAGGGAATTCTGGTCGGCACTGGGACCAATGAATGCATCAACGACAGTGGCGACACCGGTTACAGCGTCGCCTGCGTATCTCAGCCTTCGGCACTCGGCCTAACCCTGTTGGCTGTGTTCTCCCTGGCCGCGTTTGCCTACGGGCTCTGGAACATTGGCTATCGGCAGGGTAAGACCGGATCGAGCATCGGTAAGTCGGTGATGAAGTTCAAGGTCGTCAGTGAGAAGACCGGTCAGCCGATCGGCTTCGGACTATCGATCGTGCGTCAACTCGCCCATATCGTCGACGCACTCATCTGCTACATCGGTTTCCTGTTTCCACTCTGGGATGCCAAACGACAGACGTTGGCCGACAAGATCATGACGACCGTCTGCCTGCCCCGCTGAGCCAGTGCGCCTCACCAATTCACAAGGAATTTCATGACGCAGCCAACCAATCCCGGTGACTACCCGCCGCCGCCCGGGTCGGGCTATCCACCGCCGCC
>JBAXIA010000239.1:0-2254 GCA_037138615.1 Mycobacteriaceae bacterium | reverse complement strand
CGACAGATGGACAAGTAGTTCCAGGCTCTGACGTTGCCGTGACGATCAAGAGTCTGGAACCGCAGGAGGACGGCACGCTGCGGGGAGTTGAAACGACGACGATTCTGACCAATGAGTGCGGGGCTGAGGGACAGGTCTTCCAGGTTCCCTACATCGCGACCCGCGTCGGCGATGTTCCGGCCGGTGTCGCCGTCAGCGATCCCGCCTCCGTACCGGCACCGTCTGCATCGAATGCTCCCATATCGTCGCCGGGTGAGCCCGCTCTCCAGGGGACCTACCGTCTTGAGCTCATGACCGCGAATCAGCCCGCCTCCGGGGACCCCGATGAGGAGCCGGTGGAGCCCGCTACAACACAAGTCCACGCCTGGGCGATCCACTCCGAATGCTCGGCTACGCGCTGCGTCGCGACGGCCGCAACAGTCGCCGGCGATAACAACGATGAGCCCACCGGCGGCGCATCGGTTCTCCGGTTCGTTAGCGGTCGCTGGCAGAGCTCGCCGACTCTGCTCGCTCCTCAGCCCTGCGGAACGGGTATCGGCGAGGATTCCGAGACCAGTAGTTTCTCGCTGGAGCCCCAACCTGATGGCAGTCTCCGAGGCACGGCGACGAGAACCGTGCTCACCGACGAGTGTGGCGAACAAGGCCGGGTGTCCACGATGTCGATCGTGGCGACACGGGTCGGCGACGTGCCCTTGTCGGTTGTGCTGGCCGATCCGACATTGTTTCCGTAGCCAGCCGGGATCCGAACATTGCCGTCAGTCTGGCCGGCGGTACCAGGTGATGATGAACAGTGTCATCGCCACCACCAAGGCGACGAGCACCCACACCACCAGTGCCTGATCGACCCAGGCCCCGAAGGGCGGGCTTCCCGGGAGGATGTTGCGGATCGGAACTACCGCGAAGAGCAATGCCGAGAACCAGCCGAGAAAGCTCAGCGAAAGTTTCTTTCTATCCCGCATGATCTGGATCACCACAAACAACGCCAGCGTGGGGAGGCTGAGCAGAACCAGGCAGATCCCCAGATCGAAAACCAGTGGGCCTTTGCTGCGGCGCAAGGTGATGGATGCGTCGTCACCGCGATCGGATTCCGACTGGGTTGAACTTCCACTTCGCTCACTGCGCATATCCCAACCCTCCAGGGAGCCGGTCACCTCCACGCGCGCCGGCAGATATTGGCGGTCGTCACCACTACCAACCAGTACGTCCGCCTGAATGATTGGAGTCGTATACGAGTCGAAAGGCCAATTGTTCGGGTCGCCGGCGGCCACGATGGTGGTGCCCACCTGGGACGGCGCTTTCCCTGCCGGATAGATCAGATCCCCGAGTTCATTGGCCGGGTACAGCCGAACCGAGATGTCGGTGTTGAGTACGCCGAGTCGGGGATTCATGAGTGAATCATCTGGCAGCACAAGTACTTTGACAGCCAGTCGATTGTCGATGGGGCGCAAAGATTCCAAGGTCACCAACACCACGGTGTCGGGTGCGGCACCAATATCTGGCGGACCGAGGGGCGGCGATGAGGTGGCGAGGCGGTGATAGCCGATAAGCGAGAGGATGTAGAAAGCGGCGATCCCGATGACGATGGCTGTGCGGATCGCGATCCGCCTACCCCGGGAACGGAGCCCTGGGGGATTCTGAAGGGGTTCGCTCTGACCGGACGTGATCGCTCTTCCCTTCCCATTATGCCCGAGGCCTCCCGCGAGCTGACCCTGCCGACTGGCGATCGACGGTTTTCATTCCCGCGACTCGAGCCTATGCGCTCGTTCGGCAAACGGCTGCCACCGCTCCCATTCGGCCAGCCGCTGCTCGTAGTCGGCTCTCGCGTACGGGAACGTGTACTTGCCGAGGAATACCCGTAGGGGAGGATCGGCGGTGTCGACGATCTCGAGGATCGCCGATCGGGTGGCCTGCGGATCGCCGAGGTCTGCCCTTCTTTCGACACGCGCGGCTTCGAATTCCGCGCGTTGCGTGGCATAGGCATCCAGGGGAGCGGCGTATGGTGCTGCCGCGAGCCAGTCGGTGGCGTATCCGCCCGGCTCGACGATCGTCACCCGCACCCCGAATGGCGCAACTTCGGCGGCCAGCGACTGCGACATTCCTTCCAGCGCCCATTTGGACGCGTGATAGATCCCGAGGTTGGCAAACGCGGTCACGCCGCCGATCGACGAAACCTGAATGATGTGCCCACTGCGTTGTGCCCGCAGGAAGGGCAGTGCAGCCTGGGTGATCCACAGCGGCCTCTTCGGGCCGCTGT
>JBAXIA010000238.1:0-2271 GCA_037138615.1 Mycobacteriaceae bacterium | reverse complement strand
ACCCACCGGATGAGATGTTGGATCAGGGTCTTCGGCACACCGCCGTTGACGTTGTAGTGACTCATCTGATCGCCCACACCGTAGGTCGACCAACCCAGCGCGAGCTCGGAGAGGTCACCGGTACCGAGAACGATGCCGCCGCGCTGATTGGCGATACGGAACAGATAGTCGGTGCGAAGCCCGGCCTGCACATTCTCGAAGGTGACGTCGTAGACGGCTTCGCCGCGCGCGTAGGGATGGCCGATCTCGGTGAGCATCAGCTCGGCGGTCGGACGGATGTCGATCTCGGCGAAACTCACCCCGAGCGCTTTCGACAATCTGCCGGCGTTGTTCCTGGTGTGCTCACCGGTCGCGAATCCGGGCAGGGTGAACGCCAGGATATCGCTGCGGGGCCGTCCTTCAGCGTCCATCGCCCGGGCCGCGACAAGGAGTGCATGTGTGGAGTCCAACCCACCGGACACACCGATGACGATCTTCGGATAGTTCAGCGCCCGCAGTCGCTGCGCCAGGCCCGCGACCTGAATGTTGTAGCCCTCGTAGCAGTCCTGTTCCAACCGTGCCGGGTCGTTGGGCACGAAGGGGAACCGCTCCACATCACGGCGCAGGCCGATGTCACCGGTCGGCGGCTCGAGCTGGAAGCTGATGCGGCGGAAGCAGTCCAACCCCTCCTGGTGATGGCGGCGGTTGTCATCGAAGGTCCCCATCCGCAACCGCTCGGCACGAAGCAGATCCAGATCGACGTCGGCGATACAGCGCCGATCGCCTGTCCCGAACCGCTCGGACTCCGCGAGCAGTCGGCCGTTCTCATAGATCATCATCTGGCCGTCCCAGGCCAGATCGGTGCTCGACTCGCCCTCCCCGGCCGCGGAATAGACATAGGCCGCCAGGCAGCGCGCCGAGGCCGAACGGGCCAGTAGCGTGCGGTCCTCAGCCCGGCCGATGGTGATCGGGCTACCGGACAGGTTGGCCAGCACCGTCGCCCCGGCCAGCGCGGCCTGCGCGCTGGGTGGAATCGGGACGAACATGTCCTCACAGATCTCGACGTGCAGCACCAAACCGGGAAGGTCGACGGCGTCGAATAGCAGATCGGGGCCAAACGGAACCTCGGCGTCCACTCCCGACAGCCGGATCACCCCGCGCATGTCATCGCCGGGCGCGACCTGCCGGCGTTCGTAGAACTCTCGATAGGTGGGCAGATAGGACTTGACCGCAACGCCGAGAACCGCACCGCGGTGGATCACGACCGCGGTGTTGTAAATCCGGTGCAGGTGGCGCAGTGGTGCGCCGACCACCAGCACCGGCAATAGGTCGGCCGATCCGGCGACCACATCGGCGAGCGCCGCCTCGACGGCGTCGAGCAGGCTGTCCTGCATCAGGATGTCCTCAAGGGAATACCCGGACAGTGTCAGCTCCGGGAAGACCGCGACCGCGACACCTTCGGCATGGCAATTCCGCGCGATCCGCAACACCGACTCGGCGTTGGCGGCCGGGTCCGCGAGCACCGTCCGGTGCGTGCAGGCGGCCACCCGCACGAATCCGTGCCGGTAGGCGGAGTAGAAGTCCATAACTCCATTGTCCCTTGTCGCCACCCAGGTCACCAACAGCAGTGGTTGTGGCCGGTCAGTACCCTCGCGTTATGGAAGCTCCGGAACTCGTAGCACTGCTGGCAGGGCAGCGGTTCGCGGTGCTCACCGGGGCCGGGCTATCCACCGACTCCGGCATCCCGGACTATCGGGGGCCGGACTCCCCACCGGCCAATCCGATGACGATCCGGCAATTCACCTCCAGCGCGGAGTATCGGCGACGGTACTGGGCACGCAACCATCTGGGCTGGCGGCATATGGCCGAGACCGAACCCAACGCCGGACACCGCGCCCTGGCCACCCTGGAGCGGGCCGGCGTTGTCACCGGAGTGATCACCCAGAATGTCGACCTACTACACACCAAGGCCGGCAGTCGCACCGTGATTAATCTGCACGGCACCTACGCGAAGGTGGTGTGCCTGGACTGCGGCCACACCATGTCCCGGGCGGCACTGGCCGACCAGCTTGAGGCCGCCAACCCCGGATTCACCCGGCGCGCACAACAGCTGGGTGGCCATGCGGTGGCCCCCGACGCCGACGCAGTGGTCGGTGACACCGACTCCTTCCGGTTCATCGATTGCCCTGCCTGTGGTGGCATGCTCAAACCCGATATCGTCTATTTCGGCGAGTCTGTTGCCAAAGAGGTTGTGGATCAAGCGTATTCACTCGTCGATCAGGCTGATGCGCT
>JBAXIA010000237.1:0-2279 GCA_037138615.1 Mycobacteriaceae bacterium | reverse complement strand
AGTGGACACCTCGATCGCGACACCGGATGCCACCTTCATCTACCCGAGCATCAAGCATCTGGGGTGTTTGTCCGACTGCAGCTGGTCCTATGCCCCCCCGAACATCATGATCGAGAAAACTGTTTACCGTATCGGCCAGGCAGGGGTCGAGCGCGAGGTTCTCAATGGACCCAGCATCAAACCCGGGGCAACATGGTTCATCGTGTACACCGACCCGGAAACCGGTGCCCCCACCCCCGGAGAATACTTCACCTATCAGACGACGCTGTTTACCGAGCGTGCGTCTTGGCTGCAGAAGATGCCTCTTATCCAAATCAATTTCACCCAAAATCAAGGACATTCCGCAGTAACCGTCAGCGATTACAAACTGCAGTTCTGGGGTTTCATCGGCCAAACATTCGAGTCGGGCAAGGACTGGTATTGGACGCGCCAATTCGTCGGCATCAGAGGACCGATTAACGCAACAGAACAAGCCCAAATCGCTATCCCGCCGTTCCAACCAGACGACGATTGACACACGACGAGTCCTAGCGATGCCCGTTACCCACTCATCCGCCACTGGTGCCGGCCCAACGCGCTCACCCGCTTGGGCAGGGTGCATCTTGAGTCGTTACCAAACGCACCCGCGCAACTCCGACAGTCGGGGACACTCCAATCCCCGCGGTTGGCATCCTCTCGATTGAAGCCCGATGAACCGACCATCATCTGAGTGACGGTGCCTGCGAGTGTGGCCACCCCGGTAGCCGGGCGCTTCTGAACCGAAGAACCGTTCACCACCGCCAACCCGTCGGTGAGCGGTGATGTGGCTGCCGGGATACGCTCTCGTCATCTTCGAGCTCGGAATCGGGCGGTGTAGACATCGGGGGAGGTGATGAGTCGGATGGACGTTCCCTCAGACGCACCCGGTAGCAGCCGGGAGGTGCTCGCCCGACTCAACTCCTGCTCCGCCCGCTACTCGCGGGAGCCGATGCGACGGGGCCTGACGAGTTACGAAGAACTGCCGAGGATTTGGCGGCGGCGGCCCAGAAGCTAGCGGCCACAGAAGCGAAAAGCCAAGTCCTGTTGCGCGCCAGGGCCGACAGCATGCTCGATCCCCAAGTGCTGCTGGCGGCCGTCCGAGACGCCGATGGATGGATAGTCGACTTCCGATACCGGCAGGTGAACGCAGCGGCCTGCAGTTTCATCGGTATTGACGAAGGCGACCTGTTCGGCCGTAGTCAGCGGGAGGCCTTCCCGGTTCCCGAGACTCCGTCACCGGCGGACAAGCCGCCGGTGACGTGATCGTGGACAACGGCTTCTTCGGTCTGCTGGCCGCCGGATCACTCACAAGTACTGTCGTCCAGTCGTCAACAATCAGCGGAAACGGTGCGACGGGTGTCCGACTTGTCGGAGCGCGGGGAATCACGGTCGGCGGTGTCGATCTCACTACGGTGAACGGCGTCTCTGATAACACGGGCTGGGGAATATTGGCCACTGGATGGAGTCGCGGGTCGACGCTGCTTGGGAATGGCGTCAGCAACAACGGCCGCGGAGACGTGAACACGATCTTCGCGATCGGCCTCCGTAGGGGCGTGTAGTCGCTCGCGGGTCGACACCATGAGCGGTAATGCAGGACTGAACTGACGACGCCCCCGAGTCGCCTTCATCAATGGCACTAGTATCCGAACCCATGGCCACTCCCCAGCGCGTCCACGTGACCCATGAGTTCACATCCGATCCGCAGACCGTGTTCGACAAGCTCGCCGAGCATGAGAACCTCGGCCCGGTCTTCGGTGCCAACATCACCCGCGTCAGCGACGGCACTACTTCGCGCAATGGCGTCGGCTCGGTTCGCCGCCTTAAGCTTGGTCCCCTTCCGGCGTTCGAGGAGACCACCACAACTGCCGAGCCGAATACGCTTATCGAGTACAAGATCACCAAGGGCAGTCCCCTCAAGGGCCACTGGGGTCGCCAGGAGCTGACACCGACCCCCAGTGGCGGCACGAGACTGGACTACACGATCGGTTTCGACTCAGCGATCCCCGGGCTCGCCGCACTGGTCGGCAAGGTACTCGCGTCCGCGATCAGCAAGGGTCTGCCGAAGCTCACCGACTGACTAGGTGACGTGGTCTAGGTCGGCCGCCGTGGGTGCCGGGCTTCGAAGCGGCGTGGAATTCCGCGGGGTCTAGCGTGGTCGGAATGGGTGACCTCAGTGATGATGAGTGGCAGGAGCCCGCTAGCCACCCCGACAGCCCGCTGCGTCGTCACGAGGTCGCTCAGACGAACCGGGATTCCGAGGT
>JBAXIA010000236.1:0-2316 GCA_037138615.1 Mycobacteriaceae bacterium | reverse complement strand
CTTTAGCGCTGAGACCATTGGATCCAGTCTCGGGCTTTAGCGCTGAGACCATTGGATCCAGTCTCGGGCTTTAGCGCTGAGACCATTGGGCCGCAGTCTCGGGCTTTAGCGCCGAGACCATTGGATCCAGTCTCGGGCTTTAGCGGCATCCGTTCGTCGGCGTATCAGGTCGTATCCGCCTTTGTTTCGGATCAATTCGGGTTTTATCTCGATTTGGTTTTCGTAGCCAGAACCCAGCGCGTGTCGTGGTTAGCTGGCGCGGATATATGGGATCGTAAAGCCACTATTTTGGCTTATTTGAGGCTTCTCGACCGAACGCGGGAGACTGTGCATGACGCGGCTAGGAATTAGGCTGACCCGAACCGCCCAGCGCGTGGCAGTGGGGGTCGCCGCGACTGCTGCGGCGGCAGTGCTGGTGGCGCCACTCGCGCTGGCCACGCCGGAAAGTGACGCAGCCGACGCCATCAGCGCCGCCTGGAATGCCGCCGGCGGTTCCGACTCCGCAGTGGGCGGCCAGGACGGTGACGTCTACCAGGTCGGTGATGGCTACGGCCAGAAATACACCGACGGCAAGATCTTCTTCACCGGTGACGCCGGTGCGCACTTGATTTACGGTGCGATCCTGGACAAGTACGAATCTCTCGGCGGGCCCGCCGATAGTGATCTGGGTTTCCCGACCATCAACGAGGTTGCCGGTCTGGCAGGCCCGGACAGCCGGGTGAGCACCTTCAACGCCAGCGACAAACCTGCCATCTTCTGGACGCCGGACACCGGCGCATGGGCGGTACGCGGCGCCATCAATGTGGCCTGGGACAAGCTGGGCGGCTCGGCCGGGACACTCGGCGTCCCGATCGAGGACGAGCGTTACGACGGCGATGCCGTGAGCCAGAAGTTCACCGGCGGCGAACTCACGTGGAATCTCGGCACCAAGACCTTCACCTCGACGCCGGCTGAACTCGCCGACACCCTCACCGGTCTCGAAGTTCCCTCGGATGCAACCACGCTGATCAACCTGGCGTGGCGGGCCAGCGGCGGCCTCGGTGGCCCTCTCGGGGCGCGGCAGGGGCAGCAGTCGACGATCGGTGACAATGGCGCGGCGCAGGGCTATGCCGGCGGGAAGATCTTCTACTCCCCGCAGACCGGTGCCCACGCCCTCACCGGCGCAATCCTGTCGAAGTACGAGTCATTGGGCGGAGCGACCGGCGATCTCGGCTACCCGATCGGCACTGAGTCCGACGGAGGCGTGCCCAACAGCCGCATCAGTTCATTCGGTGCACCCGACAAGCCGGTGATCTTCTGGACTCCCGACACCGGCGCAATCGTCGTCCGCGGTGCCATCAGCGCCGCCTGGAGCAAGCTCGGCGGGGCGACCGGCACGCTGGGCACCCCGACCAGTGAGCAGAGCGTCTCCGGTGACACCGTCACCCAGACCTTCAGCGGTGGCGAGATTTCCTGGAATCAGGCCACCAAGGAATTCAGCACCTCCCCGGCGGACCTCGCGTCGTCCCTGTCGGGTCTGGAGTTGCCGGATGCGGTGGCCCAGACGCCCGCCACAACGGCATCCGGTGACGCCTCCGGCAAGAGTGGGTGGCGCTCATGGTGGCTGCTGTTGATCCCCCTGGTGCTGCTGCTCGGATCACTCGCCGTGTGGGCGTTGCGCAAGTCGGGTCCGGCCGATGTGGACTCCGACGACCACTGGCCGGGGAGCCCGCTGGACTCGGGGCGGGACTCCGGTTACCCATGGTCGGCGCCCGGGGTCGATGAGGCCGACAGGTTCGACGCCGATGAGGACACGATCGACACCGCGCCAACCCGCATTCCGACCGAGGCCGAACTCGCCGAATTCGACCGCGCGGATAGGTTCGACGCGGTGGAAACCGAAGCGTGGGAGGACGACGTTCCTGCTGACTCCGGTCGACACTCTGTGTTCGGCGGTGCTGAGTCGGCGTGGACCCTCGACCTGGACGAGACGGGGTGGCCGAGACACCGGCGAGCCGCTCCGGAGTCGCCCACGGACGCTGCGGTCGGTGGTTTGGACGAGCAGTCCTGGACCGGCTATGCGTTCGAGGACGAGGTAGTCGTCGAGGTCGAGCCGATAGAGGAACCGGTGGGCGAACCCTGGCGTCCGGCCATCCATCTTCCCCTGTCCGATCCCTACCAGGCTCCCGAGGGCTACTGGATCAAGGGCAACACGCACTCGGGCCTGTACTACACCCCAGATTCGGAGCTGTACGACGACACGGTTCCGGAGGTCTGGTTTGCCAGCGAGGACATGGCGCAGGCGAACGGATTCGTCAAAGCTCCCGAGTAGTCAAA
>JBAXIA010000235.1:0-2341 GCA_037138615.1 Mycobacteriaceae bacterium | reverse complement strand
TGCGTGTTCCGGCGACCAGTCGGCTCAGGGCGGTGCCTCTCGGACGCGCCCCCGTGGTCACGGCGCCACCTTGACGCCGAATGCGGTGGCCAGGATGTTTATCAGGAACAGTGCCATGAACGAGAACACCACGGTTTCGTTGACCGCGGTGCCCACCGAGGTGGGGCCGCCGCCGACCGACAATCCCTTGTAGCAGGCGATCAGTCCGGCCGAAAGGCCAAACAGCAATGCCTTGCCGAGGGACACGATGACCTGCGGCAGTCCAGTGAGCAATGTCAGTCCGGCGACGAAGGCTCCCGGGGTGACGTGTTGGACGAAGACCACGAACACGTAACTTCCGGCCAACCCGACGACGGCGACCACCGAGTAGAGCATGAGCGCGACGAAGGTCGCGGCGATCACGCGCGGGACCACCAGTGCCTGAATCGGGTTGACGCCCATGACCGTCATCGCGTCGATCTCGTCGCGGATCGTTCTGGCGCCGAGATCGGCGCACATCGCGGTGGCGCCGGCCCCGGAGACCACGATGGCCGTCACGACCGGACCCACCTGGGTGACCGATGCCAGTGCCGCGCCGGCACCGGACAGATCCCCGGCTCCGACGTCGAGCAGTACCACGTTGAGTGTGAACACGATCAGCACCGTGTAGGGAATTGACAGCATGATCGTCGGCACGATCGAGACTCGCGCCACGAACCAGATCTGATCCAGCAGTTCCCGCCACGCGAATGGCCGACGAAACACCGCGGCGAAGGTCTCGCCGGCGAGCACGACGAAGTCGCCGACGGCGACCGCCGGTCTCGCCCAGCCCGGAACGGACCCCGACGTGGAGAAACTCTGTGCCACGGACGTCCCTCATTCGGTGGTCGTGGAGGTGATGGGGCGAAACGCTACGAGGGGGACTGGATACCCGCGACTTCCTTTCGGCGCTCCGGTCGCCGGAATCCGCTGCTCGCCTGCTGGTCTAGGGTTTCGTTCAGATAGATCGGATCACCGCGAATCTAATTTCGCGCCCACCTCATTGGGCTTTCAGCGCTGTCGGATCCGTGATCGCGGGATCGCGTGCTATCTTCGCTGAGTGTTACGAATCGGGTCGACCAGTTGTCTGGTCTCGCGCTGCGCGTGTTGTTGTCGCGCTATCCGCTGCGCCTGATCCGAACCGGACACTCGTCCTCTTTCGACATCGTCGGCGCGGCAGAACCTCCTCCGCCCCGACTTTCGAAGGACACCCATGACTGTCACCACCCTCCCGATCGACCCACACCCGCGGACTAACCGCCGCAGGGTCATCGCCAATGTGTTTCCTCCCGCACTGCGCGCGCCGGAGAGCGCCGCCGCCGCGGTGTTCGCAGCGGTCCGTCACCGCGGACCGGTCGCCCGTGATGTCGTCGCCAGCGTTAGTGGGTTATCGATCGCCACGGTCAATCGTCAGGTCAGCGCGCTCCTCGATGCGCGCCTCCTGCGGGAGCGTCCCGACCTGTCGGTGCCGGGAGCGATCGGCCGTCCCCGTATCCCGGTGGAGGTTAACCACGAGCCGTATCTGACCCTGGGTGTGCACATCGGTGCGCGAACCACCAGCATCGTGGCAGCCGACTTGTTCGGGCGCACCCTTGACGCGGTGGAGACCGCGACACCCACCGGAGACCAGGCGGTCGGCCTGGCATCGCTTGCGGACAGCGCTCGGCGCTATCTGAGCCGGTGGCATCGTCGACGACCGCTGTGGATCGGGGTGGCGATCGGTGGTGTGGTGGATACCGCGACCGGGCATGTCGATCACGCCCGGTTGGGCTGGTCGCAGGCACCGGTGGGCCCGGCGTTGGCCCGCGCTCTGGGCCTGCCGGTCTCCGTGGCTCCGCACGTCGACGCCATGGCCGGCGCCGAGTTACTGCTCGGACATCACCAACCGGGCAGTGGGTCGAGCGGTCTGTATTTCTACGCCCGTGAGACGGTCGGTTTCGCCCAGGTGATCGATGGGCGGGTGCACACCCCTTCCGGCGGGCCGGGCACCATCGCCGGACTGCCGGTGCAGTCCGAACTACTCGGTGGCACAGGGCAATTGGAGTCGACGGTCAGTGATGAGGCCATTGTGGCCGCGGCCCGCAAGAGCGGAATCCTGCCCGCGGATGGACCCAACTCATCGATCACCTCGCTGCGCCGGATCGCGAGGCAGGACGACGGATCGGCAGCCGCGGACGCCCGCGAGTTGTTTGCCGAACGGGCCAGGGTCCTCGGTGGCGCCGTCGCACTGCTGCGGGACATGCTCAACCCCGACGACGTCCTGGTTGGCGGGCAGGCGTTCACCGAGTACCCCGAGGGCATGAAGCAGTTCCGCGCCGCTTTT
>JBAXIA010000234.1:0-2421 GCA_037138615.1 Mycobacteriaceae bacterium | reverse complement strand
GTCGGCTGCCTTCCAGGGTCCCAGCCTTTTAGTCCTTGTCTTGATCGTGGTCTTCCCGCTGATCTACAGCGCGACTTTAAGCCTGCAGAGCTACAGCCCCGTCCTCCCCGACCGCACTGGGCAGTGGATTGGCTTGGAGAACTTCCAGCGAGTTCTGCACGACAGAGACTTCTTCAATGTGATCATCGTGACGCTGGTCTTCGTCATTTGTGCGGTGACCATCGAGACCATCCTCGGAACTGTTGTAGGAATTATTCTCCACCGCCTCGTGAGGCTCAGGCGGGCCGTCACGTCGCTATTGCTACTACCGATGATCACCACGCCGCTGATCGTTGGCCTGATGTTCAACTTCGCTTTCAATGCCCAATTCGGCTACCTGACATGGGTGATGAGCAAGATCGGCCTCGATCCGAATGGTGGTGTTTTGAATAGCGGCATTACTGCCCTCGCAGCACTGATCTTCGTTGATGTGTGGGAGTGGTTCCCATTCATCGCCCTGATGGTGGTTGCCGGCCTGAGCGCCCTACCCGTATCGCCATTCGAGGCGGCGAGCATTGATGGAGCGTCAACTTTTCAGACCTATCGCTACATCATGCTTCCCATGCTCAAGCCGGTTCTCGTAGTGGCGATCCTCTTCCGGGCCACCGAAGCCGTCCGAGAGTTCGACAAGGTAGTCATCCTGACCGGTGGAGGTCAAGGAGCGGCGACCACGGTCAACGATCTCTACCAGTACCGCGTCAGCTTCCTCAATTGGGACCTCAGCTACGGCGCTGCACTCGGTCTGGTCACCTTCGTCGTCGTCCTAGCCCTGTGTGGTGTCCTCTATCGCGTGCTGACGCGGAACGAAGCCCAGCTATGACCTCGTCCGCAACTCCCGTTGTCCGTCACGCCAAAACAGGACTGACCCTGTTGGTGTTCGGCGTGCTGGCTCTGGCATATCTCTCACCCATGATCTGGATGGTTCTGAGCTCGTTCAAGAACCGAGTCGACATTTTCGAAAGCACGCCGCAACTGACCTTCTCACCAACCATGGCCAACTATGTCGAGGCATTCAGTGCGAAGGGCTTCGGCGACAACCTCACGAACTCTCTCATCGTTGCGGCGGTATCCACTGTTCTCGCGCTTCTCGTCGGGGTGCCCGCCGCCTACAGTCTCAGCCGACATCGCGGTCGATTCCAGGGCACCTACCTGTTATTGCTTCTGGCGGCGCGGCTACTTCCTGCCATCGTCTTGTCGGTTCCGCTATTCGTTCTGGCGAACAAGATCGGTATTGGGGGTTCGTATCTCGCGGTAGTTATCGCTCACCTGACCTTCTCCATCCCATTCACGGTTTGGATGATGCGCGGCTTCTTCATGGCTGTTTCACAATCGCTCGATGAGGCAGCGCAGCTTGACGGGTGCTCGACGTTCGGCACCTTCCTCCGGATCGTGTTGCCCTTGACGGCAGGTGGGCTCGCTGCAACCGCGATCTTCTGCTTCATCAACTCGTGGAACGAGTTTCTTTTCGCCTTGATCCTGACCGGTAAGAAAACTGCCACGCTTCCTGTCGCGGTGCCGAACCTCATGACGCCGATCGGTACGTTCTGGGGCCAGATCTGCGCGGTGGGCACTGTCACTGTTGTGCCAGTCTTGGTACTGGCTTTCGCCGTCCAGAGGTACATCATCGTTGGGATGACCGGCGGCGCCCTTGCAGGGGAATGACTGCTCGGGCCGGAACACATCATCGCCATCGAGGAACCGCAGGGAAGCCTCGAGGTGGAGAGCGGCGACGAGGTTCTCGACCTCGCCGCCACGTCCGCCGTCACCGCTGATATCGCTCCACGATCGCCTGGATTCCCGGGGTGGCAGACCCGTGCGCCACGAAGATGATCTCCAAGCCGCCATCTTTGACGATGTCCATGGCCCGCTCGATAGCAGTGTCGATCCAGTCGTCTCCGTTGCCGAAGACACCGCCACCGATGCGGGTCAGCAGCACCGTGTTGGAGCCGCCAGCGTCGGCCTGCTCCACCGCAGCGAGCATGACCGCCTCGTAAGACGCCTCTAACACCAAGCGCGCAAACGGCTCCCAGTGCGATTTACCGTGGAGCGAGTAGCCCACCGGAAGCGCCGAGCAGTACGCCTGCGAGACGTGCCGACCGCTGCCGTCGGTGACCTCGACGTCACGATGCAGACCGATGGCCAGCTTCGCGCGCAACGCATCCCGGTCATCCTCGGACAGCGTCTCCAGGAGATGACTGATCGCCCTCAGGCCCTCGGTGGTGCCGAGCGCGTATCCGTTCTGCATGTTCCACAACTGGCTCACCGGAACGCCGATGAGCTCCGACAGCGCGGCCCCCACTCCTGCCAGTGCATCGAGCTGATGGTCGCGGGTCTGCCCGGTGCGATCGCCTACCGGAACGAAGTAGTTCCGGTAGATCGTGC
>JBAXIA010000233.1:0-2444 GCA_037138615.1 Mycobacteriaceae bacterium | reverse complement strand
GTCGCTGAAGCGTTCCGGGTAGTTGATCGAGCCGCGGATGACGAGTTCCTTCATGAGCACGTTCAGAAAGTTGACCGGCACGGGGGTGTAGTGCAGCGCAACGACACTGATATGGGCGCCGGCGCCGCCGCGATCGATGATGTCGGTGAGAACCTTCTGCGATCCTGATGCCTCAATGAATCCGTTGGTTGCCGCGGAGTGACCGAACATCAGCGGTGCCGTGCCGTGAATGCGCTCGAGCTCCCGCCACACCTTCTGGGTGGCGGGGTCGATCGTCTCCGAGGCGCCGAGTTGCTGTGCCAGTTTGCGGCGCGTCTCGGACAGGTCAATGGCCACAATATCGGTCAGGCCGCGATCGGCCAGGCTCGCGATGGCCGCCAGACCGATTGGGCCGCATCCGAAGACCGCGACCTTGTCATCGACGCCCACGTGGAGTTGTTCGGCGGCATGCATACCCACGGCGACCGGCTCGGCCAGGGCAGCGATGGTGAGCGGCATATCGTCGGGGATGGGGAACAACCGTCCGCCCTTGGCCGCATTGCGCACGAAGACCGCATCGGCAAGGCCACCCTCGCCGGATCCGCAACCGATTTCCTCGGCCGGGTGTACGACCACCCGCTGTCCCGGGATGATATCGGTGACCTCGGCGCCGACGCTTCGCACCACACCGGCCAGCTCATGCCCGAGTGCCATCGGCTCACCGCCGGGGCCCGCGAGGCCGCCAAGTTTGATATAGCTCAGATCGCTGCCGCAGATGCCGCAGGCGTGCACGTCGACGATCGCATCCCGAGGCCCGCACTCCGGGAGTGTGACGTTGTCGATCTTCACCTGGCCCGGTGCGTGAATGCGGACTTGGTCGGTGGTGGTCATGGCTCCTCTTTCCGGTAGTGCTCAGGTAGTCGTGGCGTGGCCGTGATGGGCGATTCGGGTTTCGATGCTGTGCGCCGTGTGACGCACCTTCGCTCCGAGGTCGCCAATGGCATCACTTCTGAGGGTGCTGAAGACCGCAGCGGTGACCGACATGACGACAGCACCATCGGTGTCCATGATGGGTGCAGAGATCGTGGCGACACTGTGGGCGGCCGCGTTGTCCATCTCGTCGGCCAGTACATCAATGGTGGTGAGGTCAGCGAATGCCCGGGCCAATTGCATTGTAATGGAATCGATTTCCCCGTCTGCACTGAGTGCGCGTAGTGCGGTGTAAACCCGCACATACTCGCGGGTGAGCCGTTCGACGACGAAGCCCCGGTGTCGAATTTCTTTGAGCACTGCCGCCATTCGGCGTCGCAATGCCGGATCGGGCTGACCGATGGCCTCCAGCCAGGTTTTCTGGACATCGGCGGTCGCGGAGGCGACGTAGTCCCTGCCGAATGGTGCCACCAGTGGAGTTCGCAGGCCGGCGCTGATTCGCGGTCCGGTCAGGCACTCGCCGACCGTCTCGACGACCACCAATGACCGACCCTCGCGGCGGGTGAGCGAGACCTGCGTGCCGACCTGTGCGGCCAAGGTCTGGAGTTCGCCGCGGTACATCAGGGAGTCGGCCGGTTTGGTCAGACTCGCCATCGCCGGGCCCCATGCGTATGCCGCAGTGGAGGGATCGCGGGTGACCCAGTCGTGGGCGCTCAGCGTGGTCAAGATGGCGTGGCCGGTGGCACGACTGATGTCGAGGCTGCGACAGATCTCGGCCAACGTGAACTGTCGGGCCGGTTCGCGGCCCAGGAGTTCAATCACGGCGATGACCCGCTCGGTGGGCGGCGACGACGCTTGACTCTGCGGCCGCTCGAGGCTTACCTTCGATGTCACAATATCGAACGGTATGTCGGATTGTCGACATACGCAAGAGGGTGGAGGCTTCGCCATGGGTTCACCGGCTGCGGCGATCGACCTTGACGATCTGACCTCACCCCGGCTGACCGATGTCCAGCGACAGGTTCTTGAATACACCGAATCGCGGCCGGTCACCTTCGATATCGACCGGATGATCGAAGACGCCATCGCCGGCGCGGGTTCTGATGATCTGGATTACACCGCCGACTTTGCGGCGCGCCTCGGGGCCCATATGGCAGCGATTGAGGCCGACACCGAACTGACCCAACTGGCGCGCGGCACCTTGCGTGCGCGGGTGGTCCGCCTACTTCGCAATCGGATCTCGCTGTCAGATCTGACCACGCGCTACCCGGAGATTGAGTCCATCGAGATCGAGAAGCCCATCATCGTGGTGGGTATGCCGCGATCCGGCACCACTCACCTGGTCAATCTGCTCGCAGCCGATCGGCGCCGGCGGGCCCTGCCCTATTGGGAGAGCCAGGAACCCATTCCGGCCCGCGGCCGCGGACCCGACGTGTTCGGTGTCGATCCGCGCTACGGACGCGCCCGCGCCGAACATGACGCGATGCTGGCCAACATGCCACTGGTGGCAGCCATGCACGACCAATTCCCCGAGG
>JBAXIA010000232.1:0-2529 GCA_037138615.1 Mycobacteriaceae bacterium | reverse complement strand
GTACCCACCGTCACCCGGGCACCGGAGCCCGCCACCGTCTCGTAGACCATCAGAATGTCGTCGGCGACAACGTGCCAGTCGTATTGGCTCACGGCCGCCGATGCGGCATCGACGTAGCCGGCCCGCAGCTCCGCGTCGGACAGCACCGTGATCAACGCCTGGGCCAGTGCCGCAGAGTCTTCTACCGGCACCAGCATGCCGGCGGAGCCGTCTTCGAGCACCCGGCGGAAGGCATCGAGGTTGCTCGCCACCACCGGGGTACCGGCGGCCATCGCCTCCACCAGCACGATGCCGAAGCTCTCTCCGCCGGTATGAGGTGCGCAGTAGACGTCAGCGCTACGCAACGCCGACGCCTTCTCGGCATCGTCGACCTGACCCAGGAGCCGCAGATGTCCGGCCAGTTCCCCGGCTTCTTGGCGCAATTCATCCTCATCACCTCGCCCGACGATCAGTATCTCGATCTCGGGAAAACGTTCCACTAGTGTGGGTAGCGCCGCCAGTAGCACGGCCATTCCTTTGCGTGGTTCGTCGAAACGGCCGAGGAACAACACGGTCTTACCCGATCGCGGGTATCCCGGAAGTACCGGCGCAACCGCGAATGACGCCACATCGACGCCATTCGGGATCTGGACGGCATCGGATCCCAGTGCCTCGATCTGCCAGCGCCGGGCCAGATCCGAGACTGCGATCCGGCCCATGATCTTCTCATTCCAGGGGCGCAGGATTCCCTGAAATACACTGAGTGACAACGACTTTGTGGTCGAGGTGTGAAAAGTCGCCACAATCGGTCCCTCGGCGATCATCAATGCAAGAAGTGACAGGCTGGGGGCATTTGGCTCATGAAGATGCAGGACGTCGAAGTCGCCTGCCGCGAGCCAGCGCTTGACCATGCGGTGGGTGGCCGGACCAAAGCGCAAACGAGCGACAGAGCCGTTGTATGGGATTGGCACCGCCTTACCGCCCGAGACCACGTAGTCGGGCAACTTCACGTGCGGCGAGGATGGCGCGAGCACGCTGACGTAGTGGCCGCGCCCGCGCATCACCTCGGCCAGTTGGAGTACCTGCGACTGAACTCCCCCGTTAACGTCGAAGGAGTAAGGGCACACCATGCCGATGCGCATCAGCGGTCGCCTATCCCCTCAAGCCGTGCTCGGCGTTCCTCGCTCAGATCGGCCAGCCACTGCGGCTGCAACATATGCCAATCCTGCGGATGAGCGGCGATATTCACTGCGAATCGGTCCGCGAGCGCCTGGGTGATGACACCTACGTCACCGGAACTGGTGTCCAGGGCGTCATCGATCTGAACCACGCAATCGTCTCCGTCGTAATAGACGTGCGCCGGATGCAGTGGCGCGCCGGTCTCGATCGCCAACTTCGCCGGGCCCGCCGGCAGCCTGGTCAGCTCACCGAAGAAGTCCACCGGCACACCCGAGCGGGTGAGATCGCGGTCCGCCATCAGACAAACGAATCTGTTCGCGCGCAGCCGCTCAGCCAACACTTCCATGGGTGGGCGCTCACCTCCCGTCAACGGCAGCACCTCGAAGCCCAGGCTCTCGCGATACGCGATGAATCGGTCGTAGAGTGACTCCGGCTTCAACCGTTCAGCGACGGTGGTGAAGGTTCCGTAATTCTGCGCCAGCCATACCCCTGCCATATCCCAGTTTCCGCTGTGTGGCAACGCGATCACCGCCCCGCGCCCACCTTCACGTGCGATGGCGAACTTCTCGGCTCCGATGAACACCCGGTCCAAGCTCCTGGCCAACTCAGCCTGGTTCATCGTCGGCAGGCGGAATGCCTCCCGCCAGTACCGGGCATAGGACGCAACCGAAGCGCGAATCAGTGAATCAGGCACCTCGGCAGGCGTCGTCCCGATCACCCTGGCCAGGTTTTGTCGAAGCTGTTTCGGCCCACCGTCGCGTGCCGCGTACCAGGCTCCGACATCGAAGACGTTGCGAGCCAACACGTCCGGCATTGCACGGACCATGAGCCACCCGCCGGCGTAGCCCCAGTCGGTGAGAGTCTCACCAAAGGGCAACTTGGTCACCGTGCGCCGCTCCCCGGATCGCCGCCGGGTTGCTCGATCATGTCCACGGCCCCGGGCGAGCTCCGTACGGCGTGCAGACGCTGCCCAACGGTCACCAGGCTCGCGACCGCCAGCGACCACATCGTCACCTGCAGCACCATCGGGACGGGAAAGGACGGCAGATCAGAAAGCCACGTGCCGAGCAACACGATGACTAAACGCTCGGGCCGCTCGATCAGCCCGCCGCCACCATCGAGCCCACTCGCCTCGGCACGGGCCTTGATATAGGAGATGACCTGGGATGTCACCAGACAGATCAGGGTGGCCACCACCAGCGATGAATTGTGTAGCCCGAACGCTGCCCACCACGCCAGCCCGCAGAACACCGCCCCGTCGCTGATCCGGTCGCAGGTGGCGTCGAGTACCGCACCGAATCGCGTCCCGCCGCCGCGTTCACGGGCCATCGCGCCATCGAGCATGTCGGCGAGCACGAAGAACGCCACCGC
>JBAXIA010000231.1:0-2541 GCA_037138615.1 Mycobacteriaceae bacterium | reverse complement strand
TGACCTCGCCGGCTCTCACTACCCCCGGCCTGACCACACCTGGTCTCACCACACCCGGCCTGACCACACCCGGCCTCACCACACCCGGCCTGACCAAACCCGCTCTGACGACGCCCGGTCTGCCCGGCCTGAACACACCGGGTCTAACCACACCGGGTCTGAACACACCGGCAGCAGCGGCGGTCCCGTCGCTGACCGATCCCGGCCTGACCAGCCCCGGCCTGACGACCCCGCAGATTGGCGTCAATCCCGGGCTGACCAGCCCGTCGGCCGGCACGATCGGTCTGCCCATCGAGCAACCGATCAGCGCTCCGCTGGGCCCGGTGGCGGGTACCTACCCGATCCTGGGAGACCCGTCGATCGGCATGCCGATGGCCCCGGCCGCCAGTTCCGGAGGCATCATCAGCGATCTGAGCAGTGCAGCTAACCAGCTGGGCGTGGGCCAAGCGATTGACCTTCTGAAAGGCATCGTGATGCCCGGCATCACCCAGGCCATGCAGGGTGCGGCGTCTGCCGCAGCCGCCGCCCCGGCGGCAGCCGCTCCGGCGGTTGAGGCCGCCGGCGTCGCAGCAGTGAGCTAGACGATCAAAAAGCACTGAGAGCTGCACGGAAAGACCTGTACGAAACGGCACCGCAGGGTGGGTCCGGCCGGTCGGTCGAGGCAACCCGGAAAGGCCCCTGCGGTGCCGTTGCAGATCCCAATAGTCACATAGTCCTCAATAGTCCGTGTCGAAACGTCAGCAACATCTAGCTCATACGTAACATCGCTGTGTGCCGTCCCGTCGTCCAACGCCGACGATCCTGCTCACCGCCATCGCCGCGACCGTGGTAGCGGTGCCGTTGGCGATCAACGGCATGCCTGGAATCGGCGGCCATCACGGCCCCAGTGCGGATGACACCGTCCTGGTGCAGCAACCTCTGGCGGGGGTGGGCGGCGGGGAGACGGTCCGCGAGCTCACCCAGGCGACACCGTTTTCGATGGTGGCATTGACCGGAAACGATCTCACCGGAACCTCCGCGCGGGTTAGGGCCAAACAACCCGATGGCTCATGGGGCTCCTGGTACGACACGGAGAACCTGGAGTCCAACTCCGACGACAGTATCGACGGCGGGCCGCGTGGCACAGATCCGGTCTTCGTCGGCCTCACGACCGCCGTACAGATCGCGGTCACCCGCCCGCACGATGCTCCGGTGACCGTCGCCCCACCGGACACCGGCATCGACGCCGGCCGCGAACTGGGCTATGTGCCGGCAAACGCCGAACAGCCTCTGGCGCAGAGTATTTCGGCGGTTCTGATCACCCCGCCGCAATCCCCGGTGGACACGCAGTGGGCACCCCCGACCGCCGCACTCGGTCCAGGACAGCCACCCAACATCATCAGTCGCGCCCAGTGGGGCGCCGGCACAAGCATGCGGTGCGGCGGGCCGTCATACGGAACCGGAATCCGTGCGGCCGTCGTACACCACACCGCCACCGGTAACGATTACGCGCCGGAGGATTCGGCGGCGATAGTCCGGTCGATTTACGCGTATCACACCATGACACTGGGGTGGTGCGACATCGCCTACAACGCACTGGTGGACAGGTACGGGCAGGTCTTCGAGGGTCGGGGCGGCGGTATCACCAAGGACGTACTCGGTTCTCACACCGGGGGGTTCAACCGCGACGTGTGGGGTGTGTCGATGATTGGCGACTTCGAAGAAGAAGCTCCTCCCGACATCACGGTCAAGACGGTGGGCCGGTTGCTCGGCTGGCGGTTGAGCCTCGATCGCGTCAATCCGCTCAGCACCGTGCAACTGAAGTCAGCCGGTGGCCAGTACACCGTTGTACCGGGTGGCGATGCAGTCACCTTGCCGGAGATCTTCGCCCACCGAGACGTCGGGAACACCGAGTGTCCGGGCAATGCCGGCTACGCGGCACTTGACGAGATCCGCTCGTTGGCCGCCGGTTTCAATCGGCCCCCCGACGTCACCGAATCTCTGCGGGGTGGCGCGATCCTGGCCCGCTGGGAGGCCGACGGTGGCCCCGTCAGCCCGCTGGGAATGCCTACCTCGCCGGAGGCGGCAGGCGATAGGGGCACCCGCTACGCGACATTCGAGCGGGGTGCCATGTACTGGTCACCGGCCACCGATGCCCAGCCACTTACCGGCGCGATCTACGAGGCGTGGGCCTCGCTGGGCTACGAGCTTGGCGCTCTGGGTCTACCGACCAGCGGCGAGATTGCCGAGCCCGAGTGGATTGTGCAGAACTTCCAGCATGGAACCCTGAACTTCGATCGGCAGACCCATAACGTCCTTCGGGTGATCGACGGTGTCACCCTGGTGATGCCGCCGACATCTGTTGATGGACCGCCGGCACAACTGGAGCGGTTCAGCCGAATCCAACTGTCGAACTAGTGCCCTCGGTGCCCGGCTGTTGTCACGGCGTTCCCACCAGGACGCCTTCGATGGCACCGTCGTTGGTGACCAGTAAGCCGCGCCCGGGAGGCAGCTGTGCTGCGCTGGTCCTTCCAAAGACCTTGACCGTTTGTGGGTCGTTGT
>JBAXIA010000230.1:0-2565 GCA_037138615.1 Mycobacteriaceae bacterium | reverse complement strand
CCACCGCTTGCCAGAAGTTGGCTTCGGCGGCGGTGCGACTGGTCCAGGTGATGCCATCAGGGGAGGTCATGACTCGGTCGGTTCCAGCGGCGGCCACCGCCACGAACTGCCCATTGCCGTAGGCCACCTGGGTCCAAATGCTATTCGCGGCGGAGGTCTGCAGAGTCCAGTTGATACCGGCAGGAACAACAACAACACTGTCGGCCCCGGTTCCTCCTGCCCCACCTGCCCCGCCGTTGCCGAACAGGGAGATCGCACCGGCGCTACCGCCACGGCCCCCCAATCCGCCCGAAGCAAGTGCGCCCGATCCACCGTCCCCGCCAGAGCCGAGGAACAACCCGCCCGCACCACCGTCGCCGCCATTAGCCGTCGTGCCGCCATCAGCCGCCGAGACCGCATCCCCGCCACGACCGCCGTGGCCGAACCAGCCAGCGTTACCGCCGAAACCGCCGTTATAGGCATCCCCGCCGTTGCCCAGAAGTCCACCATTGCCGCCGTTGCAGGAACCGGTCGGGCACGTCGCGGAGCTATAGGAAAAGCCGTTGCCCACTAGGTACCCACCATTGGGACTGGCAGCGGTGCCATTGTGGAAAAGGGCCTGCAGAATGCTTCCCGGCTGCCACGTCGCGGAGGCAGACGGGCCGCCCGCGCGGATCGCACTCGCCGTCGGGCGCACCGCCACGCGGGCAGCCGAACCCGTCGCGCTCCGCGACACTGCTGCTGCCGGGCGCGAACCCGATACACCCACCCGACTGGCCCCTGCACCCGAAGGCCGCTGCGCTACACCACCGTTCGCGGTCGCCGACGCACCGCGACTCACATGACCGCCCACTGACGGCGAATCTGATGTTCCGGTCTCGGCGTGAGCCACCCCGGCACCAGCCAACGCCGCCCCCACACCCAACGTCAGCGCGCTAGCACCCAGCCAGGCATACGGTTGCCGGCGACGGTGTGCTGACCGGTAAGCCGTCTTTGTGGTGGATGGCAACGTCAGATCAACGCGAGTGAATGACATGAATGCCCTCCGAGTGACATGCGACTAAGCAAATTTTGTGGACATGCGATGATAAACCTATGGGAACACTGTATCCACGGTGTGTCATGGTCGTCAATAGCGATACTGAAAGGCATGACACCTCAGTCGTCCGCTGTGAGCGCTATTGCGCCGGCGATACGTATCCGAGGCAGCCGCCGACCCCTCGACCGCGAAGTCATCCTCACTGCCGCACTCGACATCATCGACAGCCGCGGAGCCGAGGCGCTGACCATGCGGGCCCTGGCCACCCACCTGGAATCCGGGACCACCACCCTCTACCGGCACTTCACGAACCGGGCGGCACTGATCGCCGCCGTGATCGACCGAGTGCTCGGCGAGATCGACAGCGATGCCCCCAGTGGGACATGGCAGCAGGTCTGCAAGTTCCTCGCGCATCAACTGTTCGACACCCTGGCAGCGCACCCCAACCTCGCCCCGCTGCTAATCGAAAACCGGCCGCTAGGGCGGGGGACGTTGGCGGGCCGGGAACAGTTCCTCGCGGTCCTGCTGCGCGATGGGTTCACCCCGGAGACCGCGGGACGTCTCTACGCCACCGTGGCCCACTACGTGATCGGGTTCGCCGTTCAACTGCGCGTCAATGACGAGGTGGCGTCGACCCTCGACATTCCCGGTGCCGACCCCATCCGCTTCCCCGCCACCGCCGAGACCGTCGCCTCCGGCGCACTGCCGATGACAATCGCCGACGAATTCACCTACGGCCTCGACCTGATGCTGGGCATCGACCGACTCGACAGCCACCGCCACTGACCGCGCCGAAAGGCTCCCTAGCCTTAATCGTCACTGTCGAGAATTGTCACGCGGCGCACTGCCGCACTGTTGACGAAAGTGTTGACAAGAAACAAAGCAGGCCAGGCCTTGCGGCCTGGCCTGTCCTTGGTGAAGCTGCCGGGAATCGAACCCGCTCTGAAAAGTGCCCTGAACACTGCGAATGCTGGATCCGACGACGCGAAAGTACGTCAGACGACGCGAAAACACCTGCGGAAACGTGAGAGGTGTTGACGCCGTCAACAGAAATCCAGGACGCTGCGTCTCCCATTTAGCGATAACCAGCGCAGCCGGATTGACCTTGAACGTCCGTAGAATCCTCAGAATGGCTAGCCTTGCGAGTGAACTGGCATTGACCCGGCTGCGCGAGCACCGGAAGGAAATAAGCGATGTGCTAGCCAGCTACGGTGCGAGCAATCCCCGGTTATTCGGGTCGATCGCGCAGGGTAACGCAGGACCTGACAGTGATGTCGACCTACTGCTAGACCTCGCCCCCGAAGGGTCCGGTAGTAGATTGTCCCGGCTTTCGGGCATCCGGTTGGAACTGGAAAAGTTACTCAAGATGCCAGTCGATGTCGCCTGCGAAGACCTTCTCAAAGACGGCGTTTCGGAATCTGCCCGAAGCCAGGCCATCGCGTTGTGACCAGATCGGCACGGGACCGGCTGACCGATATCCAGATGGCGATCGCCAGGGTCTACTCCTATCGACCGTCCCTCAAAGGCGAGCACTCCGAGATGGCAGT
>JBAXIA010000229.1:0-2577 GCA_037138615.1 Mycobacteriaceae bacterium | reverse complement strand
GCCGATGCGGCCCTGGACGTTCCACGTCATGATCCTCATCGGCGTATCCACATCGCACAGCCTGCCCGATACGCGACTGGCTGCTCAACGTCGGTCAGGTGGGCTTGGCTTGTCGGACCCCGGCTCTAACTTCGACCTCGACGGATCGATACGGAGTGGGACATGAATGTCGGCGACCGGGTGCTCAATGTTCGTTGCGCCGCGCAAGGCGCGATTATCGTGTTACGATATTCATGAGGTTGGTGGAAGTCGGGCCGTCGGCCTTGAAACACGGATTTACCGAAGAAAGCATTCGTCGCGCACTGGGCCATGTGTACCTCGCCCGACACATTATCGATAAGGACCCACCACGAACATTGATATTCGGATTCGACCCGGACGCCACGTTGCTTGAGATTCTCGTCCTGCATATGTCAGATAGGGATCTGGTCATTCACTGTATGAAGGCGCGTCCACAGGAACTAGACAAAGCCCTCCGAGCGCGAGGCAGAGAATGACTATGACCAACGGTATTGAACCCACCAAGAAGGCACGGGCGCGCAAGGTCGTCAAGAAGGCCCAACCGCGCAAACGCTTGCAGAAGGTTGCGGTAGTGCCATCACGTTCGAGCTTGCTTCCCAATCGGGTGGATGCCAAAACAATCGAACGGCTCGTCGCTGAGGCGGAACGAGGCATCGGCGAGAAGAAATTACGCCGACGCGGGCGGCCATCGATCGGCGATGAGGCGTCGAGCACGTATTCCGCCCGACTCCCTGATGACCTGGTGCTCCTGGTAGACGAGCGCTCTGCGCTAGACGGAGTAACCCGCGGCGAGACGATCCGCCGGGCGTTGATCGCCTACCTGACTGCGTAGCCAATAGAACAACGCCACCTCGACGTCAGCGCACGCTGATTTCAGGCGCTTGTCCCGCGTCCACAGCGCCGAGCCGGGGGTCACGGCCGCGGCGGCCATCAGGTGCACGTCGATCACATTCAGCCCGCGGCCCCACAGCCGGTGCCGATCGGCGAGGTGGAGGATCTCACGGTGCTCGATCGTCGGAAACTGATAGAGGTTGGCGAGAAGATCGAGAACGACCTCGCGCTGCCGCAGCGAGCCAAGTGCGATCTCTTGGGCGATCAAGGAGTGGCAGCCGACTTCAGCGGCGCTAAGAAGTTCGACGAGGTCGGGCTCGGCCTTGTGTAGATGGTCGACGGCAGGCGTCGACGCCGCTCAGCGACGCCGGCGGAGTGAAGAGGAAGGCGAGGACGCACACCTCACCACAGGGTCGGTACGCCGGGGCAGCCGGCGAAGGCGGGGTCTCCGGTGATGATCACCAGGGACTCGATCATCGCCTGCGCGGCGAGCATGCGGTCGAACGGATCGCGATGGTTCCAGTCGAGGCGTCCGGCGAGCAGTGCATGGTCCTCGGTTACCGAAAGTCTGATGACTCCCAGACGATCGAGGTGCTTCGCGTAGCCGCCCAGCAGAACGTCGGCCTGCGGCAGTTTTCCCAGCCGATGCTTCGTGGTGATTTCCCACGCCGACACCGCGGAGACGATGAGTCGAGATGAACGGTTCTCGATGACGTCACGCGCTGTCCGTCCGAGGCGTGTCGGATCTGTCAGCGCCCACAGCACGACGTGGGTATCGAGCAGATAGGTCAACCGTTGCCCTCCCAGGCCGCGAGTTCCTCGTCGGGCAGGGCATCGAGAAACTCGTCCGGCACCGAGTAGGACACGAATCCCAACTCTCGCGACTGCCGCGCTTCCATCGGAACCAGTCGTGCTGCAGGGTGGTCCCCGCGGGCGATCACGAACTCCTCACCCCGTTCGACGGCTGCCAGAAGCGCCGAGAGATGCGTCTTCGCATACTGCACTTTGACCTGCTTCATACCGCGATCGTAAGCAGATGATCAGGGTTGGTCAACTAACGTTGGTCAACCCGTGCTGATCAGCCGAAGCGAAACCTTAGGGTGACGTCGACCATGCCCAGGTATTCGATCCGGTCACCCCGGTGAAGTACGCGTAGCTGTCGTCCTCGTAGGCGGGCGTGGCCTGGGACCCGTTCCGATAGATGATGCGTGGCGCGCCCAACTTCGGTATCGCGACCGTTCCCGCCGCGCCGTTCGGTGCTTCGACGGTCATCCGGAACGCGGTGTCGCTGTGATCCCAGCGCACTCCGATCGCGCCCTGCGCCGTCGGCACCCGGCCCTGGGCGAATGTCAGCCCCTGCGGGAACGGCTTGACCTGCCAGCTGCGGTAGGCGACATCGGTGGGGGTGACACCCAGGACGTAATCGGACAGCGCCGAGGTGGCGCCGGTGCTCCAGGCATGCGATGCCGAGTCGCCGAACAGATACCGCAGCTGGCTGGCCGACAGGTCTCCGTTGGGAAGGTTGATTCGCTCCCAGGTGGTGCCGGGGCTGCTATCGGCCATGTAGCCCCAGGTGGCCAGCATCTGCTGCATCGCTAGATCCGGTCGGCCGGCGAGATAGTTCGCGGGCAGCGTGAAGCTGCCGATAAATGGCGAGACTATTTGCGGATATCCACTGATGCCCTCCTCGGCGGCGCGCAGTCCGTATGCAGTGGTGAGCGAATC
>JBAXIA010000228.1:0-2667 GCA_037138615.1 Mycobacteriaceae bacterium | reverse complement strand
TCCGGATGATCACGCTGTCGAGGAAGCTGCAGCCGGAACCCAGTGAGCGCCCGGCTCGGCCACACATCGCGCACTGGATCCGCTGGTTGTCGATACCGATCATCATCGCCTGGCTGGCCCTGGCCGTCGTCACCAACACCGCGGTGCCGCAAATCGAGGTGGTCGGCCAGGCGCAGTCGGTGCCGATGGCCGACCAGAACGCCCCGTCGACCATCGCGATGAACCGGATTGGCGAGGTCTTCGGCGAGTTCAAGTCCAATACCGCAGTGATGATCGTCCTCGAGGGCACTGAGCCTCTTGGCGAGTCGGCCCATCGGTACTACGACGAGATCATTGAAAAGCTGAGTGCTGACACCACCCACGTCGAGCACGTCCAGGACTTCTGGGGAGACCCGTTGACGGCGGCCGGTTCGCAGAGTTCCGACGGCAAGGCCGCCTATGTCCAGGTCTATCTGGCCGGCAATATGGGCGAGGGCCTAGCCAACGAGTCGGTGGAAGCCGCCAAGACCATCGTGGACAGTGTGCCCGCGCCGCCTGGCGTCAAAACCTATGTCACCGGACCGGCTGCGCTGATTGCCGATACTCACATCGCCGGTGACCGCAGCCTGCAATTGATCACGATGTTGACCTTCGGCGTGATCTTGTTAATGCTGCTTTTCGTCTACAGGTCCATCGTGACGGTGGTGCTCGCACTGGCCATGGTGTTCCTCGAGTTGGCCGTCGGCCGCGGTGTGGTGGCGTTCCTCGGGCATTACCACCTGATCGGTTTGTCGACGTTCGCGGTGAACCTGCTGACCATGGTCGCGATCGCGGCGGGCACCGATTACGCGATCTTCCTGTTGGGCCGTTACCAGGAAGCGCGAGGCAAGGGGCGGGACCGCGAAGCCGCCTATTACGAGATGTTTCACGGAACCACCCATGTCATCCTCGGATCGGGTCTGACGATCGCGGGTGCGATGTTCTGTCTGCACTTCACTCGAAGTCCGATGTTCCAATCAATGGGCGTACCGCTGGCGATCGGCATGGTCGTCGTCGTGGCCGCAGCACTCACGCTCGGACCGGCCGTGGTGACGGTCGCCAGTCATTTTGGCGCCCTGGAACCCAAACGTGCTATGCGGGAACGGTTATGGCGCCGCATCGGCGCCGCGGTGGTTCGCTGGCCCGGCCCGATTCTGATCGGGACGGTTGCGCTGTCGCTTGTTGGTCTGCTGGCATTGCCCGGCTACCGAACCGACTACAACGATCGGCATTACCTACCGGATGACATTCCGGCCGCGCAGGGTTTTGCGGCCGCTGAACGGCATTTTCCGTCGGCGCGGCTGAGCCCGGAACTGCTGATGATCGAGAGTGATCACGATCTGCGCAATTCGGCGGACTTCTTGGTGATCGACCGCGTTGCCAAGGCGATGTTCCGCCAGCCCGGCATCGGCCGGGTGACGACCATCACCCGACCGCTCGGCAGCCCGATCGAGAACAGCTCGATCCCGTTCATGCTCGGCATGCAGGGCACCACCCAGGCGTTGAACCAGTCCTTCCTGGATGACCGGATGAAGGACATGCTCAAGCAGGGCGATGATCTGCAGGCCACCATAGACAATATGTCTCAGATGTATGAGCTGATGGGCCAACTCAACGCCGTCACCCACGACATGGTCGGCAAGATGAACCTGACGGCGAACGACATCGCTGATCTGCGCGATCACATTGCTGATTTCGATGACTTCTTCCGGCCGGTTCGCAATTACTTCTATTGGGAACCGCACTGTTTCGACATCCCGGTCTGCTGGTCGATTAGGTCGGTGTTCGACACCATCGACGGCGTCGACACGATGACCGACGACGTCCAGCTGCTGCTCCCCAGTCTCGCGCAACTCGACACACTCACCGCGCAGCTGCGCACATTGATGCCACCGATGATCGCCACCATGACTTCCATGCGGACCATGCAGCTGACGATGCAGAGCACACAGTCCGGCATGTACGACCAGATGGCGGCAATGCAGGACAACCAGAGCGCGATGGGTAAGGCATTCAACGAGTCCAAGAACGACGATTCGTTCTACCTGCCGCCGGAAGTTTTCGACAACCCGGACTTCAAGCGCGGTATGAAGATGTTCCTGTCGCCGGACGGTAAATCGGTGCGATTCATCATCGCCCATGAGGGTGACCCGATGTCGCCGGAGGGCCTCAGCCACATCGCTACGCTGAAGAGTGCGGCGTTCGAGGCGATCAAGGGCACCCCACTCGAGGGTTCGAAGATCTACCTGGCGGGTACCGCAGCCAGCTTCAAGGATATGCAGGACAGCGCGAACTATGACTTGATGATCGCCGGGGTCTCGGCGCTTGCGCTGATTTTCGTCATCATGTTGATCATCACGCGCAGCGTGGTGGCCGCAGCCGTGATCGTGGGCACAGTGGTGATCTCACTGGGCACCTCGTTCGGGTTGTCGGTCCTGATCTGGCAGGACCTGCTGGGGCAACCGCTGCACTGGATGGTGCTGGTGATGTCGGTGATCATCCTGCTGGCGGTGGGTTCGGACTACAACCTGCTGCTGGTGGCGCGGTTCAAGGAGGAGATCGGAGCCGGTCTGAACACCGGGATCATCCGGGCCATGGGCGGTAGCGGCTCGGTGGTTACCTCGGCCGGTCTGGTTTTCGCGGTGACGA
>JBAXIA010000227.1:0-2667 GCA_037138615.1 Mycobacteriaceae bacterium | reverse complement strand
TCGTCACCGCGAAAACCAGACCGGCCGAGGTAACCACCGAGCCGCTACCGCCCATTGCCCGGATGATCCCGGTGTTGAGTCCGGCATGTATTTCTTCCTTGAACCGGGCAACCAGCAGCAGGTTGTAGTCCGAGCCCACGGCCAGCAGGATGATCACCGACATCACCAGCACCATCCAGTGCAGCGGATGTCCCAGCAGGTCCTGCCAGATGAGGACCGATAGGCCGAACGAGGTACCCAGCGAGATCACGACGGTACCCACGATCACCGCGGCAGCCACAACACTGCGGGTGATGATCAGCATGATGATGAAGATCAGGCAGAGCGCCGACAGGCCGGCAATCATCAGGTCATAGTTGGCGCTCTCCTGCATATCCTTGTAGGCGGCCGCAGTGCCGGCCAGATAGATCTTCGAGCCCTCCAGCGGTGTGCCCTTGATCGCCTCGAACGCAGCATTCCTGATGGTGTCGATGTGGGTGAGACCTTCCGGCGACATCGGATCACCTTCGTGAGAGATGATGAACCGCACCGCTTTTCCATCCGGGGACAGGAACATCTTCATCCCACGTTTGAAGTCGGGATTGTCAAAGACCTCGGGCGGCAGATAGAACGAGTCGTCGTTCTTGGCCGTATCAAAAGCCTTGCCCATTGCGCCCTGGTTGTCCTGCATCGCCTGGATCTGGTCGTACATCCCGGCTTGGGTGCTCTGCATCGTCAACTGCATTGTCTTCATCGACTGCATGGTGGCGATCATCGGCGGCATGAGCGTGCGCAACTGCCCGGTGAGGGTGTCGAGTTGATACAGGCTCGGCATCAGGGCCTGGATGTCATCGGTCATCGTGTCGACGCCATCGATGGTGTCGAACACCGAACGGATGGACCAGCAAACCGGGATGTCGAAACAGTGCGGCTCCCAGTAGAAGTAATTGCGAACCGGTCGGAAGAAATCGTCGAAATCTGCGATGTGGTCACGCAGATCTTGAATGTCGTTCTGCGTCATCTGCATCTTGCCGACCATGTCATGAGTGACGGCGTTGAGTTGGCCCATCAGCACATACATCTGCGACATATTGTCGATGGTGACCTGCAAGTCGTCACCCTGCTTGAGCATGTCTTTCATTCGGTCCTGCAGAAACGACATGTTCAAGGTCTGGGTGGTGCCCTGCATACCAAGCATGAACGGGATCGAGCTGTGCTCCACCGGGGTACCCAACGGGCGGGTGATGGTCGTCACGCGCCCGATACCCGGCTGGTGGAACATGGATTTCGCGACCCGGTCGATCACCAGGAAGTCCGCCGAGTTGCGCATGTCGTGATCGCTCTCGATCATCAGCATCTCCGGGCTGAGCCGGGCGGACGGAAAGTGCCGTTCGGCGGCAGCGAATCCTTCGGCTGCCGGGATGTCCGAGGGTAGGTAGTGGCGGTCGTTGTAGTCGGTCCGATAACCGGGCAGTGCGAGCAGACCAACGAGCGATAGTGCAACTGTGCCCACCAGGATGGGGCCGGGCCAGCGCACGACGGCCGCTCCGATACGTCGCCAGAAACGCTCCCGCAGCGCGCGTTTGGGTTCCAGCCGGCCGAAATGAGTTGCGACCGTGACGACGGCCGGACCCAGCGTGACTGCCGCGGCCACCACGATCACCAGGCCGATCGCCAGCGGTACGCCCATCGACTGAAACATCGGGCTCCGGGTGAAGTACAGGCAGAACATTGCCCCCGCGATGGTCAGCCCGGACCCCAGAATGACGTGCGCGGTGCCGTGATACATCTCGTAATAGGCGGACTCGGAGTCCTTGCCCTTGCTCCTGGCTTCCTGATACCGGCCGAACAGAAAGATCGCGTAATCGGTACCCGCAGCGATCGCGACCATGGTCAGCAGGTTCACCGCGAAGGTCGACAGCCCGATCAGGTGGAAGTGGCCGAGGAATGCGACCGTGCCACGCGCAGCGGCCAATTCGAGAAAGACCATGAACAGCGCCAGCAGCACCGTGACGATGGACCGATAGACGAACAGCAGCATGAGTGTGATCACGCCGAACGTCAGCCCGGTGATCAACTTCAAGCTTCGGTCACCGGCGATATGGGTGTCCGCGATCAGTGCCGACGGCCCGGTGACATAGGTCTTGACGCCCGGCGGGGCGGGCACGCTGTCCACGATCTTCTTGGCGGCTTCCACCGATTCGTTGGACAGACCTTCACCCATGTTGCCGGCGAGATAGACCTGAACATATGCCGCTTTGCTATCAGCGCTCTGCGATCCTGCCGCAGTGAGCGGATCACTCCAGAAGTCCTGGACGTGCTCGACGTGGGTGGTGTCGGCCTCGAGTTTCTTGACGACCTGGTTGTAGTACTGGTGAGCAGAATCGCCGAGTGGCTGATCGGATTCGAGCACGATCATCACCGAGGTGTTCGAGTTGAACTCCTGAAACGTCTTGCCGATCTTGTTCATCGCGATTGTCGACGGAGCGTCGGGCGCGGCCATCGGAACCGACTGTTCCTGGCCCACCACCTCGACCTGGGGCACAACGGTGTTGGTGATGAACGTCAGGGCCAACCAACCCAGGATGATCGGAACCGACAACCAGCGGATCCAGTGCGCAATGTGCGGCCGCGCCGGGCGCTCACTGGGTTCCGGCTGCAGCTTCCTCGACAGCGTGATCATCCGGA
>JBAXIA010000226.1:0-2697 GCA_037138615.1 Mycobacteriaceae bacterium | reverse complement strand
TGACCGGCGGATCCGGTATGCGACTCGAGGTCGATGCGGGCGGGGCGGCCGTGCTGCTGCGCACCCTGCCGTTGGTGGCGCGCGGCGCCTCGGCGGGGGCGGCCGTATTGATCCGGGATGTCACCGAGGTCAAGCGGCGTGACCGGGCGTTGCTGTCCAAGGATGCGACGATCCGCGAGATCCATCACCGGGTGAAGAACAACCTGCAGACGGTGGCGGCGCTGTTGCGACTTCAGGCGCGCCGCACCAACAACATCGAGGGCCGTGAGGCGCTGATCGAGTCGGTGCGACGGGTCGCTGCGATCGCCCAGGTGCACGAGGCGTTGTCGATGTCGGTTGACGAGGAGGTCAATCTCGATGAGGTGATCGACCGGATCCTGCCGATCATGAATGACGTCGCCCGGGTGGATACCCCGATCCGTATCCAACGTGAAGGCTCCATGGGCGTCCTCGATGCCGACCGCGCCACCGCTTTGGTCATGGTGGTCACCGAGTTGGTGCAGAACGCCATCGAGCACGCCTTCGATCCGGCCGACCGACGGGGACGTGTCGTGATCAAAGCCGATCGCTCGGCCCGTTGGCTCGACATAGTCGTCGGTGATGACGGGCGCGGGCTGCCGGAGGGGTTCGATGTCGAGACATCGGACCGATTGGGCCTTCAGATCGTGCGGACGTTGATGTCGGCCGAACTTGATGGCTCGCTGGAGATGCGCCCGAACGCCGACGGGGGTACCGATGTCGTCGTCCGCGTGCCGATCGGGCGGCGGGCCGGCCGGGGAACGCTGACGTAGCCGAAAAAAGACTTCGGCCCCGGCTCAGTGCCGGGGCCGAAGTGCTAAATCGTGGGAACTCAGACGCCGGTACGGGCCCGGGTACGGGCGTTGCGGCGCTTGAGAGCGCGGCGCTCGTCCTCGCTCATCCCGCCCCAGACGCCGGCATCCTGCCCGGAATCCAACGCCCAGGTCAGGCATTCAGCCGTCACCGGGCACCGGTTGCAGACGAGCTTCGCGTCAGCGATCTGGGCCAAGGCCGGTCCGCTGTTCCCGACCGGGAAGAACAGTTCCGGATCCTCGTCGCGACAGACCGCATTGTGGCGCCAATCCATTTTTCCCTACTCCTCATCGTCCTCGGTGTGTGCGGCAGGCGACGGGGTTGCCCCCGTTGCTCCTAGGCCGTTAACGCGTGCACACACAAATGTTGTTGCACTGTTACATCCGATGGTTCCACAGGCTCAACGGTTGTCAATAGAACTCCGTCGAATCGTGGGCAACCTCACTCCGAGGGGTGGGTTACCTGAACCTGTTCCCTTTGTACTACACTGCCCGCGTCTGTGCGCCGTTTAGGTGATTCTCCCAGCTCAGTGACCTAATTTTGGGTTGGCGCGACAACCGCCAGCGCCTCCGGGACGGCGGTGAACGTCATATCGTCGCGCATGCCGAGGAAGTCACCGTCGACCTGGCAGGCGATCGGTTCGGCCGAGGTGATCCGCACCCACGCCACGTCGTCTTCCCGGATCAGGTGTTTGCCCTTGATCGGGGCGTCCGTTGCCAGCATCCGCCGCACCACCAGCAGGTTGGCCACGATGTTCATACTGGTGACGGCGAATATCCCCAGGCCGTTCTCGAAGCTGGTGTCGGGGTTGGTCCAGACCGGGCGGGTGTTGGCGTAGGTCCATGGGCTGGCGTTGGAGACGAACGCGAAATGCACGCCCGAAATCGGATCGCGGCCGGGCAGTCTCACCGTGAGCAGGGGTTCGTCTCGCGCGCTGCCCAGCATCTCGCGTACGGCGATGCGGATATAGCGGCCGGCGGTGACCTTGCGGCCCCTGGCCCGTTGGGCCTCGACGGCGGCCACGACGTCGCCGTCCACACCCATACCGGCGGTGAAGACCGCCCAGCGCTCCACACAGTCCATCAACCCGATGCGCCGCCACGGCCCGCCGCGGCGGTGTGCGCCGAGCAGGTCGATCAGCTGATTGGTGGCCTCGATGGGGTCGGGGCTGATGCCCAGCGCGCGGGCGAAGACATTGGCGGACCCGCCCGGCACCACCGCGACCGCGGGCAGGGTCTCAGGCGCCGGCCGGTCCGGTCCTGGCGTGCCCAGCAGACCGTTGACCACTTCGTTCACCGTGCCGTCGCCGCCGTGCACGATGATCACGTCGGTTCCGTCCCGTTTGGCCACCTCGGCGATCTCGATGGCGTGGCCGCGGTGGTCGGTGTGGGCGACGACGAGTTCGGTCCGGCTCTTCAGTGCATGCGCGACCAGGTCGCGGCCCGCCGGCGTCGTCGAGGTGGCGTTCGGGTTCACGATCAGCACGGCACGCACGAGCAGTGAGCCTAACGTCACCTTTAGGCTCTGGTGCGTGGGTGTGATGTCACGCGGGGACACTCCGGCGGTGGTCCGTTGGGCAGCCTTGCTGGTGGGTGCCGAGGGCGCGGCAGGTCTGGTCACCGCGGTGGTCTTCGTGGCACGCGGATTGACCGGGACCGATCAGCACATCGTCAACGGGTTCGGCAATGCGGCCTGGTTCGGCATCCTCGGCGCGGCGGTGCTGGCCGCGGCCTGGGCGCTGTGGACTGGCCGGCGGTGGGGCCGCGGCATCGCGGTGTTCACTCAACTGCTGATCCTGCCGGCGACCTGGTACATGGGTGTCGGCTCGCACCAGTGGTTCTATGGAATCCCGATCGCCGCCGTGGC
>JBAXIA010000225.1:0-2771 GCA_037138615.1 Mycobacteriaceae bacterium | reverse complement strand
CTTAGGCAGCGAGGGCGTAGTCGCGCTGATTGGAATCGGCGCTTAATTGGTTGCAACGACGCTTACGGTGGTCATTTGCCTGCACCGGCACGCTTCTCTTGATTCGATGCGCGAAGTCGAAACCGATCAGCCCCTCGCACCCTGGCCGAACCTCAGCCAGACTCATAAGTCTACGCCAGACACCCGACAGACCCGAGGCCCGAAGACATGACGCAGGACCTGCGCGGCGAGAAGTCACTGGAAGCCTGGGGTTTCGTCCGGAAGGTCCTCGACGACCTGACCGCCCAGATCACCTCCGACGCCCGTGACGAACGCGAGCTGCTCGAAGGCATTCGCCTGCTCAACCGGGTTAGCGCGCTGTGCACCGAACTCTCGGTGGACACCGATCCCGACCACCCACATTTCGTCTCGATGTGCACCCCGTTCCGGTTCGTCGGCGGGCCCAACCCGCACGGGGCCTACTGGCTGGCCATGATCGCCGGGGACCGCGCCTACCGGCTCACCGGCACCCGCGGCACCTCGACCTACCTCGGACTGCAGGTGCTGGCCGGCACCGGAATGACACCGCGACGGATGAGCAACTACCTCGGCGACCGCGATCTGGTGCTCGACGCCGCCGGGGGCATCGACGTCGTCTTCGCCGCGAGCCGGCCCGATGACGCCGATCTGGCCGGCGCGCAGTGGATCGAGATCCCTGCCGACGCCTCCTCGATCGTCGTGCGTGACTACATCGCCGATCCGGACACCCAAGTCCCGGCCGCACTGCACATCACCCGCTCAGGTGCGCCCACACCTCCACCGGTGTTGACCGACGAGTTACTGGCCGATCAGCTGACCGCGATGGGCTGGACGATCGTCAAACTCGCCACGCTGCACCGCACCGTGCGACCCGATCTGCTCGAGACGCCAAACATTCTGATCACCTCCGGATCGGAAAGCCTGGGTGGTGAGAACACCACACCCGACAATCTCTACATGCTCGGACTTTTCGACCTTGAGCCCGACCAGACGTTGCAACTGCAGTTCCGGCCGCCCGAAACCCGATACTGGTCAGTCACATTGGAGAGCATCTGGCACGAGTGCCTGGAGCCACTGGTGCGCCACAGTTCGGTGACCAACCGCGGAATCGAACCCGACGCCGACGGTACGGTGCGCCTGGCGATCGGTGCGCGTGACGACGGGCACGGACATTGGCTCGATACCGGTGGGCGCACACGGGGTTTCGTTACCGTGCGCTGGCTGGACAACCCACAGGCACCTGACGTCACGGTGCGCGTACTGGATGGAAAGGTCACCCGATGAGCAACGCCGCCGCCGAAAGACTCGACCCGGACCGGTTGATCGAGCAGGCCTGCGAGTTGGCCGGCAGCGACGACTTCGGTGACGCCGACGGCTGGCGAGAGAACCTGTCGCGGCTCGTCGACGATCTCGTCGGCGAAGCCGATCTGTCCCCCATCGGAGTGGAGGTGGCAGCCGCTGACGTGATCATGCCGCTGCGCAACCGCCTGCAGATCACCGCCTGGCGCAAGGACCATCCCGCGGTGGCCAATCAGCACATCGAGCGACCCATCGTCATCATCGGCCAGCCCCGCACCGGCACCACGATCCTCTACGACCTGCTCGCTCAGGATCCCGCTCTGCGCGCACCGCTAACCTGGGAGGTGGATCACCCCTACCCCGTACCGCAACCTTCCACCTACTACACCGATCCGCGTATCGACGAGACCCAGGCTCAGTTGGAGATGACCGAGCAGTTGATACCGGGTTTCATGAAGTTCCACCCGATGGACGCACGCGTCGGACAGGAGTGTGTGCGGATCTTCGCCGGCACCTTCTGCAGCATGATCTTTACCGTGCAGTACCGGCTGCCGAACTATCAGCGGTGGCTGATGCATGAAGCCGACCACTCCCCCGCCTACCGGTATCACCGAAAGTATTTGCAGCACTTGCAGTCCGGCGTGCCCGGGCAGTGGTTGTTGAAGACCCCGGCACACCTGTGGCAGCTCACCGAACTGCTGGCCGAATATTCAGATGCGCTGCTGGTCCAGACCCACCGCGATCCGCTGGTGGTGATGAGCTCGACGAGCGCGCTGATGTGTCACCTTCGCAGGCTCGCCAGCGACAACCCGACCATCCCAGAGTCCGCCGCGCAGTGCAGCGAGGAGATCGTGCTCGGACTCAACCGGGAACTTCAATCGTTCGACGAGGGAGCAGTCAACGCAAGCCGGATCATCAATGTCCAGTTCGCTGACTTCATGCGCGACCCGTTCGCCACCATTAGGACGATCTATGGGCAGCTCGGCCGGGAGCTGTCGTCGACGGCCGAAACACTGATGCGCGAACATCTTTCGTCCCATCCCGGTGACCGCGGCGGCAACCGCTACACCTGGGCCGACACCGGACTGGATGCGGCGGAACTTCGCGAAAGGGTTCGCCCCTACCAGGAACGCTTCGACGTACCCAGCGAGGCGCTGCGCTAGCGGGCAATCAGTCGTGCAGAAACCCGACCGATGCTGTGATCAGAGCTGACGGTCAAGATCCTTATCGGCTTCTGCCCAGATTTCCGATTCGGCAAGCCAATCACCGCGGGTAGCTTGGTCGGAGTTTGCGATCGCAGCCGCCACCGCCGACAGCCGACTGCAGCATTCGGCGGTGTTCCGATCAGATTGGGTCATAACACGACGATACCGCTAGATCACGTACGCGAGGTTTTCCACGATCCGCGCCCCGAGGACGGCATCGCCGGCGTACCCGACGTCCGCGGGCCGGTA
>JBAXIA010000224.1:0-2773 GCA_037138615.1 Mycobacteriaceae bacterium | reverse complement strand
CGGGATTCGTAGACCATCTCTTCGTCGAGTTCGCCTACCCGCGAGGGTTTTTCGCCCACCAGATACACCGCGAACATTCCGCGATCGGGGATCGCGCCGCCGGAGGTGACGGCCAGTCGCTGCGCTCCCGGGCGGCCGGTCAGGGTGCCGGTGTCGCGGTCATAAATCAGTCGGGGTCGAAGTTCGGCGAAATCCGTCGATGGATACTTGCCGCTCAGAAGATCCAGGGTGGCTTCGTAGGCGCTGCGGGGCAGGGTCGCGAACGGGGCACTGCGCCGCACGGTGTCAAACCACGTCTCGGCGTTCAGGGGCTCCAGCGCACAGGCCGCCACGGTGTGCTGGGCGAGGATGTCCAACGGGTTGGTAGGCACTCGCATGGTTTCGATCTCACCGGCGATCATGCGCTGCACGCTTACCGCGCAGCCGATCAGATCGGTGCGGTGCTTGGGCAGCAACACGCCGCGGGAGACTTCGCCGACCTGATGGCCGGCCCGGCCGACCCGCTGCAGCCCGCTGGCGACCGAGGGTGGGGCCTCGACCTGGATGACGAGATCGACCGCGCCCATGTCGATCCCGAGTTCGAGGCTCGAGGTTGCGACGACGGCCCGCAGCCTTCCGGTCTTGAGGTCGTCCTCGACCTCGGCGCGTTGCTCCTTGGATACCGATCCATGGTGTGCCCGGGCGAACGGAATGGCGATCTCGGCATCTGATCGCTCGGCGTGGATCTCGTTGATGCGGGAGGTGATTCGCTCGGCGAGCCGACGTGAGTTGGCGAACACGATGGTCGACGAGTGCGACTCGATGAGGTCGACGATCCGCGCTTCCACATCGGGCCAGATGGTGTTGTTCTCGAGATTGGCCATATCGGGTACCGGCACCTGTACGGCCAGATCGAAGGTTTTGGCCGAGGGCGGGCGAACGATGGTTGTCGGCCGTCCGCCGGTCAGGAAGCGGGCCACCTCTTCGGGCGGTCTGACGGTTGCAGACAGGCCGATCCGTTGGGCGGGCTGGGGCAGGAGGGCATCGAGACGCTCCAGTGACAGCGCCAGGTGCGCGCCGCGTTTGGTACCCGCTACCGCGTGCACCTCGTCGATGATCACGCATTGCACGTCGGCCAGAGTGTCGCGGGCTGCGGAGGTGAGCATCAGGAACAGCGACTCGGGTGTGGTGATCAGGATGTCGGGTGGGGCGGAGAGCAGCGCGCGGCGCTGAGCGGGCGGGGTGTCACCGGAGCGGATGCCCACGCTGATCTTCGGGATCGGGGTGCCGTCCTGTTCGGCGACGCGGGAGATCCCGGCAAGGGGGGTGCGCAGGTTGCGTTCAACGTCGACGGCGAGTGCTTTGAGCGGAGAGATGTACAGCACCCGGGTGCCCTTGGTCTCACTCGGTTGATGCGCCAACTGGTCGATCGCCCACAGGAATGCGGCCAGTGTTTTGCCCGACCCGGTGGGCGCGATCACCAAGGTGTGGTCACCGTCTGCGATCGCCGACCAGGCTTCAGCCTGGGCCGCGGTCGGTGCGTCGAAGGTGCCCGTAAACCAGCGCTGGGTCGCGGGCGCGAACCGGTCCAGCGGGTTATCCGAACTCACGAGTCCAGACTGCCAGGTCCGCTTTTTAGTTCGGGCGGCGGCGGGAATCACGGGTCATGAGACCGGCCAGCACCGCGCCCGTCAGCAAGTACGCCGCCGCGATCTCGTAGGGCCGGGCTGATGGCAGTTGCAAGCCGCCGTTCGGGTCGACGGAGTGGACCACTCCGAAGAGGCTGAAGAGGGCCAGAACCGCGAAGGTCGCCGCCACGGCGCCGGGCCGGCCGTCCAGCAGGAAGGCGACCGCGGCACCCCACAGCATGGCCGTCAGGATGAAGCCCTGGCCCACGATGGCCATCGTCGACACCTGTTCGGCCAGCGTCGGGTTGGGGCTGGCCCCGGCCCCGAGTAGTTGCCCGGTGTAGATCGACACCAGGTACGCCAGCACAGGCAGGATGCTGAACGCCACCGCCGGCAGGTACCTGGGTTCCGGAACCCGAACGGCTTGGACGGTGATCTCGATGCCCACGAACAGCAGGATCGGGGCGACCGCCACCTCGGGCAGGACGTTCACCAGCACGCCCAGCAGTCCCAACATCCCGCCTATTCCGACGACGAGTCCTGTCGCCAGGGTGTAGCCGGCTTTTGCACCCATAGCCTTGTATGCCGGGTGCCCGATATACGGCGTTGATTGCGCGACTCCTCCGAATACGGCTGCCACCAACGTGGACCCCGCCTCAACCAGCAGGATGTCCCGGGTGCGGTACTCGTCGCCGGCGGCTCTGGCCGATGCGGTCGCGTTGATTCCACCGATGATGGTCAGCAGGCCGAAGGGCAGGCTGACAGGCAGGAAGTCCAGCGCCCTCGGTAAACCGGCCGCCAGGTGCCCGAACTCGGGCAGCGGCACGTGGAGCCCGAAGTTCGCCGCTGCATCCTGGGCGTGGGCCGGGTGGATACCCAGCAGGTCCATTCCCCAGTAGAGCGCCGCCGCGACCGCGACGGCGGCCAACGCCCCGGGGATGCGCCCGGGCAGTCGGCGCCCCGCGACCAACGCGTATAGGACCAAGCCGGTACCGACCAGTCCAGCCACCGGGTAGTCGAAGATTTGGACGATCGGGAATAGGCCCAGCAGGGCCAGACCCACTCCTGCCAGCGGTCCCAGGAGCGCCGCCATGGGTAGGGTCTTTCCCACCGCGTCGCCGGCGAAGGACAGCACGACTTTGGTCACGCCGATCAGGAATAGGGTC
>JBAXIA010000223.1:0-2834 GCA_037138615.1 Mycobacteriaceae bacterium | reverse complement strand
ATGGGCGGTAGCGGCTCGGTGGTTACCTCGGCCGGTCTGGTTTTCGCGGTGACGATGGCATCGATGGCCTTCAGCGAGTTGAAAATCCTCGCCCAGGTGGGCACCACGATCGGATTGGGTCTGCTGTTCGACACCCTGGTGATTCGGTCCTTCATGACCCCCTCAATAGCCGCGCTGATGGGTCGCTGGTTCTGGTGGCCGACAACCGTTCGCCAGCGGCCCGTCCCGCAACCGTGGCCGTCACCGGAGGCGATCCCTACTCCGGAGGGCAGGCCGGAAGCAGTGCTGCGCTGACCGCGGTCACCGGAGCTGACCTCAGTGAAACCTGCTTCAGGGCTGTGCGTCCAGGCGAATCGCAGCCGTGACGTCTGTTTCGCGGGCAAAAAAGCACCCGGCCCCGCACGGATGCGCGCGATCGGGTGCCGTTGAGAGATTGTGCTTGGGCCGCTACTTGCGGCCCTTGATGACCGCGCCCACGATGGCGGTCAGGATGGCACCTACGACACCGCCGCCGCCGACCGATCCGGCGAGCTGAGCGATATCACCGGAGGAGCCCAGCACGTTACCGAGCAAGCCTCCACCGAGTGCACCGCCTAGCGCACCGGCAACACTGTTTCCCGCGGTGCCCAGGCTGTTCCTGGCCGCACCGGCGACGTTGCCGCCGATCAGTCCGCCGACGATGCCCAGCAGCCAATCTAAATTGCCCATCTGATTTCTTCCTTCGTAGCGGCAGCTGCTCGTATGGGCAGTTGCTCTCCAGTGGCGCCGATTTCACAGGGCGCCGGATGGTGTAGCCACCGTCAGTCGCGAATGGAGTCGCTCTTATCTGCGACGCTGGCCTGGTTGTCGCCGACGGCGTTGTTCTCGTAGGTCACCCGAACCGTTGTCTCGGCTGCAGTAGCCGACTGCTCGTATTTGATCACCGTCGACAGATCGCGATCGGTCGCTTCAGTGCGGACGGTCGCTTTGGGTGGCTCCGACAGCAATGGCCGGGGAGCGGGCGGCGGCACTGCGGCCAGTGGAGCCACCTTTGCCGGAGCCGGGGGTGTCGGGGGTGTCGGCGGTTTCGGTGCTGGGGCCTTGACTACCGGTGCGGGCTGGACCGGCTTGGGCGGTGTGGTCGGCTTAATCACCGGTGCGGGCCGGGCGGCGACTGAGACCGGCTCTTCCGGACGGCGACGCGTCAACATACGCAGCAGGCCGGCGATCAGTGCCGCCACTGCCATGCCGACCGGAATCCACCACCACCTACTGGTCTTCGTGGCGGCTGGCTCGGTGGACACGGACTTACCGGGTGTGGTCACGGCGATGGTTCCTTCTGACGTCGACGTGGTGGCGTCGAACCCGGGGATCTTGGTAGCCAGCGCAGCTGGGATGGTGATGAGTCCGCCAGCCTGCGACCATTGGATCTCGGTACCTTCCGGACCGACGAACTTGCCGGTCTGCACACCGTCGACGATTGATGTGTCAGAGCTGGGATAGCCGAACGGCCCGGTGATGGCACCGGACTTGCGCCAGGCTTCCAGAACCCGGCCCTTGATCACCGAGGCGCCCCACTGGGGATTCCAGTAGATGGCCGCACCGCCCGGTGCGGCGAAGTCATTGAAGCGCCCGACGCCATCGCCGGTGTCGCCCTCGTCATTCTTCGGGAACCCGAGTCCACTGCTGGGACCGCCGAGCGCCTGATAGCGATCCAGGATCGCGCCGTACATCACATGGGCGCCGGTGTCCTTCGAGTAGTAGATGGCGCCGCCGGCGTACTCGCGTTCAGCGCCACCCGGTACGTCGACGGCCTCGCCGATCGGCGCACCGAGCAGTGAGCCTTCCCCGCCGAAGGTGGTGTAGCGGTCGTTGATGGTGCTGACCGCGTCACTGGATGGTGCGGCAGTAACGACCGGAGCGCTCATTAGCAGGGTACTGCCCACAATGAACATCCCGCCTGCAGCGAGCGATGCTCGAAGCGGCCCGATTGGCGTCACAACAGACTCCTCATTTGACTGGTTGGAATGGCTTGATAGCAGGACGATTTCGGATGTGAGGAAGATGGGACGACGCCGGGGCGGGAGGTTTCGACCGCCCCGGCGCCATGCCCTTCGGAGGCAGCGTCAGGAACGACGAGGCCTGGGGTCATCGGACTTCGGATCCACGAGGTACGCCTCGCGAGCCCGGAAAACCGTCGACTCGTCGCCGACGATGTCGTCGTCAGGATGCTCACCGGTCGTGCGCTCCACCCACTCCACCTGGCGCACGTCGCGATCGACGAACTTGGCCTCGACCTCGGTGGCCTTACCCAGTGAACGCCTACTGACGGTGACCTCGTCCTCGCCGTGCTCGACGACCCGCTCCACCCTCTTCTCTACGTACTTGTGGACGATGACGGGCTTCTCTACGACGATCTCGACGATCTTCTCGACCGGCTTCTCGACGATCCGCTCGACCTCTTTGTAAACCGGCCGCTCGACAATCCGCTCGACCACCGTCTCGATCGGCCGCTCGACGATCCGCTCGTTGACATACTCGACCTCGCGCTCGACGAGCTTCTCCACCAGAACCGGATTGGTGACCGTCTTCTCCAGCACCTTTTCCACCGGCCGATCGACGACCTTCTCGACAATCCGCGGCCGTTCGACGACTTTCTCGACTACCCGGTCGACGGGCTTGTCGATGACCTTCTCGACGATATTGGGCTTTTCAACGATCTTTTCGACTACCCGGTCGACGGGCTTGTCGATGACCTTCTCGACGACGTTGACCTTCTCGACGACCTTCTCGACGACCCGGTCGACGGCGCGCTCAAGCACCTTCTCGACGATGTTTGGCTTTTCGACGATCTT
>JBAXIA010000222.1:0-2835 GCA_037138615.1 Mycobacteriaceae bacterium | reverse complement strand
CGTCATCGCCGGAGAGGGGGTACTTGGCGAAGTCGTGGTCGTAGGAGGTGTGCGGCGCATTGGTCCACATAAAGTTGGCTCGGTCGATCACCTCACCCATGACGTGCAGGTGTGATGGCTCCTGCAGATTGAGCATTTGGCCACCGATGAGCGTGGGCGCCTTCGCGAAGCGGCTCAGCGCCAACGCACGCAGGATGGAATCCGGTTCGATCCGGATGTCATCATCCATGAACAGGATCTGTTCGCAGTCGGTGTTCTTCAATGCCTCATACATCACCCGGCTGTAACCGCCGGAACCGCCGAGATTCGGTTGGTTGTGGATTGACAACCGGCGCCCGAGCGCAGCCGCGGCGCTATCGAAGCCAGGATGCATGGCGGCTTTGTCCCTGCCCTGATCGACGACGACGACCGAGCCGACCACCTGATCCACCAAGGGGTCCGAGGTCAGCGCATCTAACGCGTTGACACAGTCAGCGGGCCGGTTAAAGGTCGGAATCCCGACGGCGATGTTGGCCCGACCGGGTGCCGGCACCGGCGCGAACCAGGCGGCACTGTGCATGGTGCACTCGGTATCGGTGGTGATGTCGAACCAGATCCAGCCACCGTCTTCGAACGGCTCGAGCACGATCTCGAATTCAGTTGTAGCAGGCCCAGATCCGTCAATGCTGACGATCTGGCCGCCGCCCACACTGATGCGGGCACCGGTGGCCTTGGACCGGTAGACGTCCACCCGCGCGGCACCGGTCAATTCGACCCGCAGGACCACCGATTCCAACGTCGACCAACGTCGCCAGTAGCTCGCCGGAAATGCGTTGAAATAGGTGGCAAAGGACACCTCGGACTCAGTGCCGATCTGCAACTCGGTACGGGTGGCAGCATGAGCGCGGCGGGCGTTGGTCTCAGACTCCTCGATGTAGAGCTTGCGCACATCGAGTGGTTCGCCGGGCCGCGGCAGGATTACCCGCGCGAGCAAGCTCACCGCCCTGGACTCACCCGCAACAATCGGCCCGGAGGGGATTTCGCTCATGCTGTACTGCTTCCGTCGGTGTCGGTACCAATCAACGGCGCTCCATCGCGCAGGTGAGGCGCCAGGATGTTGTCGTACATGTTCAGCGCGCTCGCGATTGCCATGTGCATGTCCAGGTATTGATAAGTCCCCAGCCTGCCACCGAATAGGACGTTCGCCGCGGAGGTCTCATCCCTGGCGCGGTTTCGATAGGCGGCGAGTACCTCGCGGTCGGCATCGGTATTGATCGGATAGTAGGGCTCGTCGTCGTCATCGGCGAATCGCGAGTACTCGCGCATAATCACTGTCTTATCGGCCGGGTAGTCGCGTTCGGGGTGGAAATGGCGGAACTCGTGGATGCGGGTGAAGGGCACGTCCGGGTCGTTGTAGTTCATCACCGGTGTGCCCTGGAAATCAGCGCAGTCGAGCACCTCGACCTCGAAGTCCAGGGTGCGCCAGCCGAGCCGACCGTCGACATAGTCGAAGTAGCGGTCCAGCGGACCGGTGTACACGACCGGTGCCCCCGGGGACGCTGCCCGAAGTTCGTCGCGCACGTCGAACCAATCGGTGTCGGTACGCACCTCAATGCGATCGTCAGCGGCCATGTTCTGCAACCAGGCGGTATAGCCGTCGACCGGCAGACCCTCGTAGGTGTCGTTGAAATAGCGGTTGTCGAAGGTGTAGCGGACGGGCAGTCGGCTGATGGTCGAGGCCGGCAGTTCCTTGGGGTCGGTCTGCCACTGTTTAGCCGTGTAGCCCTTCACGAAGGCCTCGTAGAGCGGGCGACCGATGAGTGAGATCGCCTTCTCCTCCAGATTCTTCGCATCCGCGGTGTCGATCTCCGCAGCCTGCTCAGCGATCAGCGCACGCGCTTCCTCCGGGCTGTAGTAGCGGCCGAAGAACTGCGAAACCAGGCCCAGCCCCATCGGAAATTGATAGGCCTGTCGGCCATGCATGGCGAATACCCGGTGCTGGTAGTCGGTGAAGTCGGTGAACTGGCGCGCGTAGTCCCACACCCGCTTATTCGAAGTGTGGAACAGATGGGCGCCGTAGCGGTGGATCTCGATGCCGGTCTGTGGTTCGGCTTCGGAGTAGGCGTTACCGCCGATGTGCCCCCGCCGGTCGATGACCAAGACCCGCTTGCCGAGTTGGGTGGCCACTCGTTCAGCGATCGTCAGGCCGAAGAATCCGGAGCCCACGACGATGAGGTCATTGGAGGTCATTGGGACTCAGGTTATCGGACTCCGACGGTCCGAACCCCATCGCGAACCGCGACGTTCCGGGTGAAATTAGCCGCAGGCGGCAAGGGCTCAAGGTCGCGATTGGCTCACGATTCCGCATCGTCACTCCAGTCACACCAACCTCAGACGTACCATCGAAACGTTGGCTTTCGGAGTCGGCACCGGGTCGGATTCGGGGCTGGCGAAGAGATTCCACACCGAGGTTCAAAAACTTGAACCCACATAGTTCAGATTGAAGGAGACTCCCGTGCCGAACCGACGTCGACGCAAGATCTCGACAGCCATGAGCGTGGTCGGTGCCCTGGCCGTCGCCACTCCCTTCGCAGCACTTGCTGTGATCGAGCTATCCCCCCAAACGGCGCTCGAGCACCGCGAATTCACCCGGGCCGCGGTCGTCACCGACCTGCCCAATGAAATCCTGTCCGCACTGCAGCAGGGGCTGTCGCAGTTCGGCATCAACCTGCCCCCGCTGCCGACCGGGCTGAGCCCGGCCGGTGCACAACCGGTGCAGAGCGGACCCCTTATTCCCGGTTTGACCTCGCCGGCTCTCACTACCCCCGGCCTGACCACACCTGGTCTCACCACACC
>JBAXIA010000221.1:0-2878 GCA_037138615.1 Mycobacteriaceae bacterium | reverse complement strand
CGCCGCTTTCACCAGATCCTCGACTTCAGCGGGCGTCTGGGCGCTGTTGAATACGAGCTCACGCGGGCTGTCTGAAACACCGATCTTGACCTCCACGCCAGCCCCTTCCATTCGAGTGCGATCCACTGAAGGCTAGTGGAAGCCTCCGGAGGGCTTCCGGCCAGCCGCACCCGTTTGGCAAAGAACGTGTCAAGCTGCGGTAACAGCATGACAACAGCCGCGGGTCGCGGGGCCGGACGGGCGTCAGGCGTTCCTAACGTTGGACCTGTGAGCGACGGCGAGCGACGGCACATGACCAGGTGGCCGCGGGTGGCCCTGACGGTCATCGGTCTGCTCGGCATCACCGCCGCCACCATGTTCGTGATCAAGGCCGGCGGCACCGCCACCACGTCCGACCCGGACGGACCACCGCCGACCCGCACGGTGACGGCCACCTTCGCCCCGAGCACCCCGCACGCCTCCGCCGAGATCCCGACGCGGGTGGAGTCGGTGACGCCCGCAGCCAGCGCGCGAGTGGATCTACGTCAGATCGTGTACACCGTCGCCGGCAACCAGCGTCCCAATGATCCGGTCACCGTGGTCTACGCGGATGAGACCGGTGAGTTTCACACCGCCACGAATGTGACACTGCCGTGGACGCTGACGGTCACCCCCGACGTGCCGGTGAACTATGTGACCGCCAATAGCGCGGGCAGCCAACTCAATTGCTGGATCACCGACGTCAGCGGGGCGACCGTGGCCTCCGACACCAGGTTCGGCATCAGCACCACCTGCAACCGCTAGCCGGCTAGGCAAGATTGCCCGGCTCCTTATCGTCGCCGGGCTAGGCCAGCCCGAGCTGACGCATCCGCTCGTCATGTGTGCGCTGGAGCCGATCGAAGAACTCGGTCAGCTGACCCAGGCCCCCGCCCACCACCACCAGATCCACCAGCTCGTCATGGTCGGCCATCACGTACTGCGCCTGGGTGATGGCCTCACCCAGCAGCCGCCGCGACCACAGCGCCAGCCGGCTGCGCTGCCGCGAGCTTGCGGTCACCGCTGAACGCACCTCGGCGACGACGAACTGCGAATGACCGGTCTCGGCCAGCACGGCGCGCACCACATCGGCCACCTCGTCGGGCAGCGAGCCCGCGATCGCCCCGTACAGATCGGCCGCCATGGCGTCGCCGACGTAGGTCTTGACCAACGCCTCCAGCCAGGTGCTCGGCATCGTCAGCCGGTGGTACTTCTCCAGCGCCGGCGCGTAGCGCGCCATAGCGGCCAGTGCATCCACCCCGCGGGCCTCGAGGGTGTCGCGAACCAGGTCGTAGTGGCCCATCTCGGCCGCGGCCATCCGCGCCATATTGATGCGGCCGCGCAGGTCCGGTGCCATCCGGGCCTCATCGGTGAGCCGGTAGAAGGCCGCCACCTCGCCGTAGGCGAGCAGCGAGAACAACTCATTGACACCGGGGTGGTCGGCCGGAACCGTCGACGGCGAAACGCGCTGAGTCGCTTCCATGGGGCCACTGTAACCCCGCCGCTGATCGGTTTATCGGACCGGAGCAGGTACCATGAGAAGCGGTAATGTGCGTGCACGCAGTGGGCCCGCCCTGATGGCAGGGCCAACCATTTCCGAAAGTCTTTAACTCGTGCGCGCGTCGAAAATGCACGAGGAATGACAACGGAAGGCCAAAAGCCGCTATATGACAATCTCCACTGACGACACTGCAACCGAACAACCTGGGACCGAACACCCCACCCCGACTGAAAAACCCCCCATGCGCTTCGCCGATCTCGGCGTCCGCGAGGAGATCGTTCGCGCGCTCGCCGAGCAGGGCATCGAAAACGCGTTCGCGATCCAAGAACTCACCCTCCCGCTGGCATTGGCGGGCGACGATCTCATCGGCCAGGCGCGCACCGGCATGGGCAAGACCTTCGCCTTCGGCGTGCCTCTGCTGCACAGCATCACCACCGCCGCCGCCGCAGACCGTCCGTTGGACGGGACCCCGCGCGCACTGATCGTGGTGCCCACCCGTGAGTTGTGTATTCAGGTCCATGACGACCTGTCCGGCGCGGCCAAGTATCTAACCGCCGATGGCGGACGGAAGCTGAGCGTCATCTCGATCTACGGCGGTCGCCCCTACGAGTCCCAGATCGAGTCACTCCAGAAGGGCGCCGACGTCGTCGTCGGCACCCCGGGTCGGCTGCTCGATCTCGCCCAGCAGGGCCACCTGCGACTCGGCGGTCTGTCGGTGCTGGTGCTCGATGAGGCCGACGAGATGTTGGATCTGGGCTTCCTGCCCGATATCGAACGCATCCTGCGCCAGATCCCCGCGCAGCGCCAAGCAATGCTGTTCTCGGCGACCATGCCGGACCCGATCATCACCCTCGCCCGCACGTTCATGACCCAGCCCACCCACATCCGGGCCGAAGGTGTGCAGGGTTCGGCCACCCACGACAGCACCGAACAGTTCGTCTACCGCGCCCACGCGCTGGACAAGGTGGAGATGGTCAGCCGCATCCTGCAGGCCGAGGGCCGCGGCGCGACGATGATCTTCAGCCGCACCAAGCGCACCGCACAGAAGGTGGCCGACGAACTCGCCGAGCGCGGCTTCAAGGTCGGCGCCGTGCATGGCGACCTCGGCCAGATCGCTCGCGAGAAGGCGCTCAAAGCGTTCCGCACCGGTGAGGTCGACGTCCTGGTGGCCACCGACGTCGCCGCCCGCGGTATCGACATCGATGACGTCACGCATGTGATCAACTACCAGATCCCCGAGGACGAGCAGGCCTACGTGCACCGCATCGGCCGCACCGGCCGGGCCGGCAAGACCGGTGTCGCGGTGACCCTGGTCGACTGGGATGAACTCGAGCGCTGGTCGATGATCAACAACGCGCTCAA
>JBAXIA010000220.1:0-2958 GCA_037138615.1 Mycobacteriaceae bacterium | reverse complement strand
GCGTGAGTGCGGCGGTCGCGTCGCCCCCCTTGGCGTTCGCCGATGCGACGAGCTCAGCGGACCCGGCGGGTTCGTCGGCCGAGGTGACCAAGGTGAAGGTTCCGTCGCGGGGTGCGGTGCGGGCGGGCCGTGGTGCGTCACCGGGCGCTAATTCGGTGGGCGGTTCTGTGGCCGGTGGTCGAGGGTCGGGGTCATCTGCCGGAGGTGGTGTTTCATCGAACACGTCTGCGGTGACGGATGCGGCGGCATCTGCGGGTCGTCATCCGCGGCTGGACCCATCGGTGTTGAAGTGGTCCACTTCTGGAGGTTCCGAGGATTCTCAGGCGGCGGCGCCGTTGGCGTGGACGGCCGCGGCAGCGAGTCGTCGTGAGTTCGGTCGTGCGTCGCGGACGGCGACTCGGGCGGCGACGGTGTCCTCTGGTGAGCCGGCTGCTCTGGGTTCGTCGATCGGTGTGTCGGTGGCGGCGGTGGCGGCGCCGTCGGCGACGACCTTCGCGGGTTGGTATCCGGGCGCGATAGTGCAGGAAATTGTGAAGCTCTTCCAATTGGCCGCCATCACGGAGTTGGCCAAGGATGCCTACGTCTGGGGGCTGTGTCCGGAAGCGCTTTATCGCACCAGCAAGTACAACGAACTCACCGCTGCTCCGGTGAACCAACTCCAGCACGGGACGACCCCGGCGGCATGGAACAACAGCGCGACAAACGCCGGTGATTCGTCAGTGCTCTACATCAATGCGGAGTTGGACCTCACGAAAACCGACCTCGTCTACACCATCCCGCCCACGAACGCGCAGTTCCAGGTCAGCCAGATCATTGACGCCTTCACCAATACCGTCGCCGATCCGGGCACCCGCACGACGCCGTCGGACGAAGCGGCGTCATTCCTGCTTGTAGGCCCCAACTCCAGCTACTCGCACCAGACGACTGCCGTAATCAACGGGTTCCAATTCGACGTCATCACGCTCGATACGAACCGCGGCCAGATGCTTATTCGACTGCTGGCTGACAGTCTGGCCGACGCCGCCAGCCCGCAGTCGGCCCAAAACGTCTACAACCGAGTGTCTACGCAGTTCTACCTCAACACGCTTGCGGATTTCGTAGCAAATGACAACAAGCCCGTGGCTCCTGAAAAGCTCTACTGGACCCCCACCCAAGAGCAGTTGGATGAGGCCAAGGTGTGGCAGAACAAGCCCAAAGAAGCTGTACTTTTCTTCAAACAGGTCGGAGAGGCATTGAAGCTCAATCCGCTGCCCACCAGACAGACCGGTATCGCTGGAACGCCGCTGTCGCAGGTGCCCGCCTACGTCGTCCCGCAGCCACGCGGTTACCAGAGCGATAACCCGAAGGGCGTGTATTTCGCGCCGTCTTCCGGTCAGCAGGCCGCGCTGGCCGCCTTCAAGTGGATCGGTCTGACACAAAACGGTTTTGAAATTCCCAAAGGATGGGGGCTTGAACAGATAGCCGCTCTCCGGGCGGGCTACAAGTTGGGACAGGACTATATCGACCTGCAAATCCTGAAGACGGTCGACAACGCAGCGGCGACGAACTACTGGGTTTCCGATAACTCCACCTTCGGCGTGTTTCCCAGCACGCGCCAGGGTTACACAGACCGGAGCGCGAGCACGACGGCCGGGGGGTTCACTGAGTTGCCGGCGGACGCCTTCTACGCTGCCGCATTCACCAATACCGACGTGCGTGGCTCGACGCTCAGCGGCGATAACACCTACTCGATTACATTCACGCAACCCCAGAGCAGTTACACGTATCAGCAACTGCCCGCCAGCGGCATCATTCCACCGCTGGTTAAGAATCCCGATGGGTCGGTGACCGGATTCTGGTCGGTTACCGTCTACCAGCCGGACAACTCGGAGGCCGCGGCGCCCTTCCTGCCCCAGTCGGCGGTATTGAACACCGCCTACTCCAAGGCTGTGGCGCCTCTGATCTCCATCGACACGACTGCTGACACGATCACCGTGCCAAAATCAGACATCGGGACGCTGAACGAGAGCACACCGATCATGTTCGGAAGCAACGCGGCCACGTACGGTCTCGTCGCGAACACCGCCTATTACATCGCGACCACACCAGTGCAGAGCGGCGACAACTACACGTTCCAGATCTCGTCGCAGTGGATTCAGTCAATCACCAGCAACGGGACGCCGATCCAGTATTCGGGCAGCGCGGGCACACCGGTGGACTTCACCGCACCGATCATCGACGGCACACCGCTGACGTACGGCGTGGTGCAGCAGGTGTCACAGTTGGGCTCGATGCAGGTCGAGGATGGCTCGCTTGCGCAGAACGACGGCACGAATCCGGCGTTCCCCCAGGGTTCCTACACGATCTGGCTGTCGCCGACGCTGCCGGCAGGCGTGCCTGCCACGAACTGGATTCCGACACCGTCGACGGCCTACTTGCAATCGATCTACGGTGACGACACGACGGTTAATACGACGATCGAGGCGATACTGCGGATGTACGACCCGCAGCCGGGTAACCTCCCGCCATCGGCACTGCCGCTGCCTCGTGGATATGGCTCCCCGTGTAATCCGAAACTGCCGTCCAGCTACGTGATCCCGCCAATTGTGACCCAGACCAGTTGATATGGACTCCGTCCTGTTCATACCCCGACGAGCCCATATGCGCTATTATGAATTTCTCAGGTTCCGTTAACGCGATTCTCATGTATAAGGGTGGATATGACGCTGGCAATCGGGTCGCTTCGTCCCGAGTGGATCGGTCGCGCGCCGCACGATGAGTTGCAGCGCGGTGGCCGTCCGGTGCTGCCGTCAAGGGATCCGTTCTACGAGCCTCCGGCGGGGTTTCAGCACTCCGAGCCCGGCACGGTGCTGCGTTCCCGTGACGTCGAAATCGGCTTTCTCGGTCTGATCCCCCAGCGCGTCACCGCGACCCAGTTGCTCTACCGGACCAACGACCGCCATGGATCCCCGGAGGCAA
>JBAXIA010000219.1:0-2985 GCA_037138615.1 Mycobacteriaceae bacterium | reverse complement strand
GGGCCGCATCGGTCTCGGGCATGGCGCGCAACATCCGCTCCCCGACGTCCGCGTGTGCGGCACGCACCGCATCGGCGGCCATCCCGGGTTCGTGCGCGGCGAGGATCTCGGTGGCCGCGTCGGTATCGACTCGACTCACCAGCGCCGCCAGGGCGGCGGCGTCCAGGCGGTGCACCGCAGCGCGCGGGGTCCCGAGTTGCACCAGGTGTCCCCGATCCGACGTCAGGTGCAAGTCCGACCAGGCGACGACGTCGTTGCCGAATCCCGGCACGATGCGGCCCAACCCGAGCCTGCGCAGCACGCCGCCGAACCCGACCTCCACGCCGAGCACTTCAAGCCGCGAGTCCGGAGTTTGGACGAACACGACATCGGCGACCCGGGCCAGTCGCTGACCGACCACGTCGACGATCTGGGTGTCCAGGACGTCGCGGCCGAGCAGGATCTCATCCGGTCCCAACGCGGACGCCAGTGAGTCGGTCTCAAAGTCGGTCAAGGCGTCGCCATCGACGGCCAGCACCACCTGATCGGATCCGACGTTGGTGACGACGTCCCAGGGCAGCACCAGGCTGGGGGCCCGGCGACGGGCGACCACCAGCCGTTCGACAAGACCCGATCCGGGTTGTTCGCCGAGGCGCACCGTGAGGTCACCCAGCCGGCCGATCACCCGACCGTCGGGCCCCAGCACATCTCGACCGGTAACCCGGGTGAGCAGCAGCACACCTCGAAGCATGCCGCATTCGCCTGTGCCGACCGGCCCGAGCGGTTGTAATCGGGTTGGGACGGGAATAGTGGGACCGGAATAGTAGGGCGGACATAGGCGGCGGCCAGGAGGCACTGTGCGGGCATTGCAGTTAGTCGGATTCCAGCGCGAGCCGGAACTCGCGGAGGTGCCGGATCCGGTACCGGGCCCCGGCGAGGTGGTGGTCAAGGTCGGCGCCTCCGGTGCCTGCCATTCCGATCTGCACATCCTCTACGAGCTCGACGCCTCGGCGGTGTGGGAATTGCCGATGACGCTCGGCCACGAGACGGCAGGCTGGGTGCACGCGATCGGCGCCGGAGTCACCGGTGTCGCCGAGGGCGATGCGGTGGCCGTCTACGGCGCGTGGGGCTGCGGGGTCTGCGCGCGGTGTGTGGTGGGAATGGAGAACTATTGCGAGCGGCCGTCACTGACCGGCGGTGGCGGCCTGGGACTGCACGGCGGGATGGCGGACTATCTGCTCGTGCCGCATGAGCGGTACCTGGTGCCGCTGCCCGAGGGCTTGAGCCCCGCCATTGCGGCGCCGCTGACCGATGCCGGCCTGACGCCGTATCACGCGATCCGACGGTCGTGGCCCAAGCTCACCCCGGATGCGACGTGCGTACTGATCGGCGTCGGCGGCCTGGGGCATATCGCGATTCAGATCGCGCGGGCCACCACCGCCGCGACGGTGATCGCCGTGGACGTCAAACCCGAGGCATGCGAATTGGCCCTCAAGGTGGGTGCGCACCACGCGGTGGCCTCCGATGCCGATGCCGCGACGAAGATCCGCGAGCTCACCGGCGGCCGGGGAGCCGACGTGATCATCGACTTCGTCGGCACCACACCGACTCTCGATCTGGCCCGCGGTGTGGCCCGCAGCCTGGCCGACGTCACGATCGTCGGTATCGGCGGCGGCGAGGTGCCGCTGTCGTTCTTCTCCCAGCCCTACGAGGTGAGCATCGCAACGACCTATTGGGGCAGCCGGGGAGAACTGGTCGAACTGCTGGCGCTGGCGGCCAGCGGTCAGGTCAGCGCCGAGGGCACGATCTATTCGCTCGACAACGGCGCGCAGGCCTACCGTGACCTGCATGATGGACGGGTGACCGGCCGCGCGGTGGTGGTGCCCTGATGTGGGACTTCGAAACTGATCCTGAATACCAGCTCAAACTCGACTGGGTCGAGGAGTTCATGCGCACTGAACTCGAGCCGCTGGACCTCGCGCCGCTGGACCCCTACGACAAGAAGAATCCCGAACTCATGGCCGTGCTGCGGCCCCTGCAGCAGATGGTCAAGGATCAGGGTCTGTGGGCGGCGCATCTGAGCCCGGATCTGGGCGGTCAGGGTTTCGGCCAGGTGCAGCTGGCTCTGCTGAACGAGATCGTCGGCCGGTCCCGTTGGGCGCCTTCGGTTTTCGGTTCCCAGGCACCCGATTCGGGTAATGCCGAGATCATCGCGCTGTTCGGCACCGATGAGCAGAAGAAGCGCTACCTGCAGCCGCTGCTCGATGGTGAGATCTCGTCGTGCTATTCGATGACCGAGCCGCAGGGTGGTTCGGACCCGGGACTGTTCACCACCGCGGCGGTGCGCGACGGCGATGACTGGGTGATCAATGGCGAGAAGTGGTTCTCCTCCAACGCCCGGTTTGCCACGTTCTTCATCGTGATGGCGGTGACCAACCCGGAAGCGCGCACACATCAGAAGATGTCACTGTTCATCGTGCCGGCCGAGACACCCGGTATCGAGATCATCCGCAATGTCGGGGTGGGTGGTGAATCCTCGGCGCACGCCTCGCACGGCTATGTCCGCTACAACGATGTGCGGGTGCCGGCCGATCATGTGCTCGGCGGTGAGGGTCAGGCGTTCGCGATCGCCCAAACCCGGCTGGGCGGCGGCCGGGTGCACCATGCCATGCGCACCATCGCGCTGGCGCGCAAGGCATTCGACATGATGTGTGAGCGGGCGGTGTCACGGCAGACCCGCCAGGGGCCGCTGGGTGATTTCCAGATGACCCAGGAGAAGATCGCCGACAGTTGGATCGAGATCGAGCAGTTCCGGCTGCTGGTGCTGCGCACCGCATGGAAGATCGACCGCTATCACGATTACCAGAAGGTGCGCCGCGATATCGCCGCGGTGAAGGTGGCCATGCCCAAGGTGCTCCATGACGTGGTGCAGCGGGCCATGCAGTTGCACGGCTCGCTCGGGGTGTCCGATGAGATGCCGTTCGTGAAGATGATGGTGGCCGCGCA
>JBAXIA010000218.1:0-2997 GCA_037138615.1 Mycobacteriaceae bacterium | reverse complement strand
GCTGGGTGGTCGTGGAACTCGACGAAACCACCGACAGTGCCGCGGTGCTGCAGTCCGGAGTCGAGGAGGCGAGGTTGCGCGCCGCACCGCTGCGGGTGCTGGGCTCATGGCAGTTGCGCTATACCGACGTCCATGAATCCCATGCGGTGGCCGAAGGCAACCAGATGGTCCGTGCGCAACTGGACCGACGGCTGTCGCATTGGAAACATCTCTATCCCGACCTCGACGTCCGGCCCGTCGCGATTCATGGCAGTGCGCTCACCTACCTGTCGAAGCACGCCGCTGAGATCCAGTTGGTAGTGGTCGGTGCAGCGAACACCATCGGTGTTGGCGAACTGCTCGGGCCGATGGGACTCACCGCCCTGCAGGACACTGACTGCACGATCCTGATCGTCGATCACCAACGGCTGCTGTGATCAAGACCTCTGCCCGTTATGGTTGCTCCATGGTCACAGTCTTTCTCGTCGACGACCACGAGGTGGTGCGCCGGGGACTTATCGACCTGCTCAGCGCCGACCCCGAACTCGATGTCATCGGAGAGGCTGGCTCAGTCGCCCAGGCAATGGCCCAGATTCCGGCACTGAAGCCCGATGTCGCCGTCCTCGATGTGCGGCTGCCGGACGGCAACGGCATCGAGCTGTGCCGCGATCTGCTTTCCAAGATGCCGGATCTGCGGTGTCTGATGCTGACCTCATTCACCTCTGACGAAGCGATGCTCGACGCGATCCTGGCCGGTGCCAGCGGCTACGTGGTCAAGGACATCAAAGGGATGGAGTTGGCAAAGGCCATCAAAGAAGTCGGAGCGGGCCGCTCGCTGTTGGACAACCGGGCCGCTGCCGCTCTGATGGCCAAGCTGCGCGGCGCTGCCGAACGCTCCGATCCACTCTCCGGTCTGACCGATCAGGAGCGGGTGCTGCTAAACCTTCTCGGTGAGGGCCTGACCAATAAGCAGATCGCCGCCCGGATGTTCCTGGCCGAGAAAACGGTGAAGAACTACGTGTCGCGGCTGCTGGCCAAGTTGGGTATGGAACGCCGTACCCAGGCGGCGATCTTCGTTTCCAAACTCGACCAGCAGCACCGCCGAGACCAATGAGCCCGCGGAGGGTTCAGGATCGTGTCCATGACATCGTCAAGGGCCGCGACGGACTCGACGGATTGGTTGAGGCGATGCTGGCCGTCAGCTCCGGTCTGAAACTCGATGACACCCTCAGGACCATCGTCCGCACCGCTGCTGAACTGGTGAACGCACGCTATGGCGCGCTTGGCATTCGGGGGCCTGAAGAGGAACTCCTAGGGTTCATCACCACGGGAATGGACGACGAGACGCACGCGCTGATCGGCTCACTGCCCCGAGGCCGGGGCGTACTCGGTCTGCTCATCGACGAGCCGAAGCCGATCCGCCTCGACGACATCCGTCACCACCCGGCCTCAGTCGGCTTTCCGGCCAACCACCCGCCGATGCGGACATTCCTGGGGGTTCCGGTACGGATCCGAGATGAGGTCTTCGGCAATCTCTACCTGACCGAGAAGGCCGGCGGCCAACCGTTCAGCGAGGACGACGAGGTGCTCGCCGAGGCGCTGGCCGCCCAGGCCGGCTTCGCCATTGACAATGCCCGGCTCTACGAGCAGTCCCGAACTCGCCAGTCATGGATCGAGGCCACCCGCGATATCGCCACCGAGCTACTCCGGGGCGATGATCCGACGCGGGTTTTCCGGCTCATTGCCGATCAGGCAAGGGATCTCAGCGGAGCCGACATGGTGCTGGTTGCGGTACCCGCCGACACCGAGATGTCGGTGCCCGACGTCGACGAGTTGCTGGTGGTTGAGACCGCCGGCTGGGACTGCCCGCCGGGAGTAGTGCCGTCACTGCGCGTCGCGGACACCGCGATTGGCGCCGCGTTCGCGAGCCGCACCCCGATCAGGTGCAGCGCCCTGGCGGACGTGGTGGATTTGGTGGGGCACGGCGGACCCGCCATGATCCTGCCGTTGCGAACCACCAAGACAGTCGCCGGTGTGGTCGTGGTCCTGCGTCAGACGGGCGCCCGGGAGTTCAGCGATGAGCAGTTGGAGATGATGGCGGCCTTCACTGAGCAGGCGACGCTGGCCTGGCAGCTGGCCAACACCCAGCACCGGATGCACGAACTCGACGTGCTTGCCGATCGCGACCGCATTGCCCGCGATCTGCACGATCACGTCATCCAGCGGCTGTTCGCGGCGGGCCTGTCACTGCAGGGCGCAATCCCCCGGGCCCACTCGACGGAGATGCAGGTGCGGCTGGCCGACACCGTCGACGAGTTGCAGGCTGTGATCCAGGAGATCCGAACCACGATCTTCGATCTGCACGGCGGCTCCCCGGGAACCACCCGGTTGCGCCAGCGACTTGATGAGGCGATCGCCGCGTTTTCTGGATCAGGCCTGCGCACCACGACACAATTCGTCGGGCCGCTATCGGTGGTGGAACCAAAACTTGCCGATCATGCCGAAGCAGTTGTCCGAGAAGCGGTTAGCAATGCGGTTCGGCACGCGGGTGCCCGCACGCTGACGGTGAATGTGCGCGTCGAGGATGAATTCAGCCTTGAGGTGATCGACGACGGTTGCGGCATGCCAACCGACGTGACCGCGAGCGGGCTGGCCAACCTGCGGGCGCGCGCCGAGGAGGTTGGCGGGCAGCTGGTCTTCACCGAAGCCCCAGGCGGTGGAACAATCCTGCGCTGGACTGCACCGTTGACCTGATTGCGGAGCTAAGGTGAGTAGCCATGTCGATCAACCGCGCGGCGCTTGCCGCGGGCAGCATCCGTCTCGCATCAGGTATCTCTTTCCTGATCGACCCGGTTCGCGCGAACCGGCTCTGGGGAGATTCGGATGAACCGGCCCCCACCGCGCGACTGTTGTTGCGGTCCATGGGGTATCGCGATGCTCTGATCGGCGGCCTGCTCGCGGCCGCAGCGCTGCGCGGGCGGGATACCCGGGGATGGTTCCTGGCATCCGGCGGCGCCG
>JBAXIA010000217.1:0-3015 GCA_037138615.1 Mycobacteriaceae bacterium | reverse complement strand
GGCGGTTTTCAGATCAGCGATATCGGCCGAAACGACCTGCACGTCGGCTCCACCGGCCCGCATCTTGTCGATCGCTGACTGGGCTTCGGCAGTAGGAGCAGACCGCGAATTGAGCACGATCCGCCCACAACCGCGCGCGGCCATCCTTTCAGCCAGATACAGTCCCAGCCCACCGAGCCCACCGGTGACGATGTACGCCCCGTCGGACCGGAATACCGGCACCTGCTCGGGCGGCAGCACAGCCTCGGTCTCACCGTGGTGGGACACATCCAACAACACCTTGCCGGTGTGCTTGGCGCCGCCGACGAGCCGGACGGCAGCAGCCGCATCGGTGATCGGGAAGTGCGTGGTGGGCGGAAGCGGGAGCAACCCTTCTGCCGTCTTCTGATAGACCGTGGTGAGCACCCGGTTAACAGTTTCCGGATGACTGTGGGTGAGCAACCCCAGGTCGACCGCGTACAGCGACAGATTTCGCCGGAACGGGAACAATCCCAACCGGGTATCGCCGTAGATGTCCCGCTTGCCGATCTCGACGAACCGCCCGCCGAATGCCAGCAGCTCCAGTCCGATCCGCTGCGCCGCACCGGGTAGCGAGTTGAGAACGACATCGACGCCGTATCCGTCGGTATCGCGACGGATCTCGTCGGCGAAGTCCAAACTTCGCGAGTCGTAGACATGTTCAATCCCCATATCGAGCAGTACCTGACGCCGCTCCGGGCTGCCCGCCGTCGCGAAGATCTCGCATCCGACCGCGCGCGCTATCGCAATCGCCGCATGCCCAACACCACCGCTGCCGGAGTGGATGAGGACCTTGTCAGATGACGTGATTCGGGCCAGGTCGTGCAGGCTGTACCAGGCCGTGGCGGACACGGCGGGCACTGCCGCGGCCTCCTCGACGGGAACGCCAGCCGGCAGTGTGACCGCATGCCGGGCGTCGCAGAGCACGAACGTGGACCAGCAACCATTCGGCGAGATACCGCCGACGTGGTCGCCTACCTTGTGCTCGGTGACTCCCGGTCCGACCGCGGTCACAACGCCGGCGAAGTCGATACCTAACTGCTGCCGGTAGCCCTCGAAGGTGGGGTACCGACCGAAAGCGACCAGAACGTCCGCGAAGTTGATGCTCGACGCGGTTACCGCGACCTCAATCTGACCGGCTTCCGGCGGAACGCGATCAAATGCGTTGAATTCCAACGACTCCACGTCTCCGGGGTTGCGGACTTCCAGCCGCATGCCGCCGCTGGCGGTGTCAACCACAGTCAATCGGCGGTCATCGGGGTTGAGCGGGCCCGGCAGCATGCGGGCGCCATACCAGGTGTCCGCGCGCCACGCGGTTTCGTCCTCCTCGGACCCACTGCTGATCTGACGGGCGATCAAAGCCGGGTCGGTGATGCCGTCGGTATCGATCATTGTGGTGCTGAGGTGCGGATACTCGGAGTCGATGACCCGCATAAGACCCCGCAGGCCGGTTTGTTCCAGATTCGCCAGTTCCTCAGATTCAACCGTCGAGGCATTCCGGGTCACCAGGTAGAGCCTCGGCGGCTCGCCCGGCAGTTCGGCCAACTCTCGCGCGATCGTGACCAGTTGTCCAACGTAATCGCGACCTAGGTGCGCGGCGGCTTCACCGGTCTCCGGCGCGGGCGGCGCGGTGACCACAACTACACCGGTGAAACCCTCGCCAAGACTGGTCGATCCCAGCTTGGCGCGGAACTTAGCGGCGTCGCTGAATTGTTCGTGCTGCCCACTGGCCATCGTCCCGGGCTGTTCGCTTCCCGCAGTGAGTGCCTCGGCGATGTGTCGCGCCAGCGGTTGAGCGTCATCAGAAGTACTGAGCACCAGCCAGGTCCCACTCTGGGTGGTATCGGGCAACTCGCGCTTGTCCCACATGATCGTCAACAGACGTTCGTTGAGAGTGCGGCGGTCAGTGTCCATACCGTCGGTGGAGGAACTCTGCCGCAACCCTTCCAAGCGGAGCAGAACGACACCTGTTTCGTCCATCACGTCGATATCGGCTTCGAGATCGCCGTTGGCAGTCAGCGCGGCCCGGGTAAGGCAGTAGTGCGTATTGCGTGCCTGGTGGAACACACGCAGTCGACGGACGCCGACCGGGACGAGGCCGCCTAGCCCTGCGTCCTGAATGGCCGGATGGGCGAACACGGAATGGAAACAGGCGTCGAGCAGGGCCGGGTGGATTGCGTACGCGGATTGTTGCGCCCGAATCGAGCCGGGAAGCGCCACCTCGGAGAAGATCGTCGTGACGTCTTCTTCGGCAGTGTAAACGGCACGCAATCCGGAAAAAGCCGGCCCGTACTGAATCCCGATGCTGTCAAAGGCTTTCCGCACGTCCTCACCGTCAGTGCGAGACGGATGCTCGGCCATCAGCGCCTCGACATCGTAAGCCGGAGGCTCCTGGGTGTCCTCGACGCCACGTAGTGCGGCGCGGGCACGCCCTGTCCGTCCGCTCTCGTCACTGGTCTCCACGACGAACGTCAATTTGTCCGGCGAATCCAGCGTCGCAGCCGCAGAGATTTCCGTTTCCTCATCAAGCAGCAACGTCTGCTCGAATCGGAGGTCTCGGACTTCACTGTCAGCGCCGATGGCGATACGTGCAGCGGTCAAGGCCATCTCGCAGTACGCAGCACCGGGAAGCGTAGCGATATCGTGGATCTGGTGATCGGCAAGCCACGGGTGTGCCTCAGTTCCGACCTCGCCCTGCCAGACGTCGCGCTCCGGCTCCTCAGCAAGATGGACGTGTGCCCCGAGCAAGGGGTGTACGGCCAATACGGAGCCGCCTTGGTTGGCCTGATCATGGCTGTCCCTGTTGAGGATCAGATCGCGACGGGTCCACGTGGGAAGTGGCGCGTCGGTGAGAGCTCCGGTCGGGAACAGGTTCTCGAAATCTACTGCCGCGCCCGCGGCGTGGATGTCGGCGACAAAGCCGCGCAACCCCAGTGGCAGATCCTGTTCGCGACGCATCGCGGCCAGCGCTGCGATCGGCATGTCGAGGCTGGCGGC
>JBAXIA010000216.1:0-3077 GCA_037138615.1 Mycobacteriaceae bacterium | reverse complement strand
TGCTGTGGGGGCGCGAAGGTGACGGCGATCTGGCGGACCGCTTGATGGACGCGATCGTTCCGTTGTCCGAAGACGGCGTCATCTGGGTGCTGACACCAAAGACCGGTAAACCGGGCCACGTACAGCCGGCAGATATCGCCGAGGCGGCGCCCACCGCAGGTCTGATGCAGACGTCATCCGCCAACCTGGGCGACTGGAGTGGCAGTCGGCTAGTGCAACCGAAATCGAAAGCAGCTGGGAGACATTCATGACACTGACAGTCGGGACCAAAGCCCCGAACTTCACCCTCAAGGATCAGGACGGTCAGCCGGTCACGCTCGGTGACTTCCTGGGCAAAAAGAACGTGCTTTTGGTGTTTTTCCCGTTGGCGTTCACCGGTATCTGTCAGGGCGAGCTCGATGAGGTGCGGGACAACCTGCCCGACTATGACAATGAGGACACGGCAACGCTGGCGATCTCGGTCGGTCCGCCTCCGACGCACAAGATCTGGGCCACCGAAAGCGGGTTCACCTTCCCGGTGCTGTCGGACTTCTGGCCGCACGGTGCGGTGGCTCAGGCCTATGGGGTGTTCAACGACGAGGCCGGCTTCGCTAACCGCGGCACCTTCGTGATCGACCGCGCCGGCGTGGTCCGTTTCGCGGAGATGAACCAACCCGGCGAGGCCCGCGATCAGAAGGTCTGGACCGACGCGCTGTCGGCGCTGAAGGCCTGAGCCCCCGGTACCGCCGGAGCAGGTCAGAAAGTGGCGGCTGAATAGGGCTTAAGCAGCCTCAGCGGGTCCCGGCTGGCGTATGGTTTGGCTGTCAACGGATGATCGGGGGACACCCTCGAATGCGCGCCCCAGGCTTTGTCGGTTGGGTGGGGATGACGGCCGTCGCCGTCATGATCGGCCTGGCACCCGGGGTAACCGGTGCGGCGTGGGCGTCACCGTCCGACTCCGCTGATTCGGTCGATGCGGCGGGTACCGGGCATCACGGTCCGTCTGCCCCCGGGCAGCGCGCTCGAGACGGACGATTCGCTCGTAGTGAATCCCCGAAAAGCTCGCTGAATAAGGACATTCGGCCGGTGGCCCGTTCAGCGCCGGGCGCATCGACGTTTGCTCGGCTGGCACCCGCCCCGATCGGAAAGCCTTCAGTGTCGGTCGCTGTTGCCTCAGCACGTCCGGCCCGCAAACCCGCCGTGACTGCGCCGCCGTTGGCCGAGCCGGTTTCGGTACCCACGGCACTCCCCGCAGTGTCACCCCCCGCGCACCCTGCGGCGATGACTGCGCCGGATCCGCCGGCGATGACTGCGTCCCCGGCGGCGACCCCGGTATCGGTCGAGTCCGTTGCCACCGGCGCACTCGGTTCGGATCTCGGGTCCCCGCTCGGCTGGATCGCGGTGCGGGGGACCCGCGGTCAGATCGGACGACCTCGCCGGGACGTCACCAGGACCGCGGCTGCCACGACAGTCGCCGATGCCGTTGCGGCGCCCGACGTACCGGCGACGCCGACGTTCGCGCAGGACGAAGTCCTCGTGGTTTGGAAATCCGGTATGGCCGCCTTGGGCCGTGAGTTGGAGATGGCGATCCTGGGAGCGTCGGTGATTGACCTCATCGGCACCCAGGAGATGCTGCAGACCCAAGACGGGTTGGTCTATCGCCTGAAGGTTCCGGGCGGCACCGCCGCGGCGATCCAGATCCTCTCGAGGATGCCGGGCGTGGCCTTGGTGGAACCCAATTACCGGCTGTCGCTGCAGGCCACGTCGAATGACCCGTACTACACCGCCGGCTCGCTGTGGGGCATGAACAGCGATGACAGCCCGACGGCCTTCGGCCCGGACGGCACCACCAACCAATTTGGCTGCGGGGCCGAGGCCGCCTGGGCCGCGGGCGTTACAGGCTCATCCGACGTGGTGATCGGGGTGATCGACGAGGGCATCCAGATCACCCACCCCGACCTGGCGCCCAATATCTGGGTGAATCCCGGCGAGGTGGCCGGCGACGGGATCGACAACGACCACAACGGCTTCGTCGACGACGTCAACGGCTGGGACTTCTACTACAACGACAACACCGTCTATGACGGCGCGGTCGACGACCACGGGACACACGTGGCGGGCACCATCGGCGCCGTCGGAGGCAACGGGATTGGTGTGGCCGGCGTGTGCTGGAACGTCAAGATCATTCCCGCGAAGTTCCTGGGTCCGAATGGCGGATACACCTCCGATGCAGTGGCCGCGCTCGACTATCTGGTGGACCTCAAAAACCGGTACCACATCAACCTGGTGGCCGCGAGCAATTCATGGGGCGGCGGCGGCTACAGCAACGCCCTGCACAGCGCAATCATCCGCGCTGCCAAGGCCAATATCTTGTTCGTCGCGGCCGCCGGCAACTCCAGCAGTAACAACGACACGATCGGCTCCTACCCGAGTAACTACAGTTCGCTGGTTTCCTCGGCGACCGAAACGGCGGCATCGTACGAGTCCGTCATCGCCGTGGCCTCGATCACATCCTCGGGTGCGCTGTCGTATTTCTCGAGCTACGGAGCCACCACCGTCGACATCGGGGCTCCGGGGTCCGGGGTCATCAGCACCGTTCCGGATAACTCCTACGCGAACTACAGCGGTACCTCGATGGCCACACCGCACGTGACCGGTGCGCTGGCGCTCTATGCGTCACAACACCCGACGGCGACGGCGGCCGACCTGCGCGCTGCGATCCTGGGTAATGCCACACCGACCAGCTCGCTGGCCGGGATCACCGTTACCGGCGGCCGCCTCAACCTCGAGGGCCTGTTTATCAGCAACCCGGTGGTGTCGATCAGTCCGGTGGGTGTGGCGGTGGTCGAGGGTGATTCGGGGACTACGGCCGTGACGTTGACGGTGGGTTTGTCGCAGGCTCCGGTGGGTACGGTGACGGTGGGGTATGCGACTGCGAATGGGTCGGCGTCGGCGGGACTGGATTACACGGCGGCGTCGGGCACGGTGACGTTTGCTGCGGGGCAGACCTCCCAGCAGGTGAGTGTCGCGGTGTTGGGGGATGCCACGGTGGAGTCTGATGAGACGTTCACGGTGGCGTTGTCGGCGGCTTCCGGGGC
>JBAXIA010000215.1:0-3160 GCA_037138615.1 Mycobacteriaceae bacterium | reverse complement strand
CCCACGCGGACGCACCTGGAAGTTAAGCTGTCGTCCGTGATGGGGTTGTTCGGCAACGGTCGAGGCCGCCTGCTTGCCGCGGCGGCCTCGGTCGCGGTCTCTGTTGCCATGTTCTCTGCCCAAGGTAAAGAGACGCCGTGCTGCGCTGAGTCGGCGTCGACAATCGCAACAGCCCAGGCGCCCGCGTCGGCCGTCGCGCCTTTTGTGGCAACGTCGAGGGAAGCGGAATTGCTGGCCGCGAGCGCTCCGGTGGCTGCCCAGGACTTCGAGTTCGAGTTGTCCCCCGGGGTGGCACCGGAGCAGGGGTTGCAGGTCCACACCATCTGGGCGGCCCGCGAAATCAGCATGATGTTTCTGGAGATCAAAACGATCGGCGGGTTCCGCCAGGATGCCTTGAAATGGCATCCCAATGGGTTGGCGATCGATGTGATGATCCCGAACTATCACACCCCCGAGGGCATTGAGCTCGGTAACCAGATCGCCGGGTATGCCCTGGCGAATGCAAAACGGTGGGGAGTGCTGCACGTGATCTGGCGGCAGGGCTTCTATCCGGGCATCGGCGCGCCGAGTTGGACGGCGGACTACGGCAACGAAACCGCCAACCACTTCGACCACGTCCACATCGCCACCGACGGTGGTGGATACCCGACCGGGCGGGAAAAGTATTACCCCGGTTCGATGGTCACCCTGCCGTAAATCTCAGTAGGCTCGCTCGAATGTCGGCCGTCCCAGCCTCCAAGCGCCGCCGGGTGCGCGACCCCGAAGCACTAGCGATCGCCGAATCGTTGCCCATCGCCGCCAAGCGACTGCGTTCCATCGTCAAGGATCTCAGTGAAATCGGCTCCTGCGACCTGGGCTACCGCATCACCGGTACGCCGGAGGACAGGGCAACGGCGGAATACGTTGCGCAGACACTCAAGCGGGCCGGGCTGGATGACTGCGGTGTCGAGCGCGTCCGGGTCGACGGGTGGCGCCTCAAGGGGGCGAGTGTCGCCATCGCCGGCGGCAAGACCTATCAGGCGTCGAGCTTCGGGGGTGTGCCGGGCACCGGTCGCAAAGGCGTCACAGCGCGTTTCATCGACGTCGGTCGTGGCGATCGCACGGCACTCGAAGGTACGGATGTCGCCGGTGCGGTCGTGCTGTGCGACTGGGATATCGCGGCGTATCCGCCACGGCTGGCAGGTCTGGAACTCGGTCGTCGCGGTGTCCGCGCGATCGTCATCAACTGCCCGCCTGGCGGGCCCTACTACCAAGCCCCGAACGCCCTGGGCGCCTTCGATAGCGGTTGGCACGATGGCGCTCCGCCGTTCGTGATGATCCGCAAGGAGCACGCGGCCGATATCAGGAAGCGACTCGCCAAGGGTGATGCAAGCGCCACGGTCACCCTCGACGCGAAGCTTGAACGCGATGCGGTCGGCTTCAACTCGATCGGATATCTCGGCGACGGTGATCCCCGCAAGCCGATCGTCATCGGCGCCCACCACGACGGCTGGAATCACGGCGCCTGGGATAACGCGACCGGCGTCGCGTCGCTCATTGTGATGGCCGAGGCGCTCCAACAGGCGGGTATCAACCCGCGTCATCGGCTGGCGTTCAGTTCCCGCACCGGCGAGGAGTACGGCATGGTGGGCTCGGATTGCGACTGGTGCGTTGGTGCCTGGGAGCAGGTCGCACACACGCATCCCGAGTGGGGTGCGAACGCCGCGTTCCATCTGTGCCTCGAGGCCAGCGGCCACCCCACCATGCGGATGATCATGTTGACTCCGCCCGATCTGGCTCGCTGGGCTCGCGAGGCCTGCCGGACCGGAGAGGACAGGGGCTGGCTGACGACGGGGTGGTACAGCGACAGTCCGTCAACCGGAACCGAGCAGTGGCCGTATCTGATCCGCGGGGTTCCCGGCGTCACGGCGTTCAACTGGGACCGGTGGTTTGAGAAGTCGCTCTACCACACTCAATTCGACACGCTCAACGCCCTGGATTTCCCGAAATTGGAGAAGCAGGTCCGGTTCTTCTCCTATCTGCTGCTCATGGCCGATCGGGACCCCGACGGGATCCTCAACCACGCTGATCGGGCCCGCCACCTCAAAGCTGCCGTCAAGGACTGCGGCGTTCCCACCGCGGGCATCGAGCGTGCGGCGGATCGGCACGGCACGCGAACGGGCCGCGCCGCCTTCACCAAGGTCGGTACCGAACTCTCGGCGGTCGACAGCCAGATCGAGACCTGCTATCCGCACACTCAGTTCGCCAAGAACCTCAAGGAACTCGATGCCGCCCGCACCGCTCTGATGGCGAAGGACGATCGGCGCGCAGCACGACACCTGCTGAGAGTCGGCGATAACAAGGTTGCAGCTCTTCTGAGTCGCGATGCCCACGCGACACACCTTGACCGCAGGGCCCAGAATGCCAAAAGCGAGCACTGGGTCGGTGCCAGTCACCTTCCGATCGGGCCGAATCTGTGGGACGAGATCGCATCGTTGCAAGGTATTCCGCAAGCCCGGGCGAATGGCCCATGGATCCAGCGCTCAATCGAGCGGCACATCACCCGTACCCGCAAGGATTTACAACGAGTCATCACCGCAATGCAACGCGCACTTGATTAAGCGCACCAGAGAGGAAGACATGAAGGTTCGCCAGACGCTCGGATTCCTGCTCATTCCTGTCGTCGTTGCTGGCGTGGTCGGCTGCGGTCGATCGTCGGACTCGACGGGCACCGTCGCGGGCACGTCGTCGGCACCTCAATCCGCATCGGGCGACCCGACCACGGACCAGACGCTAGGCAGCCCGCACCGGGGCGGCACGATGAAGATCATCTCGCAGGGCTTTGGATCCTCGATCGACCCGGGTATCGACTATGACGGCAACTGGTCGCTGCTGCGGATGACCAACGACGGCCTACTGACCTGGAAGCGCGTCCCGGGGCCGGAGGGCAACACGCTGGTTCCCGACCTTGCCACCGAGATCCCGAAGCCAAGCGAGGACGGCCTTACCTACGAGTTCACGTTGCGCAAGGGTGTGAAGTACTCGACCGGGCAGGAGGTCAAGCCGAGCGATTTCAAGGCGACGATCGAGCGTCAATACAAACTGCCCGGCCCGGTCGCGAACTTCTACTCGGCGATCAAGGGTGGCGCGGAGTGCGAGGCAACTCCGGAGGCCGGCAAGG
>JBAXIA010000214.1:0-3168 GCA_037138615.1 Mycobacteriaceae bacterium | reverse complement strand
TGAGCATCGTCGACAACCCCACTGGGGTGGGCACGAACGGGCCGTTCCTCGACTGGCACATCACCAACCTGCGCAATTACGTGGGAATCTCGGCGGTCAATCCCACCACCACGGTGGGCGACAGCACCCTTCACCCGCTGGGGCAGGGCGGCGGACTGCGGGGATTGCCCGGCGATTACACCCCGCCCTCACGGTTCGTACGCGCGGCCGCGCTGATGCTGCTCATCGACGAGCCCGCCGATGCCGCGTCTGCCGAATCGGCATGCCTGCACGTGATCAACAGCTTCGACATCCCGGCGGGCATTATCACCGAGGAGTTCAAGCCTGGTCAGGTGGTTGACGAGGTCACAAGCTGGGTGACGGTGTGCAATCTCACCGACCGCCGGTACGGCTACCGAACGATCGGCGATCCTGCGCCGTACGTGGTGGACTTGACCACGACAGACTTCTCGACCAGCCGTCGCACGCCCGTTCCGGGCGCCGCGCGGTTCACGCCCGTCACCGTGTAGTTGGGGGCGCGTCACCTCCGTGGCAGCGACCAGGGGATCTGGTTCGGCATCTGCGAAATGTCCACCCGCACCATTCGCTACGTCAGCGCGGGTACCCCGCCCGCATTCGTATTCGCCTCCGCAGTCGGAAAGCCCACGGTGGCGGGGGCGGTGTTAGGTTCCGCTTTCCGTGCCTCCCGGTAGCGTCACCCGGTGACCTCCGACTGGCCGGCCGAGCGACGGGCGATCATCCGCGACGCCACCGGGGTCGGCATCGCAGTCGCCGCGTATGGCGTGGTCTTCGGTGCGCAGGGGGTCGCGACCGGCCTGTCGCTGGCCCAGACGATGACCCTCTCACTGCTGATGTTCACCGGTGCCTCCCAGTTCGCCCTGGTCGGCGTCGTGGGTGCGGGAGGTACAGGAGTCGCAGCGGCGCTGACGGCGCTCATGCTCGGCGCGCGCAACGCGCTGTACGGGCTTCGGATGGCACCCCTCCTCGGGGTCACCGGAGCGAAGCGGTTGCTTGCGGCCCAGTGGACCATCGACGAGAGCACCGCGATGGCGCTCGCCCGCGAGGACCACACCAACGAGCGCGCTGTGCGCACGGCCTTCTGGGCCACCGGCGGTTCCGTCTACGTCTTCTGGAACCTCTCGACGCTCCTCGGAGGGCTCGGCGCGAAGGCCCTCGGCGATCCTCGGACGCTGGGCCTCGATGCCGTGATCCCGGCAGCGTTCCTCGCGCTGCTGTGGCCCCGAATCAGGGGCCGCGAGCCGTGGGCGATCGCCGTGCTCTCGGCGGCAGTCGCCGTCCTCCTCACACCGGTGCTGCGACCCGGCCTGCCCGTGCTCGCCACCGCGCTCGTGGCGATTATCGCCGGGATGTGGGCGCGAAATACGCTCGCGCCGTTGGCATCGGCACCGATCCACCCCGAGGAGAGCGTGCACGACGAGGGCGACGCCACGCCGCGCGGCGGGTCGGCGTGATGTGGCCACTCGTTCTGATCGCGTCCGTCGGCTGCTACGCGCTCAAGCTCGCGGGCCACTCGGTGTCGCCGCGTGTGCTGGATCGGCCGCGGGTGCGACGCATCGCTGCCCTTCTGCCCTTGGCACTGCTCGCCGCCCTGGTGGCGGTGCAAACATTCGGCTCCGGGCAGACACTGGTCGTCGATGCCCGCCTCCCTGGGGTTGTCGCAGCAGCCGTGGCGCTGGTCCTGCGAGCACCCTTCCTCGTTGTGGTGGCTGTCGCCGGAGTCGTAGCCGCGGGGCTGCGTTACGCGGGGTTAGCAGCATGAGTAGTTGGTGCGGCGAGGATATCCCGGGCGCCTTGGAGCAGTGAGGGCTCGACGTGCGGATAGCGCCGCGCGTTCACAGGCACCTCTTCCCCGGGTACCGCGATACCAAAGGACTTGCGGGATTTGCGATAAAGCCAGCGCATGCTATTTTCGTCCCGTGTTTGGAATCGGGCTGACCAGCTGTCTGGTCTCGCGCTGCGCGTGTTGTTGTCGCGCTAACCGCTGCGCCTGATCCGACCCGAACTGGTTTCGTCCTCTTTCTTCGTCGTCGGCGCGGCAGAACTCCCTCCGCCCCGACTTCCGAAGGACTCCCATGACTGTCACGACCCTCCCGGTTGCTCCCCACCCGCGCCGTAGCCGCCGCAGGGCCATCGCCAATGTCGTCCCCCCGGCACTGCGAGCGCCGGAGAGCGCTGCGGCCGCGGTGTTCGCGGCCATCCGTCACCGTGGACCGGTCGCGCGCGATGTCGTCGCCGGCATCAGTGGATTGTCGGTCGCCACAGTCAATCGTCAGGTCAGCGCGCTGCTGGACGCTCGTCTTCTGCGGGAGCGCCCCGACCTGTCGGTACCGGGAGCGATCGGTCGGCCCCGTATCCCGGTGGAGGTCAACCACGAGCCGTATCTGACCCTGGGTGTGCACATCGGTACTCGTGCGACCAGCATCGTGGCCGCCGACCTGTTTGGACGCATTCTTGACGCGGTCGAGACCGCGACGCCGACGGGAGACCAAGCAGCCGGCTTGGCGTCGCTGGCAGACAGCGCCCGGCGCTATCTGAGCCGCTGGCATCGTCGGCGCCCGCTGTGGATCGGGGTGGCGATCGGTGGTGTCGTGGATGTCGAAACCGGACATGTCGACCACACTCGGTTGGGCTGGTCGCAGGCACCGGTGGGCGCAGCGCTGACCCGGGCCCTCGGTCTGCCGGTGTCCGTGGCTCCGCACGTCGATGCCATGGCCGGCGCCGAATTACTCCTTGGCAATCAACAACCACGCGGTGGGTCGAGCGGGCTCTATTTCTATGCCCGTGAGACGGTCGGCTTCGCCCAGGTCATCGATGGTCGAGTGCACACCCCGTCGGGAGGTCCCGGCACCATCGCCGGACTGTCGGTGCAGTCCGAACTACTGGGGGGCACCGGCCAACTGGAGTCGACGGTCAGTGATGAGGCCGTCGTGGCCGCGGCCCGCAAGAGCGGAATCCTGCCGTCGCATGGACCCAACTCATCGATCACCGCACTGCGGCGAATCGCGCGACAAGACGAGGGATCGGCAGCCGCGGACGCCCGTGAACTCTTTGCCGAGCGGGCCAGGGTTCTCGGTGGCGCTGTCGCACTGCTACGCGACATGCTCAACCCCGACGACGTTCTGGTGGGCGGGCAGGCGTTCACCGAGT
>JBAXIA010000213.1:0-3180 GCA_037138615.1 Mycobacteriaceae bacterium | reverse complement strand
ACCGACCTGTGCAGGCCGGCCCGGGTCGTTTCCACACCCTGCAGTCGACGTCCGAACACTGAGGTGACACCCGCCGCTATAAACGCCGTGAACGCGAACAGCCGATATGCGTCCCAGGCTTCGGTGAATGACAGTCGCTCGATTCCGTCGGCGTTGAGTTCATTGACATAGGTCTCGACGAGTCGCTTGTCGATCTTGCGGCGAATCTCGGTGTCGATTGAGGTACAGGCGAAATAGGAAATGTCTTTGACCGCGGGGCCGCAGGCCGCGACCTGCCAGTCGAAAAGAACAGGCCGGTCGCCGATCACGCAGATATTGCCCGCGTGGGTATCACCGTGGATCAGCGTATGTGGGTAGGTACGGATGAGCCGGGCGACCGACCAGCGCTGTGTCACCAGGATCGAGGCTTGGTCTCGGAAATCAGCTGGAACTACGTCATGAAATATCCGCGGGATCATCCGCAGCAACGGCCAGGACCGCGGCCCTCGGGATGTTGATCGTGACAACGCAGGACTCAGGTCGATGAGATCGCCGGTGTGTAACCGGTCCGACATCCAGAATCTGCGGTGTAGCGACCCCAGCGTGGCAGCGACAGCCAACGCATCCGCCGCAGGACATCCTGCTGCTACCGACAGGAACCTGGCATTGCGTTCGGTGAGGTCTTCCATGATTACCACCGACCGACCGCCGTGCGGGTCAGACTGTGCACCAAACACTTTAGGGATGATGCTATCCAACTCGGTATTCAATCGCCGATAGATCCCCGCTTCGGTGTGAGCCAAACCCATATATCGGTTGAGCAGATATTCAGCAGGTCGAGTCGGTGCCAGCTTGACGAAAGCGCGCTGCGGTAAGTCGGAGCTTCCGGTGATGCCGATCCGGGCCCGGATCGAAGTCCCGTGCTCGACATCGTTGATCTGCACGGCGGTGACATCACTGCGGCCGGTCAGTGCACAGAACACACGGGCATCGAGATCGGCGACCTGCCGGGGAATACCCCTAACCGTCGATGGGACCATCGACGGTTAGGGCACAGCGGAGAAGAAGAGGAACGTTGACAGCAGCACCAGATGCACCATGCCCTGTAGCGCAAGCGCACGCCCCTGCGCGAGAGTCAGCACCGAGACAACGACTGAGAACGCCAGCAATACGATCTGCATCGGCTCCAACCCCAGCGTTAGCGGTCCGGGCAACCAGATCATCGCGGCCGCGATGGTGGGGATGGTCAGTCCGATCGAGGCCATCGCCGATCCGTACGCGAGATTGAGGCTGATCTGCACGCGATTGCGTTTAGCGTTGTTGAGCGCCGCAAGAGTTTCCGGCGCCAGTACCAGCAGTGCGATCACCACACCGACGACAGCGTAGGGCAGGCCCAGATTGGTGACGACGTTCTCAATGGTCGGCGACAACAGCTTCGCCAAACCCACCACGGACACCAGAGCAACCAAGAGCAGCCCAAGGCTGATCATCGCTTCGCGCGAGGACGGCGGATCGGCGTGGCCGTCGGCGTCCAGATCGAGCAGGCCGGTGACGAGTCCGTGTTGGTCGGCTGAGACCGGGACAAAAAAGTCACGGTGCCGCACGGTCTGAGCAAAAACGAAGGCGCAGTAGAGGACCAGTGAGGTCACCGCCACGAATGCGAGTTGCGAACTGGAGTACTGCAGACCCTTCACGCTCACCGTGAATCCCGGCAGCACCAGGCAAACGCCGGCCAATGTGATCACCGTTGCCAGGGCGGATCCTGATCCGGAGGCGTTGAACGAGACAGTTCGGTGCCGCAGTGCGCCGGCGACCAGGCTGATGCCGACAATGCCATTGAGGGTGATCATCACCGCGGCGAACACCGTGTCACGGGCGTAGGTCGAGGCGCCGGGGCCGCCACCGACCATCAGCATCACGATCAATCCAACCTCGATCACCGTGACAGCGATAGCCAACACCAGGGATCCGACCGGCTCTCCCACCCGGTGGGCCACCACCTCGGCGTGGTGCACCGCTGAGAGCACGGCACCGATGAGCAAGACCGCAATCAGAACTAGCGTGAGCGGGTGTTCGTGCTTGAACCAGGTGGCGAGCATGACCATCAGGGCCGCCAGTGGCACGACTACTGTCCACCGCAAAGGCCCCTGCCAGGCCGCCCGATCCATTACTGCACCCTAATGACGATGCTGCGATTCACGAACTGAAAAAGGGCCCGGGCAGTCGGCATGCACCACTACGGATTCGGGACCGGTAGAGGTGTCACCGGTGCCGCCGGAGTGGCCGCCGATGGCGACGCGAACTGGTATCCGGGCGGCGGGGGCCCGGTCAGCGGGTAATAGCCCGGGGGCAGTGCCGGTCCCGTGGTTGCGGATCCACCGCCGGCACCTGCCGGTGTCATCGGAGTTTCAGAACCCGGAAAGTTGGTCGACGTATAACCGGGCGGCAGTGCCGGTGCCGGGGCCGAACCGGGCGGCGGCGCTACTGCCGGACCGCCTGATCCCATGATTTCGTTCGGCGCAAAAGTGGGGTTCTGAACCTGATGCCAAAGATCCTTGAGGGTTCCTAGGACGCCACCGCCGGAATTGCCGGAGCCATAGGTTTGGTTCTGAATTTCCGGCACGTAGGGCGTGAAGGGATTGCGGGCCGGCGGGGCAGCCGGGTCGGCAGCCGGTACCGCGGGCTGGTCAGGCGTCATCGCAGCCGCATCGGCCGGTAAGGGCGCCGGGTCAACAGGGTAGGTGGGTGCGGGCGTCGGAACCGGATCAGCCGAATCCGCCGCGGCCGGACCTACGCCGACCAGCGCAGCACCGACGATGGTCAGGCCTGCGAGCGCCAACGTCACTTGCCGGTGCTGATCGGTCATGTATCTGGCGGTCCTCTCCGGTGGGCTCGCCGACTGAAAGGGTGCGAAGTGTGCGAACGCTACTCCGATCGTCGCACACCGCGGCTGTCCTGTTACCGGCTGGAACCAAACGGAAGATCAGTTAGTCTCACCTCAGTCTATTTTCAGGCATCATTCTGGGGGGCACCATGGTCGCCAGCAGTTTCATTGGCCGAGTCGGTGGTTTGGCGGTTGCACTCGGAATCGGCGCCGCCGCCTTCAACGGATCGGCGGCGGCATCGGCTGATGCCCCGGCCGCAGGGTCCGACAACCCTTCCGTAGGGCAGGCGCGCAGCACCGCCCCCGCCGGAGTCGCC
>JBAXIA010000212.1:0-3223 GCA_037138615.1 Mycobacteriaceae bacterium | reverse complement strand
TGGCGCTCGTCGTGCAGAAGTACGGCGGATCCTCGGTGGCCGATGCCGAACGGATCCGTCGTGTCGCTGAGCGCATCGTCGAGACCAAACGCCAGGGCAATGATGTCGTCGTCGTGGTCTCGGCGATGGGGGACACCACCGACGACCTGCTCGACCTCGCCCGACAGGTGTGTCCGACGCCGCCCCCGCGCGAGCTCGACATGCTGTTGACCGCAGGCGAACGGATCTCCAACGCGCTGGTGGCTATGGCCATCGAGTCATTCGGCGCCCAGGCCCGATCCTTCACCGGTTCGCAGGCCGGCGTGATCACGACGGGTACTCACGGCAACGCCAAGATCATTGACGTCACCCCGGGACGGCTGCGCTCAGCACTGGACGAGGATCAGATCGTTCTCGTCGCGGGCTTCCAAGGCGTCAGCCAGGACAGCAAGGACGTGACCACGTTGGGCCGGGGCGGCTCCGACACCACCGCCGTCGCGCTGGCCGCGGCACTGCACGCCGATGTCTGTGAGATCTACACCGACGTCGACGGTATCTTCACCGCCGACCCGCGCATCGTCCCCAATGCCCGACGCCTCGACACCGTCAGTTTCGAAGAGATGCTCGAGATGGCGGCATGCGGGGCCAAGGTGTTGATGCTCCGTTGTGTTGAGTACGCGCGCCGCTACAACGTTCCGATTCACGTCCGATCGTCGTACTCGGACAAGCCCGGCACGATCGTCACTGGATCAATCGAGGACATTCCCATGGAAGATGCCATCCTGACCGGAGTTGCCCACGACCGAAGCGAGGCCAAGGTCACCGTCGTCGGCCTGCCGGACGTTCCGGGCTACGCCGCCAAGGTTTTTCGTGTCGTCGCCGACGCCGATGTCAATATCGACATGGTGCTGCAGAACATCTCCAAGGTGGAGGACGGCAAGACCGATATCACCTTCACCTGCTCCCGTGACGTCGGTCCGACCGCCGTCGAGAAGCTCAATGAGCGAAAGGCTGAGATCGGTTTCACCGATGTGCTCTACGACGACCACATCGGCAAGGTGTCCCTCGTCGGTGCCGGGATGCGCAGCCACCCGGGTGTCACCGCCACATTCTGCGAGGCCTTGGCCCGGGTGGGCGTGAACATCGATCTGATGTCCACTTCTGAGATCCGTATCTCTGTTCTGGTCAAGGACACCGAGTTGGATAAGGCTGTCGGTGCGTTGCACGAGGCTTTCGGTCTCGGTGGCGATGAAGCGGCTGTCGTGTACGGCGGAACAGGACGCTGATGGCCCGCAGTGGGATCAGTATCGGAGTCGTGGGAGCGACCGGCCAGGTCGGCCAGGTGATGCGAACCCTGTTGGAGGAGCGTGACTTTCCCGCTTCCAGCGTGCGGTTCTTCGCTTCGGCCCGCTCGCAGGGCCGCAAGCTGGCTTATCGCGGTCAGGAGATCGAGGTCGAGGATGCCGAGACCGCCGACCCCGGTGGTTTGGACATTGCGCTGTTTTCTGCGGGAGCGACCATGTCGCGGGTCCAGGCGCCGCGTTTCGCTGCTGCCGGTGTCACGGTGATCGATAACTCGTCGGCCTGGCGCAAAGACCCCGACGTTCCATTGGTAGTCAGCGAGGTTAACTTCGACCGCGATGTGCGCGGAGTGCGGTTGGCCAAGGGCATCGTTGCCAATCCCAACTGCACCACCATGGCCGCGATGCCGGTGCTGAAGCCTCTGCATGACGAGGCGCAACTGGTGCGACTGGTGGTCTCGACCTACCAGGCGGTCTCCGGCAGCGGCCTGGCCGGTGTCGAGGAGTTGGCGACTCAGGCTCGCGCGGTGATTGATGGAATCGAAGAACTTGTGCACAACGGCGGCGCGCTGAACTTTCCCGCTCCTAACAAGTACGTGGCTCCGATCGCTTTCAATGTGGTTCCCCTTGCCGGCGCGCTGGTTGACGATGGTTCCGGGGAGACCGATGAGGATCAGAAACTGCGTTACGAGAGTCGCAAGATCCTGGGTATCCCCGACCTGGCCGTCAGCGGAACCTGCGTGCGGGTGCCGGTGTTCACCGGACACTCGCTGTCGATCAACGCCGAATTCTCCCGACCCATCTCACCGCAGCGTGCTCGCGATATCCTCGCCGAAGCACCAGGTGTCACGCTGGTCGAAGTGCCGACTCCGCTTGCCGCGGCGGGTGCCGACGACTCCCTCGTCGGCCGGATCCGCCAAGACCCCGGGGTATCTGACGGTCGTGGGCTCGCGCTGTTTGTTTCGGGGGACAATCTCCGAAAAGGGGCCGCGCTCAACACCATCCAGATCGCTGAGCTGCTGGCCGCCCAACTGGGAGCCTGAACCGCCGCTCGTCATTCACAGCGGGTTCATAACCGCCACCCATCCGGCGCTATAACGGGACCGCCAGGATGGCGCTATGACTGAAACACTTGAACAAGAAATTGCGACCACACCTGTCCCACCGCCGCACAAATCCCGACCGCCCCGCGTCTACCAGGCCGCTGCCTGGGTGGCGATCGTCGCCGGCGTGGTATTCATCGTCGGCGCCGTCTTCTTCACCGGCTTCGCTTTGGGCCGACACAGCGGCGGCGGACACGGCTGGCAGCACCGGGGGCATAGTGAGATGGGCCCCCGCATGGAGCCGTTGATGCCCGGTATGCGACCCGGTGGTCCGATGGGACCCGAGGATATGGGCCCGATGGGGCCCGGCATGCGCCCGGAGAACCCGCCGCAGTCAGCCCCGCCGGCGCCTCCCGCGCCGCGTCAGTAGTCGGCCGTGGTCCGATCATGTGAGCCAAGCGCTGGCTGGCATGATCGGACCCATGAGCATCGATGTCTTTTACACCGCTGAAGCAACGGCCACCGGTGGCGGTCGCGACGGTCACGTCAAGTCCTCCGATGACCGGATCGACCTGGATATCCGCCCACCCAAAGCCGCCGGCGGTAGCGGTGAAGGCGCTAACCCAGAACAACTGTTCGCCGCCGGTTACGCTGCCTGCTTTCTGAGTGCGCTGCTGATGGTTGCCCGCACCGACGGCGTCAAACTCGACAGCGCCACCGGAGTTACCGCGCAGGTTGGGTTGGGTAGGGACGGCGACAGCGGATACGGCATCAACGCCCACTTGACCGGTTACCTGCCGGGGCTGGCGCAACGAGAAGCCGATGAACTGATGGCCAAAGCCCATCAGGTGTGCCCGTATTCCAAAGCTACCCGCAGCAATATCGACGTCGCGCTGTCGG
>JBAXIA010000211.1:0-3267 GCA_037138615.1 Mycobacteriaceae bacterium | reverse complement strand
GCCTCCACCCTGGCGCGGGAGTTCTACGACGTCGACCGATTGAGCGCGTTCTTCGACCTGGTCCAGCAGGACCCGGTGATCAGTCAGGTCAAGCTGATCGCCGAACCGTGGGATATCGGTGAGGGCGGCTACCAGGTGGGCAACTTCCCCGGACTGTGGACGGAGTGGAACGGCAAGTACCGCGATACCGTCCGCGACTACTGGCGCGGCGAGCCGGCAGCCCTGGGCGAGTTCGCCTCCCGACTGACCGGTTCCTCGGACCTCTATGAGGACACCGGCCGGCGACCCATCGCCAGCATCAACTTCGTCACCTGCCACGACGGCTTCACACTGGCGGACCTGGTGTCCTACAACGACAAGCACAACGACGCCAACGGCGAACAGAACCGCGACGGCGAGAGCCACAATCGATCCTGGAACTGCGGGGTGGAGGGGCCCACCGACGATCCTGAGATCCTGGCATTGCGGCACCGGCAAATGCGCAACATCATGGCCACCCTGATGCTCTCCCAGGGCACTCCGATGATCAGTCACGGCGACGAGATCGGCCGGACCCAACACGGAAACAACAACTGCTACTGCCAGGACTCCCCGCTGTCCTGGGTGGACTGGAGCCTGCAGGAAGCCAATGCCGACATCCTGGAGTTCGCCCGGGCTGTCACCGCACTGCGTATCAAACATCCGGTGTTCCGCCGTCGGCGTTTCTTCAAAGGTATGCCGATCCGCAGCGGCGACCAGGTTCGCGATATTGCGTGGCTGACCAAAGACGGCATCGAGATGACACCCGATGACTGGAATTCGGGTATCAAGTCAGTGGCGGTGTTCCTCAACGGCGAGGCCCTACCGGAACCGAACACCCGGGGTGAGCGCGTCGTCGATGACTCGTTCCTACTGTGCTTCAACGCCCACGCCCGCGACGTCGAGTTCGTCACGCCCGACGGGCATTACGCACGCGAGTGGATGACGGTGCTCGACACCTTCGATCCGCCGACGGGCGGGCAAAAACGGGTGACCGCAGGCGCGACGATCACGGTGCCGCCGCGATCGGTGATCGTGCTGCAGAAGACCTCCTAACACGCACATGCCGACACCGTTCGACGAAAACGAGGACCGCCGGGTGCGCTCGGCGATCGAGTCCGTGTACGTGAACTTCGCCGATGTCGCGCGGCCCACATCGGTGCGGGGCTGCCCCTGCTGCACCGACGATGCCGAAACCTGTGCACTGCTCGCCCGGCCACTGCGTGACCTGAGTGCCGACGACCTTGACCGGTACGCATGGAAAGCCGTGACGACCATGGGCACCACGGAGGACCTCACGTACTTCTTTCCGAGGCTGTTGGAACTTCTGGTGGACGACACCCTCGGAGCCGAAACCGAGGCCGTACTGGCCAAGATGGAGTACGTCTACGACGCCTGGCCACCGCCGCGCCAACAGTCGGTCGACACCCTGCTTGAGACGGTACTGCTGTGGGCGTTGACCCGCGATCGCGCGGATGCGTGGATCTGCGGTGCCGCCCTGGGAACCACAGATGCGGCAGCACGCCTGGCCGCGGCCCTCGCCGAACCCGAGACGACGGCAGGGCTCGCCCGCTGGGCGCAGCGCAACACCGACGCGGCAGGACAGCCCGATTTCCGCAACGCCTACTTCTCGGACGAGGATCCCGGCGCCATCATCCTGTCCGCGTGGCTGGGGCGCACCGATATTCGCCGCGCACTGGATCTTTCGGGCGATGGCTCGGGAGTCATCGCTTCCGAGAACTGTCTCTACACGTGTTCCGTGGACCAGCGTGGTCGCGTGCTGCTGGACGTGGAGTTCGACGTGCACCCCGGCGCCGCTTCATCGCTGTGCATCGAACTCACCCCGTCGGAGCGGCGCCGGGTCGGGGACCCGGCCGCACTGCGCGAGCTTGCGTTCGACATCGGCGGTTCACCGGAGAGCTGGCTGGCTCGCCGGGTGACGGATGGCGGCTAGGTCAAATAGCGGTAGGCCGGCGAGCCCGGCTCCAGCGCTTCCACGTACATACCCGACTTGGCCATCCGGGCCAACAGCCCGTCGTAGTCGGCGGCCGAGCCGAGTTCGATACCGACCAGCGCCTCGCCGGTCTCCCGGTTGTTGCGTTTGACGTACTCGAACAACGTGATGTCATCGTTCGGGCCGAGTACCTCGTCGAGGAACCGTCGCAGCGCTCCGGGCTCCTGCGGAAAATCCACCAGGAAGTAGTGCTTGAGGCCCAGATGCACCAGGGACCGCTCGAGCACCTCGCCGTAGCGGGACACGTCGTTGTTGCCTCCGCCGATCAGGCACACCACCGTCGATCCGGGTGCGACATCGGCTTCCAGCAGACCGGCTACCGCTAGCGCGCCGGCCGGCTCGGCAATGATGCCCTCATTCTGATAGAGGTCGAGCATCGCGGTGCACACCGCGCCTTCATCGACGACGGTGACCGACACCATGTCCCCTGCCGCAGCCAACGCCTGATAGGTCAGTACGCCGGCCCGCTTGACCGCAGCGCCGTCGACGAACTGATCGACGTGATCGAGCGTCACCGGCCCACCGGCGGCCAGTGCGGCCATCATCGAGGCCGCCCCGGCCGGTTCGACACCCAACACCGCGGTGGTGGTGGTGCGCTCGGCCAGATACGAGGTGATGCCGGAGATGCAACCGCCGCCGCCCACGCCGACGACGACCAGATCGGGCTCATATCCGAGTTGGTCGAGAATCTCCACGGCAATGGTGCCCTGGCCGGCCATGGTGCGCAGATCGTCATAGGGCGGCACCAGGGTCGCCCCGGTGCGGGCGACATCATCGAGTGCCGCGGCCGCCGCTTCGTCATATGTTCTGCCGCCGACGATCAACTCGATGAAGTCACCGCCGTGATAGCGGATGCGGTCGCGTTTCTGTTTGGGCGTCTTGCCCGGGACGTACACGCGGCCGTGGACTTTCATGGACCGACAGGCCAGCGCGAAACCCTGAGCGTGGTTGCCGGCAGAGGAACAGACCACCCCGGCCCGCAACTCTTCGTCGGTGAGCTGTTTGAGCAGGTTGTACGCACCGCGAATCTTGTAGGACCGCACGCTCTGCAGGTCATCGCGCTTGAGGTAGACCTTGGCGCCGGTGACCTCCGAGAGCCGATCGCTGTACTCGAGCGGGCTGCGCAGCACGACGTCGGCGATCCGCAGCGCGGCGGAATCGATGTCGGCCGCGGACAGCGGACCCGACACGCGCTTATTGCTCAGTTCGGCGGACACCGATTAATGGTGCCACCG
>JBAXIA010000210.1:0-3273 GCA_037138615.1 Mycobacteriaceae bacterium | reverse complement strand
GTCGTCGTGGTCGGCCTCATCGGATCCGCCCAGTCGGATATCGGTGCCGCGTCCGGCCATCTGGGTCGAGACCGTCACCGCGCCGAGCTTGCCGGCCTCGGCGATGACCCGGGCCTCCTCCTCATCGTTCTTGGCATTGAGCACCACAGCCGGAACCCCGCGACGTAGCAGCCGGGAGTGCAGATCCTCCGATTCGGCGACGTCCTGGGTGCCGACCAGGATCGGCTGGCCGCTGGCGTGCCTGGCGATGATGTGATCGATGATGGCTTCGTTCTTGGCCGCGGCGGTGATGTAGACCCGGTCGGGCTCATCAACTCTGACGTTGGGTGTATTGGGCGGGATCGACGAGACCGCCAGCTTGTAGAACTGCCGCAGTTGCTCGCCGGCGGCCAGCGCAGTGCCCGTCATGCCGCAGACCGTCGGATAGCGATTGATCAGCGCCTGCACGGTGATGGTGTCGAGCACCTCACCGGTCTCGGTGGTCTCGATCCCCTCCTTGGCCTCGACGGCCGCCTGCAGGCCGTCCGGCCAGCGTTGCAACGCGGCGATCCGGCCGCGGGAGGCGTTGATCAGCTGCACCGCACCGTCACGAACGATGTAGTGCACATCGCGTTGCAACAGCACGTGCGCGTGCAGGGCGACGTTGATCTCGGTCAGCGTGGTGGCGACGTTCTCCTCGGCGTAAAGGTCGATACCGCCGAGCGCCTTCTCAAGTCGCCGGGCGCCGGCATCGGTGAGGTGCACATTGCGGCTGTCGTCATCGGTGGCGAAGTAGTTGTCGGCATCCCGGTCGGCGACGAGTTCGCCCACCAGACGCACGATCTCCAGTTTGGGTGTCTCCCGGTGCGTGGTGCCGGCCAGCACCAGCGGCACCAGGGCTTCGTCTACCAGAACCGAGTCAGCCTCATCAATAATCGCGACATCGGGGTTCGGCGACACCAGATCGGCGACATCGATGACCAGCTGGTCGCGCAACACGTCGAAGCCGATCTCATTGACCGAGGCATAGGTGACATCGCACCGGTAGGCGGCGCGGCGCTCCTCACGGGTCGAATCGGCCGTGATCCACCCGACGGTCAGACCCATGGCTTCGATCAACGGACCCATCCACTCGGCGTCGCGACGGGCCAGGTAGTCGTTGATGGTCACCACGTGGACATTGCGACCCGCGAGCGCGTACCCGGCCGCGGCGATCGCGCCGGACAACGTCTTTCCCTCGCCGGTGCCCATCTCGATGACGTCCCCGGCCATCATGCGCAGGGCGCCGAGCAGTTGGACGTCGAAGGGCCGCAGGCCGGTGGCCCGTTCGGCAGCCACCCGCGCGATAGCCAGGAACTGTGGAGCATCCGCCGAATCGGCCAGATCTTCGAGGTTCAGCAGCCGGGCCGCCTTGGCAAGCTGCGCAGGTTCGAGCCCCTCGGCCTTGTCGGTGAACTCGGACGCCGCCGACACCTCCGCCATCGAGTGTGCCTTGACCTTCTCATCGGTTGCGCCGAGCATTCGCCAGAATCCCCGGCTCAAGCGGCTCTGGCCGGATACGCCGCTCTTGGAAGTCTTCGCCACGGGGTCAACGGTACCGGCGCCACGCCGGGACACGATGCTGCGGTAGCTTGCCGGAAGGCGTCGCCCACGCCTGCAGGGAGGAGATTGCGTTGGACAGCTACACGCCGTCACTGGATTGGGCGCACGAACTGATCCCGTCACTGATGTGGATTCTCAAAGCGTGGGCAATCGCCGCGGTCCTGACCATCGTGGTGCTGTTCCTGCTGGCGAGGTTCACCCTGTGGGGTCGGCAGTACTGGCGCGTCACAGGGGGCTACTTCACCGGCCGCCAGAGCCTGATGAACTGGGTTTGGCTGGCCGTGCTGCTGCTGTCGATCATGATCGCGGTGCGCCTCAACGTGCTGCTCAGCTACCAGGGCAATGACCTTTTCGAGGCGCTGCAGATGGCGTTCACCGCCCGCGGCGCCAGCGACCCGATGGCCCGCGACTCGGCCGTCCATGGATTTTGGGTATCCCTGGTGGTCTTCGCGATTCTGGCGACCATCTACGTCGGTCGGGTGATGCTCGACATCTACCTGACCCAGCGCTTCATCATCAAGTGGCGGACCTGGCTCACCGATCGCCTCACCGGAGATTGGCTGTCTGACCGCGCGTACTACCGGACCCGGTTCACCCACACCGAGACCGATAACCCCGACCAGCGGATCCAGCAGGACGTCGACGTATTCACCACCGGGGTCGGTGCGAGCCCCAACTCGCCGATGGTGGGATCCTCCAGCATGCTGGTGTTCGGTGCCATCAGTTCGGTGGCCAACGTGGTGTCCTTCATACCAATCCTGTGGGGGCTCTCCGGCCCGGTGACACTGTTCGGGATCACCCTGGACCGGGCCCTGTTCTGGGTTGCATTCATCTACGTATTCGGCGCGACGTTCATCGCGTTCTACATCGGCCGACCCCTGGTCAGGCTGAGTTTTCTCAATGAGGCCACCAACGCTGCATTCCGGTATGCGCTGGTTCGCTTTCGCGACGCGGCCGAGGCCATCGGCTTCTACGGCGGCGAGAACGTCGAACGCGGCCTGTTACGGCGTCGGTACGACGCGATCATCGACAATTACCGTGCCTTCGTCCGCCGAACCATCGGGCTGGTCGGCTGGAACCTCACGATGAGCCAGATCATCAGTCCGCTGCCGCTCGTGGTCCAGGCGCCTCGACTGTTCGCGGGCGAAATCACCTTCGGCGATGTGACGCAGTCCTCGACTGCATTCTCGAATATCAGCGATTCGCTGTCATTCTTCCGAAACGCCTACGATTCATTCGCGGCGTACCGCGCCGCCATCATCCGTCTGCACGGGATGATCGACACCAACCAGATCGCACGCGATCTGCCGCGTCTGGAGACTCATCCCAGTACCGACGGTTCGGTGGAACTGAAGAGGGTGGAGGTCCGCACGCCCGGCGGCAGCCAACTGGTGGATCCGCTCGATCTGCGGTTGGAACCCGGCGAGGGACTGGTGATCACCGGGGCTTCGGGTGTGGGCAAGACGACACTGTTGCGCAGCCTTGCTCAGATGTGGCCGTACACATCCGGCGCACTGTTCCGCCCGCTCGATGGCCACCAGACCATGTTCCTGTCACAACTGCCCTATGTCCCGCTGGGGGATCTGCGCACCGTGGTGTCGTATCCGGCGAATTCCGGCGAGATCCCCGACGAGGACCTGCAGCAGATGCTGTCGAGGATGGCCCTGTCACACCTCACCGGCCGCCTGAACG
>JBAXIA010000209.1:0-3289 GCA_037138615.1 Mycobacteriaceae bacterium | reverse complement strand
TCGCCCCCGGGGTCGACGGTTACTTTCCCGGCCCTGACCGGTGGGCGTGTTCGGAGCTCGCCGCCGCCGCGCCATCCGGCCAGCAGACCTCGGGTATCACCCAGCCGCCGGTGCATGCGATCGCGGTACAGCGCATCCTTGATCGGGCCCGCACCCGCGGACGCTCAACCCGCGCGGTTGCCGAGACTTTCCTGGACCGGCGCTGGAACGACCTCGTGCGCTGGCATCGCTGGCTGGCCGAGGCACGCGACCCCGATCAGCGCGGCAGGGTGACGCTGTACCACGGATGGGAATCCGGTATGGACAATTCGCCGCGCTGGGATGCCGCGTACGCACGCGTGGTTGCCGGTGGGATGCCGACGTATGAGCGCGCAGACACCCACATCATCACCGACCCCGGCCAGCGACCATCCGACGGCGAGTACGACCGCTACCTGTGGCTGTTGGAAGAGATGAAATCGGCGCGCTACGACGATCACCTGTTGCCGAATGTGATGAGCTTCGCCGTGGAGGACGCTTTCTTCTCGGCGATCTTCGCCCTCGCCAGCGATGTGCTGGCCAATATCGGCGAGGATCACAAGCGGCCCAAGGCTGATGTCCGCGAATTGTATTCCTGGGCCGAGCGATTCCGCGCCGGAGTTGTCGAAACCACCGACCAAAGATCAGGTGCGGCAAGAGATTTCGATCTCCGCACCCAATCCTGGATCGCGACGGAAACCGCCGCCCAGTTCGCCCCCCTGCTGTGTGGGGGCTTGCCGCACGGGCAGGAGAGAGCACTGCTTCAACTTCTGGAGGGCCCCCGATTCTGCGGTTACCCCGACCTGAAGTACGCGCTGATCCCCTCGACCTCCCCGGTGTCGAAGGACTTCCGGCCGCGGGAGTACTGGCGGGGCCCGGTCTGGCCGGTGCTGACGTGGCTGTTCTCCTGGGCCTTCGCGCGGCGCGGATGGGCGGAGCGGTCCCTGACGCTGCGCACCGAAGGACTGCGACAGGCCAGCGACGGAACTTTTGCCGAGTACTACGAACCGTTCACCGGGGAACCGCTGGGCAGTATGCAGCAGTCTTGGACGGCGGCCGCGGTTTTGGATTGGTTGGGCTGATCGATTCGGGTTCAGCCGATTTCGACGCTGGTGAGATGATCCAGCGCCTTGAGTGCGCGCACCAGATCGGCGCGCTCGGCATCGGTGAGCCGGTCCAGCAATTCGGCCAGGTGAAGCCGGCGGGCCTCAAGTGCTTCGCGGTATTGGACCAGGCCCTCGGGCGTCACTTCGACGAGCACTGCCCGCATATCGGAGGGGTCGCGGGAGCGCTTCACCAGACCGAGCTTCTCCAGTCGCCGGATCGCCACCGTGGTCGTGGGGGTGCGCACCCGCTCACGGGCAGCCAACTCCGTCATCCGGATGGGTCCACTGTCCAGCAGAGTCAACAGGATGGACACCTGCGCCAACGTCAGGTCGGGGCGCGACCCGCTATTGGCGTCACCGCGGCGCACGACCGTGATCAGTTTGGACACCACCCGCTGCAGCTCACCGGCCAAGTCGATGACCTGCGTTTCGGGCGTTGACATAGTTTGCGAGTCTAACTGCTGCAGGTCGTCGGCTCACGAGAAGTTCGCATGTCCGCCTGCGCGCGGCTCAACGGCCGTCGCGCCAACGGACCAGGGTCTCGGCCGGCCCGAGGTTGTAATCGGGGCCGCCGCAGCCGACGGTCATCAGAGTTACGCCGAGGTTCGCCAGCGCCTCAGCATTGGCCACCAGGGTGTCGCTGTCTCGGCCCTCCACCCCCGACGAACGCTCCACCGTGTCGGGGTCGCGGCCGGTGTCTGCGCAATGCCGGGCCAGCACCGCCGCCTTATCCGGGTAGGTGGTGGCATTGGTGAAGGAGTGCCACACGTCGGCGTGTTCGGCGACCAGTCGCAGCGTTTTGCGTTCGCCCTGTCCGCCGATCAGTATCGGGATCTTCCGGGTGGGTGCCGGATTGAGTTTGGCCAGCCGCGAGTTGATCCGCGGCAGTGCAGCCGCGAGGTCGTCGAGACGGCTGCCGGCGGTGCCGAACTCGTAGCCGTACTCGTCATAGTCCTTTTGCATCCACCCCGAACCGATACCGAGGATCAGCCGCCCGCCGGAGATGTGGTCGACGGTTCGGGCCATATCGGCCAGTAATTCGGGGTTGCGATAGGAGTTACAACTAACCAGCGCGCCGATCTCGACTCGCGAGGTCTGCTCGGCCCAGGCGCCCAGCATGGTCCAGCACTCGTAGTGGGCACCGTCGGGATCGCCGTAGAGCGGGTAGAAGTGGTCCCAGTTGAATACGACATCGACGCCGAGGTCCTCGCAGCGACGCACGGCGTCGCGGATCTGGGTGTAGTCGGGGGCGTGCTGCGGTTGAAGCTGGACACCGATTCGGATGGGAAAGGTCATGGTTCCTACCGTAAGCCCCGCGGTCGACGATCAGTTCCCGATTACCGACTGCAGGATCTGCACCAAAGCCCGCGGCTGGTCGCCCTGCACCGAGTGTCCGGCGTCGGGAACCATGATCACCTGGTGGAAGCCGGGTGCTACGCGGGCGAACTGATCCGCGTCGTCGTCGTTGACGAAATATGAGTTTGCACCACGCACCAACGTTGTCGGCGCAGTGAGCGCGGCCGCATCGTCCCACAGCGCATTGAATCCGTCGCCTTTGCGAAAGGTGTCGTAACGCCAGGTCCAGTTGCCGTCGTCGAGCTTCTTGGAATTGTGAAAAACCCCGCGCCGCAACGATTCCCGAGACCGGTGCGGAGACGCCGCGACGGTGACGTCCACCATGGCGGCAAAGCTGGGGAAGTTCCGCTCGCCCTCAACCAGTGCCACCGAACCCATCTGGGCCTTGGTCATCTGCTCGTGGCGTTCGGGTGCGGACGGCGTGACGTCGACCATCACCAGTGTGGGAACCAATTCCGGTGCGGTGACCGCCAACCGCATCGCGGTCAGGCCGCCCAGCGACATGCCGACGACCAGATCAGCATCCGGTGCGAGCTCGCGGACCACAGGTTCGACTGCCGCCGCGTTGAGCTTGGGCCCGTAATCGCCGTCCTCGCGCCAGGCCGATCGGCCGTGGCCGGGCAGGTCGATCGCCAGCGCGGGAAGGCCCAGACCGAGGATGACGGTGTCCCAGGTGTGCGCGTTCTGACCGCCGCCATGCAGGAACACCACCCGGGGTGGATCGGTACCCCAGCGCAGGGCGCTGATCGGCCCGCGGTCCAGGCGGGTGACGGCCGGAAGCGGTCCGGTGAATCCGGCCTGTGCGGCGT
>JBAXIA010000208.1:0-3310 GCA_037138615.1 Mycobacteriaceae bacterium | reverse complement strand
GCGGCGATTGCGGCACAGCACAACCCGACGGTTGTCTTCGGCTACTCCCAAAGCGCTGTCATTTCGACAGCCGCTAAGCGGCGACTGGCCGAGTCCACCACGAGCACATCGGATGCGCCAGATGTGTCGTTCGTGATGCTCGCCAATCTCAACCGCCCGAACGGTGGTATCAATGCGCGGTTCGCCGGGGCTTACATCGAGAAACTGGGCTGGACCTTCACCTCGGCGGCGCCAACGGACACCTCGTTCACGACGATCGACGTCGCACGGCAGTATGACCTCTTCGCGGACTTCCCGCGCTATCCACTCAATCTGATCGCCGACGCGAACGCGGTAGTGGCCCTGTTCTACGGAGCGCACGATTACTCCCACATCACGCTGAACCGCGCTGATCCGGGTTATGACCCGAATACCGTTGTCCAGCAATGGGGCGACACCACCTATTACTTCATCCCGACTGCACTGCTGCCGCTGCTGCGACCGTTCCGCGATCTTGGCGGCGATCCACTGCTGATCGACGCCGTCGAGCCCGCCATGCGTGTGCTCGTCGAGTACGGGTATGACCGGAACACCCCTTTCGGACAGCCCACGGCCGCTCAGGTGATTCCTCGTAATGACTTCGAACAGCTGAGCCGAGACCTCACGGCCGCTGTTGAGCAGGGACGAGCCATGTGGGAGGCGACTCACCCACCGGCGACTGATGCGAACGCCGCGGCACCCTCGGCAAGCCAGGCCGATAGATCCGCTGCCGAGGTAGCCGCAGCTCCGGTCGTCGCCGAACCGTTGCCGCGGGCCAGGAACACGGCAGCCACTCCATCGGTACGGATAGCTGCTCACCGCACCACGGGTCCGTCCGCCCCATCAAGTGCGAGTGCGCACCGCATCACCCGCGATGACCCAGCCGGAGACTCCACTCGCTAGTGAATAGCAACGCCGGCTGCCGTCGCAATCGCGAATTGGCCGGTATGGACGAAACGTGGTCAGCAGACGAGAGGGCAGATCTCCGGTAGGATAGCGACCGTTACAACGTTGCAAACCTGACCTTCGTGCCATTAGGGAATTCACATATGGGCCGACCCGCGAAGACCACCGACACCAAGGTGCTCGACATCACCTTCGACCTGGTCTGGCAACGCGGTTGTGATGCGGTCTCAATGCGTGACCTTGAGGTAGCGCTCGATATTCGTGCCCCATCGATTTACCGGCGTTTCCACTCCCGCGATCAACTCCTGGCGGCCGCCATCGACCGCTACGTCGAGAAAGTGGTTCGGCCGCGTATTCGCCGATTTCTCATCGACGCGGATGATCCACTGGACGGTGTCCGCCAGTACTACCTCAGCAATACCGATGCGAAATTCCAGTCCCTGGCGCGGCGAGGATGTCTGCTTACCAGCACCAGTCAGCAAGCGGCATTTAAAATACCCGTAATACGAGAAGCGGTTACCCGCGGTTCCAACGAGATGGAATCCGCACTTACGGCCGCACTCAACCGAGCGGCAGCGCAGGGTCACCAATTCCAGTGCGCAGCCGACGAGCTCGCACTTGCACTGACCCAGAGCCACGTCGGCTTCCTGGCAATGATGCGATCGGGCAAGGACGGACTCGACACCGCCATGGCCGTCACCCTCGATGCACTCCTGGGACCCCGGAATTTGGGAACGTGAAAATCTGCACCGAAACAGCCGCGGCACGGGAAGAATTCTCGATGCGCAAAAGTCTCTGTGCGGTGCTTGCAATGACTGTGCTGGCGACAGCCAGCTGCGGAAGCTACAACAACGGCCAGGCTCAGGCCGCTCCCCAAACCTCGGCGGCGTCAGATGATCCGACGAACTCGACCATCACCCGTCTGCCCGTGGTGATTTCGGGTGGGCACGATACCGACCCGCGCGATCATGGCCGGCCAGTCATCTTGGTGGCAGGCGGTTTAGGGGTCGCGCCTGAGGTTTTCCGCGATGCCTTCAGCATGGTCCAGCCGGTGGCTCCCGGAAGCCAACCAGACCAGGCTCGCGCACAACAGAACAAAGCCGTGTTGTTGGCCGCGTTGCGCCAGTACGGCATCACCAATAAGCAGCTCGATGCCGTCTCTGACTATTACCGCTACCAGCCAGGAACGGGGACCCTCTGGCCCACCAGAGCAGCAGTCATCACGGCAACCGTTAAGGCCGGCATGGTGACGTCCTTTGAGGTCACTGACGGCGGAGCCGGCTATTCGTCCCAGCCATCGATCTCGGTTCCCGGGGCCGCGTGCGGACCGGTAGCCGTGAACCTTTCCTACGGTAGGGATTTGGCGAAAAACGGATCGATCGAATCAGTGACGCTTCCTCGATAGCCGCCCCGTCACAAGCGCTCGCGCCGATGGGGAGCTCAGGGACCAAAAATCGGACCCGCGATGGCAAGTGGAGCGATGTCACCAATCGTGTAAGTCACACTGCGAACGCTGGGCGGGCCGCCGGGCGCAGGGAATACCTGCATCTGACAAGAGATCGCCTCGACGGGGAAACTGTCCGCCAACTGCGTGCAGATATCCCGGTCGATGATTTCCCAGTATTTGCCCGCAGCGGGGTCTACGCGGTCGAGATGGTCCAGCGCGGCGGTGCGAAGCTCCTGGTAATCCGGAAGGTCAGCATCAGAAATCCCGGTGTTGTATCTGTAGTTGAAATACAGATTCAGCATATGGCCACCCTGGTTGGCGGTCTGGTAACCGTCTACCTGGAACATGAAGTCCCACTTGTCGCCGGTCGGCGCCGCCTGACCGAGCGGCAAGTTGACCCCCGTCATGAGTCCGGCGAAGACAGTCATGGCAGCCAGCACCGCAGGGGCACCCCTCATCCTGATCCTTCGAATCATGTCGTTCCTCCGTACCGTGAGCGATTGCGATAGAGTAACATCCGTTACCTCTTCCGCCGTTCAATACCAAAACTTCCGCCGCCACCCGCATGGCGCCGGAAATCCACCTTGGTAGCGGGGCCGGGCGATGTAACACAGACGGCCTGCGGTGCGACCTAATCGACAGCGACATTCTCGGAAACTCCGAAAGCGCCAGATCCAGCCCGTGATTCGAAGCCACCAACAACAGAGATGAGATCCCCATGACGACACGGTCTTTCTACGGTGCACTTGGCGCCTTCGCATTTGCGGTCGCCGCGATACCGCTGACCGCGCTCGCATCTCCCGCGGTGAGCAATGCCGAGGACAACTGCGATTTCAACTACTTTCTGAACACCTTCACCGACCAGTGCCAGTTCTGCGATACGGCCGTCATGTATTGGAACTACGAGACGAATCAGTGCTTGGTCGCTGATCTCACCCC
>JBAXIA010000207.1:0-3420 GCA_037138615.1 Mycobacteriaceae bacterium | reverse complement strand
GACGACGCGCTTGGCAGCGGCCTTCTTGACGACGCGCTTCGCAGCGGCCTTCTTGGCGGGGGCCTTCTTCACAGCTTTCTTTACAGCCACAGCAGACTTCCTAACTGCGCCATCAGCGGCGCCTCGTTTTACAGCGGGACCTTCAGCGGAGAGTTTTTGTGCACCAGAGACAATTGCTTTGAACTGCGCACCCGGACGGAACGCGGGTACAGACGTCGGCTTAACCTTCACCGTTTCACCGGTGCGTGGGTTACGAGCGACACGTGCGGCGCGGTGACGCCGTTCGAACACACCGAAGCCGGTGATTGTCACGCTGTCACCCTTATGCACAGCGCGCACGATGGCGTCGACCAATTCCTCAACGGCTCTGGTCGCCGTCTGGCGATCAGACTGAAGCTCTGCCGTGAGAACCTCGATCAACTCTGCTTTGTTCATTCACATCCTCCGAAACAGTGGTCCGCTCTGGACCGACTGGAGAACACGGTAAACCCTCAAAACACAGATATCCATGAGCCACGCGCATTTACAGCAAAAAGATCAAAGAAATTTTTTGGCACTTTTCGCGCCCGTGAGCGGATGTTCCGCTTGTGCGACAGCCGTTGCGAAGCACAGCTTCGCCGAATAGCTGGACTGAAATCAGACGGATGCGATACGCGGTTTCCAGCTCGGCCGCGCGGCTTCGAACGCTTCGATTTCAGGAAGTTTCCGCAGCGTAAGCCCGATATCGTCGAGTCCTTCAAGCAATCGCCAGGCGGTGTAGTCGTCAATCGCAAAACCCACCACAACCGTTCCGGCAGAGATGGTTCGGTCTTTGAGATTGACGGTGATTTCCAACCCCGGATGCTCTTCGATGAGCTTCCACAGCAGTTCGACATCATCTTGTGCGACTTCGGCCGCCAACAGGCCGGCCTTGCCCGCGTTGCCCCGGAAGATGTCGGCGAAGCGAGACGAGATGACGACCCGGAAGCCGTAATCCATCAGCGCCCAGACCGCGTGCTCGCGTGAGGAACCGGTACCGAAATCCGGGCCCGCAACCAATATCGAGCCGCGGTCGAAGGGACTCAAATTCAGGATGAAGGAGGGATCGTTGCGCCAGGCGGCGAACAAACCGTCCTCAAAACCGGTGCGTGAGACGCTCTTCAGGTATACCGCCGGGATGATCTGGTCGGTATCGACATTTGACTGACGCAGCGGCACACCGATGCCGGTGTGGGTGGTGAAGGCTTCCATGAGTGCTCTCCTCAGTTCACTGTGATGCCGAGATCGGCCGGCGAGGACAGCGTGCCGCGCACCGCGGTGGCGGCGGCGACCGCCGGAGACACCAGATGTGTGCGGCCGCCCCTACCCTGGCGTCCCTCGAAGTTGCGGTTCGACGTCGACGCGCACCGCTGGCCCGGCGCGAGTTGGTCGGGGTTCATTCCCAGGCACATGGAGCAGCCCGCCTGCCGCCACTGCGCGCCGGCGGCGGTGAATATCTCACCGAGCCCCTCGGATTCCGCCTGCGCTCGCACCCGCATCGATCCGGGCACGATCAGCATCCGGATTCCTTCGGCGACCCGGCGGCCACGCAATACCTCGGCCACCGCGCGGAGGTCCTCGATACGGCCGTTGGTGCAGGAGCCGACGAAGACGGTGTCGACGGCGATATCGCGCATCGGCATTCCCGGCCTCAGATCCATGTAGGTCAACGACTTCTCCGCGGCCTGCCGCTCGGCATCGCTGACCATGAGCTCGGGATCAGGCACCGATCCCGACAGGGGTACACCCTGCCCCGGGTTGGTACCCCATGTCACGAAGGGACTCAGCGTCGTCGCATCGATGTAGATCTCGGTGTCGAACTCCGCACCCTCATCGGTGCTCAGCAGATCCCACGCCGCAACCGCCGAGTCCCACTGCGCTCCGGTTGGCGCGTAGGGACGTCCGCGCAGGTATTCATACGTCGTCTCATCGGGCGCCACCATCCCGGCCCTGGCACCGGCTTCGATACTCATATTGCAGATCGTCATCCGGCCTTCCATCGACAGCGATTCGATGGTGCTGCCGCGGTACTCGATGACGTGGCCCTGGCCGCCGGCGGTGCCGATCTTGGCGATCACCGCCAGGATGACGTCTTTAGCCGTCACGCCGGGCGGCAGTGGCCCGTCGACATTGACCGCCATCGTCTTGAAGGGACGCAGCGGAAGGGTCTGGGTGGCGAGCACATGCTCAACCTCGGAGGTGCCGATACCCATGGCGATCGCACCGAATGCGCCGTGGGTCGAAGTGTGGCTGTCACCGCAGACGATCGTCATCCCGGGTTGGGTGAGGCCCAACTGCGGACCCACCACATGCACGATGCCCTGCTCGGGATCACCCATCGGGTGCAGTCGGATACCGAACTCCGCGCAGTTGCGCCGCAGGGTCTCGACCTGGGTCCGCGACACCGGGTCGGCGATCGGCTTGTCGATATCGACTGTCGGCACGTTGTGGTCCTCGGTGGCCAGCGTCAGATCAGTGCGCCGCACGGTCCGGCCTGCCAGTCGCAGACCGTCGAAGGCCTGCGGGCTGGTGACCTCATGGATGAGGTGCAGATCGATGTAGATCAGATCGGGTTCGGTGGCTCCGCCGTCGGTGACGACGTGGTCTGCCCATACCTTCTCCGGAAGGGTTCTTGGTTTGACAGTCATGGCCTGACTCTCGCAATCTCACTATCTGGGACGCTAGTATCTCGATATGGGACAGGATAGCGGTATCGGCGTCCTCGACAAAGCGGTGGGTGTGCTGCACGCGGTCGCCCGGTCTGAGTGCGGCCTGGCCGAACTCTGTGAACGCACCGGCTTACCGCGGGCGACGGCGCATCGGTTGGCTGCCGGCCTGGAGTTCCACCGACTCCTCGCCCGCGACAGTTCCGGCCGGTGGCGGTTAGGCCCGGCGCTGTCGGAGTTGTCCGCTCACGTCAACGATCCGCTGCTGGCAGCTGGAGCCGCTGTGCTGCCCGGACTTCGTGAGATCACCGGGGAAAGCGTCCAGCTCTACCGCCGGGAAGGAACTACGCGGGTGTGCGTCGCGACGCTGGATCCGCCCGCGGGCCTTCGCGATACCGTGCCACTCGGGGCACGCCTGCCGATGACGGCGGGCTCGGGCGCCCGGGTGCTGCTCGCCTACGCCGATCCCGCCACTCGGCAGGCGGTGCTGGGATCGGCGCAATTCACCGAACGCAGCCTGGCCGAGGTACGCCGCCGCGGCTGGGCGCAGAGCGCGGCCGAACGCGAACCCGGTGTGGCCAGTGTCTCTGCCCCGGTGCGCGACCGCGACGGAGAGGTGATCGCGGCGGTGTCGGTCTCCGGTCCGATCGACCGGATGGGCCGACGCCCGGGCGAGCGGTGGGCGGCCGACCTGCTGGCTGCAGCCGAGGCACTGACCCGGCGACTGTGATCGTCG
>JBAXIA010000206.1:0-3448 GCA_037138615.1 Mycobacteriaceae bacterium | reverse complement strand
TCGTCGTCATCGCCGCGGCCAGCCTGATCCTGCTGATCATGATGTTCGTCACCCGCAGCGCGGTTGCGGCGCTGGTCATCGTGGGCACGGTGGTGCTGTCGCTGGGCGCCTCGTTCGGGCTGTCGGTGCTGATCTGGCAGCACCTGCTGGGCATCGAGCTGTACTGGATCGTGCTCGCGCTCGCCATCATCATTCTGTTGGCGGTGGGGTCGGACTACAACCTGCTGGTGATCTCGCGGTTCAAGGAGGAGATCGGGGCGGGTCTGAACACCGGACTGATCCGCACCATGGCGGGTACCGGTTCGGTGGTCACCGCAGCCGGGCTGGTCTTCGCATTCACCATGTGCGGCTTCATCTTTGGCGAACTGATGGTCCTGGGTCAGATCGGCACCACCATCGGAATCGGCCTGATCTTCGACACCCTGATCGTGCGGTCATTCATGACGCCGTCGATCGCCGCGCTGATGGGCCGATGGTTCTGGTGGCCGCTGAAGGTTCGTCCGCGACCGGCGTCGACGATGCTGCGGCCGTATGGGACGCGGGAGAGTGTCCGCGAACTTCTGCACGAGAGCGACAGTGCGGGTTAGCGTGTGCCGATGATGCCGGATCCGTATGCGACGGCCGCCGAACTCGGTCTGATGCAGGGTTTTCCGCCGCCGCCCGGCAAGCGGGTCAATCGGTCCAATGCATTGATGGCGGCGCCCTTCAACCGATGGTCGTACCTGCACATGCGCACGATCTTCCCTTCGGCTGCGGTGTCGGTCAGCGATAGCGTGCGGCCGCTGGACGCCGAGATCGACTTGGGCATCAATAAACTCACAATTGCCCGGGAAGACGGCACAGCCGCCGATTTCCCGGCCTTCCTGCGCGAGACGTACACCGACTCATTTCTCGTCGCTACCGGTGACCGGTTGGTCTATGAGTTCTATTCCAACGGAATGCATCCCGGCCAGCCTCACCAGATGATGTCGGTCACCAAATCCTTCGCCGGCTTGTTCGCACTGATGGCGTCGGCGGACGGTCTGCTGGACGAGAGCACGCGGGTCGGCGACATCATCCCCGAGTTGGCCGACGCATCGGCATTCGCCGATGCCACCATCGGCCAGGTGATGGACATGACGAACTCGATGGATTTCAGCGAGGACTACGCCGACCCGTCATCGGGAATCTGGCGCTACGGTGCGGCACTGGGCTGGATGGAGGCTCCGGGATCGTCGGTGTCGGAAAGCCTGTATGAATTCCTCGCCACGTGTACCAAGGATCCTCGCTACGCCAATGGCGAGATCTTTGCCTATCAGACGCCCAAAACCGATGTCGTCAACTGGGCCACCAACCGGGTCACCGGAAAGTCGTTCCAGGAAACGATGTCTGAGTCACTGTGGTCGAGGCTTGGAACCGAGGCTGAAACCTATGTATTGCTCGATCGAAGCGGAACCCTTGTCGCCGGCGGCGGGCTCAACGCCGGACCGCGTGATCTCGTTCGGTTCGCCATGATGCTGCTCAACGATGGCATGGTCGGCGATGAGCCGATCGTCTCGGCGAGCATCATTGACATCCTCGAAGCCGGCGGCAGTCGGGAGAAGTTCTCTCTGGGACCCGAAGCCGTCGGAGCGTTCGGCGCCGGGGACTGGAGCTACCGCGCGCAGTGGTGGATCCGTCACACCCCGGGGCGCGAAGCCATTTCGGCGATAGGTGTGCATGGTCAGTGGATCTACGTCGATCGTCGACGGCAGATCGCGATCATCAAGCAGTCCTCGCAACCGGTGTCATCCGATCCGTCCACCGATGCGTTCATTCTCAACGCGTTCGACGCCGTCATCGACCACGTCGGGACGCGGTGACTCATGGAAATTCAGTTGCGCCCCGGCGCATCGTCCGGTTATCCTGCTCCCGTGTTGTTCTGTGCCTGTGCGCATCATGCTGCCGCTCATCCGTCCGTGGACAGGAGCGTCTGCTAGCGCACGCAGAAAATCCCCAGGCCACGGACGAAAAGTCCGTGGCCTTTTTTGTGCCCAATCCACACCACAGGAAGGAAATGATCATGCTGCCGTGTAGTCGCGATCCCGAACTGTGGTTCTCTGAGCACCCGACCGAACTTGAACGTGCCAAGACACTGTGTGGTGACTGCCCGATCCGGCGTCAATGCCTGAGCTCAGCACTGGACCGAGCCGAGCCGTGGGGTGTCTGGGGCGGGGAGATCATCGAAGGTGGTGCGGTTCTGGCACGTAAGCGTCCGCGTGGCCGTCCGCGCAAAGAGGAGATCGCGGCCTGAAACCCGGGGGCCGGTGTTTCAGTGCTGGTTGATATTCCATTCGATCCAGCCCACACCGCTGCGTCCGTCGGCGGTGCGAAACTCGGCCATCGCGCGCTGGAAGTGGGTGACCCGGCCATCGGGTGCCTCCAGGCGCAGTGGCCCGAATCCGCGTGGGGTCACGTCGACGACGAGTGGGTCGTCCGGATCGCCCAGGCGCAGTTCGGCCGAGGACACCAGGCCGCCGTCCGGTCGCTGATACGTCGATGACCCTGTGGTGAGTTCGGTGATCTCGCCGCCGTTCTGGATGTAGCCCACCGAGAAGCCCGGGAGGTCCGGCAGCGTGACCGCGTGGATCCGGGTGCCGTCGGTGAGGTGGAACGCCGACCACATCCAGTCGTTGGCCCACCAGTCGCGCGTTCCCCACGAGTGGTCGCGCTGGCCGGGCCCGGACACCGGGATCGTCTCGCCGTCGATGATGACGGTGCCTGCGACGCGGCATGGGATTTCGTCGCCGGTCAATGCCTGCCAGGCATACGGCTCGCCGTCGGTGATCCAGTGCAGATCCAGTGTCAACGACGTGCGCGTCCCGGCCTCGGCGCGCAGGACGTCCATGGCGTCACTGTATTGCTGTGCCGCACCGGAGAATTGGATCCGGTAATCGGCCAGCCGGGTCACGCACTCCTGGACGGCCTCGTAGTCAGTGCCATTGACGATCTGGCGGCGATCCTCGAGCACGGGGGAGGGCCCGGCGTAGTCGGTCACCATCACCGTGGGCTTGCCCGGGCGCACCACGGCCACGGTGTAGAGGCAGCTGCCCTGATTGGGCACATTGCCCAGCCGCACGTACACCCCAACCTCGGGGTCTGCGCTCACACCGTCGAAGTACCAGCTCTCATTCCAGAACGGCTCGGTTCCCGGTGGGTGCGGAGACTCGTCGTCCGGATTGGGCGCAAGTGAGTTGATGAGCACGGCGGGTCTCCTGGGTTTAGGTTCCAGCAGGGGCTGAGGTGGGGGAGTGGCGCGATTACAGAATGGATTTCCCGAATCGCTGATATGCGGCTTGCCGCGAGGTCCCCAGCGCCACACCGATGGCGTCCCACGTATCGCCAGCGGCCCTGGCCGATACGACTGCGGCGCGGAGCTCGTCGTCGGCCGCACTCAGTGCCTCGTTGGCCGCGATGATCCGCCGGATGT
>JBAXIA010000205.1:0-3486 GCA_037138615.1 Mycobacteriaceae bacterium | reverse complement strand
TCGGCAGCCGGATCGGACAGCACGCCGTGGGTGGCGGCGATGATGACATCACTTGCCCCGTCGTCGCGCAGCAACTTGACCGCACCGGCGATGGTGCCACCGGTGTCGATCATGTCGTCGGTCAGCACGCAGGTTTTGCCCTCCACCTCACCCACGACCCGGTTGGACACCACCTGATTGGGCACCCGTGGATCACGGGTCTTGTGAATGAAGGCCAGCGGGGTCCCGCCGAGGGCGTCAGCCCACTTCTCGGCGACACGCACCCGGCCGGAGTCCGGCGACACCACGACCATGTTCTCGGTTGGGTAGTTGTCCGTGATGTAGCCGGTCAACAGATTCTGGGCGCGCATATGGTCGACCGGGCCGTCGAAGAATCCCTGGATCTGGTCAGTGTGCAAATCCACGGTGACGATCCGGTCTGCACCGGCGGTCTTCAGTAGGTCAGCGACCAGCCGTGCTGAGATCGGCTCGCGGCCGCGATGTTTCTTATCCTGTCGGGCATAGGGGTAGAACGGCACCACCGCGGTGATTCGTTTGGCGCTGCCGCGCTTGAGGGCGTCGATCATGATCAGCTGTTCCATGAACCAGGTATTCAGCGGCGCGGGATGGGACTGCAACACGAAGGCGTCGCAGCCGCGTACCGACTCGTCGAACCGCACGAAGATCTCTCCATTGGCGAAATCGCGCGCTGTCTGGGCGGTCACATGGATATCGAGTTCCTTGGCGACCTGCTCGGCCAGCTCCGGGTGTGCTCGGCCGGAGAACAGCATCAGGTTCTTGCGGTTGTCGCTCCAGTCCGTGCCCACTGTGCCCTGCCCTCAGCCGTCGGGATCGAATATGGAAGTCATGGTACGTAGCTGGAAGCCGTGTGGGTCGTCGGGGCGCGCTGTTCGGTGGACTCAGGTTCGGTCCGGGTCGACCGGTTCGGCCTGAGCCGCGGCCGCCGCCCGCGCGGAGTCGCTGTCGGGACGGTTGCGCAGCACCCAATCCTCGATGATCCGCTGCTGACCGGCTGAGACTGCCAGTGCCCCGGGTGGCACATCTTCACGCAGCACGGTCCCGGCTCCGGTGTAGGCGCCGTCGCCAACGGTCACCGGCGCGACGAACATGGTGTCGCTGCCGGTGCGGACGTAGGAGCCCACGGTGGTGCGGCGCTTGGTCTCGCCGTCGTAGTTCACGAAAACGCTGGAGGCGCCGATATTGCTGTGATCGCCGATGTCCGCGTCGCCGACGTAGGTCAGGTGCGGCACCTTGGTTCCGGTGCCGATGACGGCATTCTTGGTCTCGACGAATGCGCCGAGTTTGCCCTCGGCACCGAGCCGGGTGCCGGGTCGCAGATAGGTGAACGGCCCGACTACGGCCCCGTCGCCGATCACCGCTCCGATGCCATGGGTTCGTAGCACCGCGGCGTCGTCGCCGACGTGGACGTCGGTCAGTGTGGTGTCCGGGCCGATGCGGGTGCGGGCGCCGACCCGGGTGGCGCCGAGCAGTTGAGTGCCGGGCGCGATGACGGTGTCGCGACCGATCTGGACATCGACGTCGATCCAGGTGGTCGCCGGGTCGACGACGGTGACGCCGGCTCGCTGGTGGGCGGCGACGATGCGCCGGTTGAGTTCGCGGCCGAGTTCGCTGAGTTGCACCCGGTCGTTGACTCCGGCCACCAGTGCCGCGTCGTCGACGTGCTTGGGGTGCACCACCTGTCCGTCGGCGCGCAGGATCGCGACGGCGTCGGTGAGATACAGCTCCTGCTGGGCGTTATCGGCTGACAGGCGGTTCAGCGCTGAGCGCAGCGCGGCGATATCGAAGGCGTAGACGCCGGCGTTGATCTCGCGGATGGCCCGCTGCTGTGGTGTCGCGTCGGCCTCCTCGACGATCGCGATGACACCACCGTCCTGGGTCCGCAGGATGCGGCCGTAGCCGGTGGCGTCCGGCACCGTGGTCGTCAGCACCGTCATTGCGGCCGATGCACCACGGTGGGTAGCGATCAACTCGGTCAACGTGCCGGCGTCGAGCAGTGGGATATCGCCAGAGGTGACGACGACTACGCCCTCGAAGTCGTCGGGCAGCGCGGTGAGCCCGCACAGTGCGGCGTGCCCGGTACCCAGCTGCTGTTCCTGTACGGCGACCTCCACCGGTCTCCCGAGCTGTGCTGCCAACTCCCCGACAGCCCCGGTGATGTGCTCGCGGTCCTTACCGAGCACCACCACGAGATGTTGCGGGGTGACTGCGGCGGCGGCGTGTAGCGCGTGCGCGAGCATGCTGCGCCCGCCGAGGGTGTGCAGGACCTTCGGGGTGTCCGAGCGCATCCGGGTGCCGGTACCGGCTGCGAGTACCAGAACAGCCGACTCACTCCTCGCTGCCATGTGAGCCTCCCGGTGTGCGCTTGTCGCTCGGCAAGCCTCGCTCCGCGTGCAGGGCTTGGCTCCGTCGCCAGGACTCGAACCTGAACTATCTGAACCAAAATCAGAGGTGCTGCCGATTACACCACGACGGATTGCCCGTAGGAGACTTTAACCCAGGCCGATACCCTGATAGCCGTGGCCGGACCGGAGAAAGAGCCGCGCGTAGCGCGCGCCCGAATGACCGGCAGCGAGCGCCGACACCAGCTCATCGACATCGCCCGATCGTTGTTTGCCGAACGCGGTTACGAAGGCACCTCCGTTGAGGAGATCGCCCAGCGCGCAGGAGTGTCCAAGCCGGTTGTCTATGAGCACTTCGGCGGTAAGGAGGGGCTCTATGCGGTGGTGGTCGACCGGGAGATGTCGGCACTGCTGGACCGCATCACCTCATCGCTGACCAACAACCGCTCGCGGGTTCGGGTTGAACGGGTGGTGCTGGCGCTGCTGACCTATATCGAGGAACGCACCGACGGGTTCCGGATCATGATCCGCGATTCGCCGGCATCGATCAGTTCCGGCACCTACTCCAGCCTGCTCAACGACGCCGTCAGCCAGGTCTCCTCGATTCTGGCCGGCGACTTCTCCCGCCGCGGTCTGGATCCTGAGCTGGCTCCGCTGTACGCACAGGCACTCGTGGGATCGGTGTCGATGACTGCGCAGTGGTGGCTCGATGCACGGGAACCGCATAAGGAAGTTGTCGCCGCCCATCTGGTGAACCTGATGTGGAACGGTTTGAGTCATCTCGAAGCAGACCCCAAGCTGCAGGGTGAGTAGCAGAGATCGAATCGTGGCCCGCCGCAAGGGATTTTGCTGCCATTGCCTAGGATGAAGGCACCATGACCGTACCGGGGCACTCGCATGTCCACACCCCGTTGGGGGGTCTGGTGGACGCGGTCCTGGAGGCGCCGCGGTTCGTTGAATTGATCGGGTTGGCCGCGGCGCGCCCGGACGAGTTGGTGCTTGTGGGCCCGGCAAGTGCGCAGCTATTCGTGGCTTGTGCGCTGGCGCGCAGCGGGCCATTGCTGGTGGTGACCGCGACCGGCCGTGAGGCCGACGATCTCACGGCGGAGTTGCGTGGGGTGTACGG
>JBAXIA010000204.1:0-3518 GCA_037138615.1 Mycobacteriaceae bacterium | reverse complement strand
GCCACTGTGCCCGGCATGCGCTCACCCAGTGCCGCGGAGACCACCGTCTGCACCCAGCCCTCCACCAATGCCAGCAGCGTCTCCAGGCGCTCCAGTGCGGCAGTCTGCTCAGGCGTGGCCTTGGGCTCGAACATGCCCTGGGACATCAGCTTTTCCATCGCGGCCGGGTCGGTCAGCACCGACGGGTCGATGCCCTGGGCCAACTCCTCCATCCCGCTCATATCGATCTTCATGCCCTGGGCGTAGGCCTCGACCGAGCTCAGCAGTTGGTTCGACAGCCACGGCACGCCGGAGAACAACCGGTGGTGCGCGGCTTCCCGTGCCGCCAGGAACGTCATGATCTCGCTGCGCGGCTGCTCCAAACCTTCTGACAGCGCCTCAATGGCCTCGGGCATCAGCACCGCAACACCGTTGGGCCCCAACGGAAGTCCGACATCGGTGGAGGTCAACACTTCCTTCGACAGCGTGCCCAGCGCCTGGCCCAACTGCTGGCCGAACGCCATCCCGCCCATCTGGGTCATCATCGCCATCAGCGGCCCGGCCATCGCCCTGGCCTCCTCGGGCAGGGCCGAGGACCACACCGACGAGATCTGGGCGGCCATCGGATCGCACAGCCGCTTCCAGGTGCCCATGGTGCCGTCCACCCAGTCCTGCGGTGTCCACGCCACGGCCTTGGTCGCACCCGCCGGCAGCGCAGTGGCCCCGTCCAACCAGGTGTCGGCCAGGTGCACCGCATCGGTGACCGCCCCGGACGTCGCCTCGGCGATCGGCGCGGTAAAGCCGATCGAACTCGACGCCAGCTTGCGGGCCAGGTCGTAATTCACCGGCCCGCCCCCGGAACCACCCGTGCCGGAGAACATCGCACCCAGCTGGGAGAAGATCTTGCCCAGATCGCCCATACTGAAGTCACCGCCGCCGAACGGGTTCGGGTTCTTGTCACGGGCGGGGTCAGGGTCGTCTCCGGCGGAGAAGCCGAAGGGCACGTCAGCCATAGCGTCCACGGTACCGCCGCTAGGGTGGGCGGCGTGAACAGGCGGATTCTGACACTGGTGGTGGCCCTGGTGCCCATCCTGGTGTTCGGGCTGCTGCTCGGGGTGGTGACGGTGCCGTTCGTATCGCTGGGCCCGGGGCCGACGTTCGACACCCTCGGTGAGTTCGACGGCAAGCCGGTCGTCGCCATCGACGGCACCCCGGTCAAACCCACCTCCGGTCACTTGAACATGACCACGGTGTCCCAGCGCGACGGTCTGAGCCTGGGCCAGGCCCTGGTGCTGTGGGCCTCGGGCAGCGAGCAGCTGGTGCCGCGGGATCTGGTGTTCCCGCCGGAGAAGTCCCGCGAGGAGATCGAGAAGTCCCAGAACGACGACTTCCAGAACTCCGAGGACAACGCCGAGTACGCCGCGCTGAACTTCCTGAAGTTCGATAAGGCGGTGACGGTCGAGAAGGTCACCGACCCGGGCCCGTCGGCCGGCAAGCTGGAATCCGGCGACGCCATCGACACCGTCGACGGCACCCCGGTGCCCAACGTCGAGACGTTCACCAAGTTGCTCAAGGCCACCAAACCCGACCAGCAGATCACCCTGGGCTTCCGGCGCAAGAACGCCCCGCCCGGCACCGCCACCGTCACACTCGGCCGCAATGGCGATCGCGACTACGGCTACCTCGGCATCGCCGTGCTGGACGCCCCGTGGGCGCCGTTCACCATCGACTTCAACCTGGCCAATATCGGCGGGCCCTCCGCCGGGCTGATGTTCAGCCTGGCCGTCATCGACAAGCTCAACGAGGGCAACCTCAACGGCGGCAAGTTCGTGGCCGGCACCGGCACCATCAGCGGTGACGGCACCGTCGGCCCGATCGGCGGCATCACCCACAAAATGTCCACCGCCGCCGAGGCCGGGGCGACGGTGTTTCTGGTTCCGAAAGAGAACTGCGACGAGGCCCGCACCGTCGGCCAGGACACCATGACCTTGGTCAAGGCCGAGAACCTCACCCAGACCGTCGACGCGCTGCACACCCTGACCTCCGGGGGCACACCGCCCACCTGCTAGTTGCTGGCATCAGCCGCTCCGGGGCCTTGCGTAGAGTTGGGATCGTGATGTCAGGACTGCGCCCGTGAACATGCGAACCCCTCCCAGAATGCCGGCGCTGACCCGCCGCAGCCGCACCCTGATCGGGATCGCGATCGCGGTGGTGGTGCTGCTGATCATCGGCCCGCGCTTCATCGACACCTACGTCGACTGGCTGTGGTTCGGCGAGCTGGGCTACCGCTCGGTGTTCACCACGGTGCTGTTCACCCGGATCATGGTGTTCCTCGCAGCGGCGGTGATCGTCGGGGCCATCGTGTTCGCCGGCCTGTGGCTGGCATACCGCACCCGACCGGTGTTCGTGCCCAATGTCGGACCGGGTGACCCGGTGGCCCGCTACCGGGCCGCGGTGATGGGCAAGCTCAAGACCTTCGGCATCGGGGTGCCCGCGGTGATCGGCCTGCTGGCCGGGTTGATCGCCCAGAGCGACTGGCCGACGATCCAGCTGTTCCTGCACGGCGGCGACTTCGGTATCACCGACCCGCAGTTCGGTAAGGACCTCGGCTTCTACGCCTTCGATCTGCCGTTCTACCGGATGGTGCTGTCGTTCCTGTTCGCCGCGGTGTTCCTGGCGTTTGTGGGCAATCTGGTGACGCACTACATCTTCGGCGGCATTCGGCTGTCCGCCGGAGCGGCAGCGCTGAGCCGGGCCGCGCGCGTCCAACTCGTCAGCCTGGTCGGGATCCTGGTGCTGCTCAAGGCCGCCGCCTACTGGTTCGACCGCTACGAGCTGCTCAGCCACACCCGCGCCGGCAAGCCCTTCACCGGCGCCGGCTACACCGATATCAACGCCGTGCTGCCGGCCAAGCTGATCCTGCTGGCGATAGCCCTGATCGCTGCAGGAGCGGTGTTCTCCGCGCTGTTCCTGCGCGACCTGCGCATCCCCGCCATCGGCGTGGTGCTGCTGCTGCTGAGTTCGCTGATCATCGGGGCGGGCTGGCCGATGATCGTCGAGCAGTTTTCCGTCAAACCCAATGCGGCGCAAAAGGAAAGCGAATTCATCACCCGCAGCATCACCGCCACCCGGCAGGCCTACGGGTTGACGAACGAGAGTGTCACCTACCGCGACTACAGCGGTAACGCGCCCACCAACGCCGCGCAGGTGGCCGCCGACCGGGCCACCACCTCCAACATCCGGGTGCTCGACCCCACCATCATCAGCCCGGCCTTCACCCAGTTCCAGCAGGGCAAAAACTTCTACTCCTTCCCCGAGCAGCTGGCCATCGACCGCTATAACGGCGTCGACGGGGCGCTGCGCGACTATGTGGTGGCGGCCCGCGAACTCAACCCGGCCCGCCTCATCGACAACCAGCGCGACTGGATCAACCGGCACACCGTCTACACCCACGGCAACGGCTTCATCGCCTCCCCGGCCAACACCGTGCGCGGAATCGCCAACGACCCCAACCAGAACGGCGGCTACCCGGAGTTCCT
>JBAXIA010000203.1:0-3622 GCA_037138615.1 Mycobacteriaceae bacterium | reverse complement strand
CGGCCCAGCACGTCGGTGCCGACCTGGGCCACCTCGGTGGTCGCGGTGACGCGCACCCCGGCCCCGCGGAGCATGCCGTAGCGCATCACGGACCCGGCGGCCTGCTCGAAGCGGTCACGCCCGGTCCCGATCCGGTGCGCCAACCGGACGTATCGGTATCCCGCAGGCAGCGCCGTCGCCGTCGCGCCGACCTCCGGATAGGTCAACGCCAAGCCGGCCAGGTCGCGCAGATCCATCCCTCCACCATGCCACCACCACACGTACCCTCGAGGGCAACGACCCCGACAAGCACGGTGACTGGATGACAGACGAGACGACGTCGGCCGCCCCTGCGGAAGGACGCGGGATCAAACACCGCTGGTTGCAGAGCCGAAACCGGTTGCGTGAGCGACCACTGGCCGACTTCTCCTATCGGGTCGGGGTGGCCGTTGTCGGGTTGAGCGTGTTGTTCGTCGGCATCGCGGCGATCCCCTACCCGGGACCCGGGTGGGCGATCGTATTCCTCGGTCTGGCGATCCTGGCCACCGAGTTCTACTGGGCGCGTCGCACGCTGACGTTCACCCGCGCGCGCTACGACTCTGCGATGGCGTGGTTCCGCGGCCGTCCCTGGTGGGTTCAGACGGTGGCAGCGGTATTGACCGGGGCCTGCGTGGTGGCCACGTTGTGGATCTTCGGGGTGATCGCCTGGTCGGCGAGTCTGGTGGGACTGGAACACCCGATGCTGCGCAGCCCGATCGGCCTGGGAGCCTGATCACAGGCCTCGATAGCATGATGACGATCGCCGCCGACCCGGTGCGCTGGTTATGGCCGTCCCGAGGCACAGGAAAAGAGTCCACTGATGAGCGCGCCCGCACACCCCGCCCCGTCCGGCCCGCTCCGGGTTGCGGCTGGGACTACGGCGGGAGCCGCCGTGCGCGACGCCGGCCTGCCGGGTCGTGGTGAACCCACCGCGATCGTGGTGGTCCGTGACGCCGACGGCGCACTGCGCGACCTGAGCTGGGCGCCGGATGTCGACGCCGACGTGACCCCGGTGGCCGCCGACACCGACGAGGGTCGCAGCGTGATCCGGCACTCGGCGGCCCATGTGCTGGCCCAGGCCGTGCAGGAATTGTTCCCGGCGGCCAAGCTGGGCATCGGTCCGCCGATCACCGACGGCTTCTACTACGACTTCGACGTGCCGGAGGCCTTCACGCCGGAGGATCTCGAGAAGCTCGAGAAACGCATGAAGGCGATCATCAAGGACGGTCAGCTGTTCTCCCGCCGGGTCTATGAGTCCACGGATGCGGCCCGCGCCGAACTGGCCGATGAGCCCTACAAACTCGAATTGGTCGACGACAAGTCCGGTGACCCGGATGTGATGGAGGTCGGCGGCGACGAGCTGACCGCCTACGACAATCTCAATCCGCGCACCCGCGAACGTATCTGGGGTGACCTGTGCCGCGGTCCGCATGCCCCGACCACCAAATACATTCCGGCTTTCAAGCTGACAAGAAGTTCGGCCGCCTACTGGCGCGGTAACCAGAACAATGCAAGCCTGCAGCGGATCTACGGGACCGCGTGGGAATCGCAGGAGGCACTGGACCGCCACCTTGAACTGCTGGAGGAGGCACAGCGCCGCGACCACCGCAGGCTCGGTGTCGAACTCGACCTGTTCAGCTTCCCCGACGAACTTGGCTCGGGGCTACCGGTATTCCACCCCAAGGGCGGCATCGTGCGCCGGGAGTTGGAGGAGTACTCGCGGCGCAAGCACATCGAGGCGGGTTACGAGTTCGTCAACACCCCGCACATCACCAAAGAACAGCTCTACATCACCTCCGGACACTTGGAGTGGTACGCCGATGGCATGTTCCCGCCCATGCACATCGATGCCGAGTACGCCGAAGACGGCACGTTGCGCAAGCCGGGGCAGGACTACTACCTCAAGCCGATGAACTGCCCCATGCACCATCTGATCTACCGGTCCCGCGGCCGGTCCTACCGCGAGCTGCCACTGCGGCTCTTCGAATTCGGAACGGTGTACCGCTACGAGAAGTCCGGTGTCATCCATGGTCTGACCCGGGTGCGCGGCATGACCCAGGACGACTCGCATATCTACTGCACCCGTGAGCAGATGCGTGACGAACTGGCCTCGCTGCTGCGTTTCGTGCTGGAACTGCTCGGCGACTACGGCCTCAACGACTTCTTTCTGGAACTGTCCACCAAGGACTCGGAGAAATACGTCGGCTCCGACGAGATGTGGGAGGAGGCGACGGAGACACTGCGCGAAGTCGCCGAGTCAAGCGGCCTCGCCCTGGTGCCCGATCCGGGCGGGGCGGCCTTCTACGGACCCAAGATCTCGGTGCAGGTGCGCGACGCGCTCGGTCGCAGTTGGCAGATGTCCACCATCCAGCTCGATTTCAACATGCCGGAACGTTTCGAACTCGAGTACACCGCCGCCGACGGCACCCGCAAGCGCCCGGTGCTGATCCATCGTGCGTTGTTCGGGTCAATCGAACGGTTCTTCGGCATCCTCACCGAGCATTACGCCGGTGCGTTCCCGGCCTGGCTCGCCCCAGTTCAGGTGGTCGGTATCCCGGTGGCTGATGAACACATCAGCTACCTCAACGATGTTGCCGCAGAACTCAAGTCAAATGGCGTACGCGTCGAAGTGGACGCCAGTGATGACCGGATGGCGAAGAAGATCGTGAACCACACCAACCAGAAGGTGCCGTTCATGCTGCTGGCCGGAGACCGCGACGTGGAGGCGGGTGCGGTGAGTTTCCGATTCGCCGACCGCACCCAGATCAACGGCGTGCCCCGGGATAGGGCGATTGCGGCGATCGGTGAATGGATCGCCGGCCGCGAGAATACGGTTCCAAACGCGGAAACAATGAAGGTCCCCGGTGACTGATCGGATTACAGATCGGGGTGCGGGCGAACCGGACCGCCTGCAGCGGCTATGGACCCCGCACCGGATGAGTTACATCGTGGAGTCCCCGGCCCGCCGTGATCCGTCGCAGCCCAATCAGCCATTCACCGATATCCCGACCCTGTCGGATGAGGACGGACTGGTTGTCGCCCGCGGGGACCTGGTCTACGCGGTACTGAACCTGTATCCGTACAACCCGGGGCATCTGATGGTGGTGCCGTACCGCCGGGTATCGGAACTGGAAGACCTCACCGACTCTGAGACCGCCGAACTGATGGGATTCGTACAGCAGGCGATCCGGGTGATGAAGTCCGTATCGCGGCCCGACGGATTCAACGTTGGACTCAACCTCGGCAAGTCGGCCGGAGGTTCGCTGGCCGATCATCTGCACATGCACGTGGTACCGCGGTGGGCAGGCGATGCCAACTTCATCACCGTCGTCGGCGAAACCAAGGTGGTCCCGCAGTTGCTCCGCGACACCCGTGTCCTGCTCGCCGAGGAATGGGCGCGCCTGCGATGAGTGACTTCTTTCTGATGACGCGGGCGGCTTACACCAAGCTGAGCGCGCCATTGGCCAAACTGGCGCTGAGGGCGGGTCTGACGCCCGACACGGTGACGATCATAGGCACGGGTGGATCGGTGATCTCCGCGTTGATCCTGTTCCCGATCGGCCAGCTGTGGTGGGGCGCCCTCGCGGTGGCGTTCTTCGTGCTC
>JBAXIA010000202.1:0-3740 GCA_037138615.1 Mycobacteriaceae bacterium | reverse complement strand
GTCCTTGCCCAACCACGCCATCGCCGCGGTCACCAACGCCGCCGTCCCGGTGTTCAGCGTGGGCTGGATGACCGGTGCGAAGCGGGGGGAGTGGTTGGACGGGATGTCGGTGGACACCGTGCCCGCCGCATACGCTGTGGCGAACGCGGCCGGGTCCGATCCGCCGAAGAGCCAGAAGCAGTACGGGGCGCCGACGCCGTTGGCGATGTCGGAGAAGTCCTCGCTGCCCATCACCTTCGGTGCGGGCACCATCACCGCCTCGCCAAAGTGTCCGGTGAACGCTCCGGTGACCTTCTCGGTGACGTCGGCGTCGTTGTCGGTCAGTGGCGCGTGCTCGAAGTACTCGATGTCCGGTTCACGCGGGCAGTTCGACGCCTGGCACTCGGCGGTGACGATGCGGCGGATCGCGTCGAGCAGTGCGGTGCGCACCGCCTCGCTGTAGCTGCGGATGTTGATCTGGATCTCGGCGGTGTCGGGGATGATGTTGGCCTTGGTGCCGGCCAGGATGCTGCCCACTGTCAGCACCGCGGTGTCGGCGGGGTCGATCTCGCGGGCGACGATCGTCTGTAGTCGCATCACTACCGCCGCAGCGAGTACCACGGGGTCGACGGTGGTCTGCGGCATCGACGCGTGCCCGCCGCGGCCGTACAGCGTGATCTTGATGCTGTCCGCCGCGGCGAACGCCGGCCCGGTGGTGGCGGCCAGGTACCCGGCTGGCAGGGGCGTGACGTGTTGACCGAGTGCGATGTCCACCCTCGGAATCCGTGTCGCCAGCCCGTCGGACACCATCCCAGCGGCCCCGTTGATGGTCTCCTCGGCGGGCTGAAACAGCGCGATCAGCGTTCCGCTCCAATGGTTTTGGGAGTCAGCCATCAGCTGCGCCGCACCCAGCAGACACGTCACATGCATGTCGTGCCCGCACGCGTGCGCGACGCCGTCGTTGATGCTCGTGTACGCCAGGCCGGTGTCCTCGGTGAGCGGCAGGGCGTCCATGTCGGCGCGCAGCAGCACACTGGGGCCGTCGCCGTTTCGCAGCACGCCCACCACCCCGGTACCGCCGACACCGCTGATCACCTCGAAGCCGGCCGTCGTCAGCCGGTCGGCGGCCTTGCCCGCCGTGCGGTGCTCCTGGTGGGACAACTCGGGGTGGCTGTGCAAATCCTTGTAGAGGTCCTCCTGCCAACCGCTGACCTGATCGGCGCCTGCGAGGACTGCGGTGACGGCATCCTTCATCGCACAAGTATGGCAAGCGGCCTCCGGAAACCGCCAGCTTCCTAGGTTCTGCCCGGTGATGCGGTCGCTGCGCTCTCGCCCTGATCGATCTGCGCGGTGAGCCAGGTGCGCAATTCCGGTGTCTCCGGCTCGGCGATGAGCAGCTTGGTCAATGCCTAGGTGTCCATGTAGATCATGGTTCGTCGCGCATCTCGTTGAGGACATCGGAGAGCGTGCGCTGCGGGTCTGTAGGAGCAGCGGCGTTGACGTCGAGGAGATTGCTCGGCCGGCGCGCCGGGATGAGGGCGCCCGACTCGATCAGGGCCGCGCGGGACCGCTCCGCATCGCGCACGGGGACCAGTCGCGCGACGAGTCGACCGTTGTTGGTGACGCCCAACTCTTCACCGGCTTCGACCCTGGCAAGGTGGCGCGATGCATGCTGCCTGAGCTCTCGGACCCCGATCGTGTCCATCGGCCGACGGTAGCACTACTTGCGATACATACCCCAGGTCGTGGGCTCATTATTCGTCGCCGAAACCGGGGTAGACCCGGTGGGTTTCGTTCGGAATGGACGAAGAGGGTGCCGGTGACGTGTGAAGCACCTTCGCATGAGCGCAAAACGTGGCAAGGATTCACGATTTTCTTTGCATGTCAATCTGTCGTCGAGCTGAGCGAGGGCCGCTGGAGGCTCAGGCAAGTTCGGAGATCGAGAACATCGAACTTGATCGGCGAAGGCAGGCTCGCCTGAATTTGTCGGGGGGTTTTCCTAGTCTTGTCGGGTGGAATACGCGATGATCGATGCGGTGATTCGCGTCGTATTGACACGAACTTACTTAGTCGTTTACTTTGAAGTCTTAGCTCCCTGCCGTCCTCCGGGACTGGCAGGGCTTTTTTCTTTTTGTGGGGCGGCGGTTTAGTGGCGAAGTTGCTACAAGCCTGTGTAGTGATTGACTACCAGAACATGCATCTCACAGCGCACGGGCTCTTCGATGGGACGCGTTTCGGGCCGAAGCACGACTGTCTTCTCGACCCGCTTTCGTTCTCAGTGAACCTTCTTGAAATGCGCAACGTACGGCAGAGGCCGGGGTTCCCTGCGGCTGAAGTCAGGTCAGTCCTCGTCTATAGAGGCCTGCCGTCGCCCGAGCACGATCAAGCTGCGTATGCCCGTAGTCTTGCCCAGCAGGCGCATTGGGAGCGAGATTCGCGGGTCAAAGTTCATCTTCGTCCGTTGCGCTATCTCTATCGCTACGACGACCAGGGCTGCCTGGTGCGCGATGCCCACGGTGAAAGGGTTGTGGCGGGGGTTCAGGAAAAAGGTATTGACGTTCTGTGCGCGTTGGCTCTGGTGCGGGAGGCCGCATCTCCGGTCAACGACTTGGTCGTTCTGGCGTCCCACGATACCGACCTGGAACCGGCGCTGGACGAAGCCGTTGAGCAAGGTCACGCGAAGGTTGAGACTTGTCAGTGGTTTCGATCGGATGGCCAACGCCACACCAGACAATTGCGGCCCAGAGTCCACCGAATCTGGAACACGCGTTTGGGGGAGGCCGAATTTCGGCGTTCCTGGGACTTGACGAGCTACCAATAGCTCGAAGGCGGACTCGCCTGAATTTGTCAGTGGGATTTTCTAATCTTGTTCGTCAAGACCGCAGTAGTACCCGAGGTAGCGCCTCAGGGCCGTTGCGGGTCATCCCCAGATTTCCGCTAATTCGCCGGCGATGGCGGTGGGGTCCTGATGATCGCTGTTGCAGCTGACGGCCACCGCGTGGGACCGGTCCGCGCTGATCATGAAATCGGTGAGGAATCCGGCCCAGGCGCCGTCGTGCTCCAGTGTCCCGTCGGCCCCGACGAAGATTCCGGCGCCGTAGCGATCGCCGGTGTCGGCGTCGGTCGTGACAGCACCGTCGACTTGCGCGGCAAGTAACTTCGGGCCGCCTACCGCGCCGGTGCGGTAGTTGTCGGCCCAGATCACGAGTTGGCTTGGCGTGGTCTGGATGGAGCCGTCACCGGTCTGCTCCCAGGCGGTGGTGGCGACCGTGTACTTGCCGTCATCCCTGGTGTACGACTCGGCCAGCGTCGGCACCGGCCGGGCCGGATCCAGCACCATGTCCAGGCCCAGCGGGGTGAAGATCTCGGCGCGGAGAAAGTCCGACAGCGATTGTCCCGACGCCCTTTCGACGACCTGGCCGAGCAACAGGTAGTTGGAGTTGGAGTATTCCCACTGCGTCCCGGGCTTGAAGTCCAGCTCCTTCGCCTTCGCCAAGGCCTTCAGGGCGTCGGCGTTGGTCGTGCGATCGCCATCCTCATACCCCGCGTCGTAGAGCAGACCGACGTAATCGGGGATGCCGCTGGTTTGGTGGATCAACTGGTCGATAGTCACCGTCCGCCCCCATGCCGGGAGCCCGGGCACGTGGTCGGCCAACAGATCGTCCTGCGACAGTGTGCCGGCCCCGGCGAGGAGCAGAGCCGCAGTAGCCGTGAATTGTTTTGACACCGAGGCGATGTCGAATGCGGTGTCCGTGGTGATC
>JBAXIA010000201.1:0-3807 GCA_037138615.1 Mycobacteriaceae bacterium | reverse complement strand
CATTGCGCGAAGTAGTGCCGTCGCTGACGCGGGTGATGTTGGCACCGAAGACCGGACCGAGGTTCTCATGCTCGGCGAGCTTGTCGAACACGGTCTGGGGGTCGGATGTGAACTCGTGAGTGATGTGGACGCGTTGGGGAGTGGCCATGAGTTCGGATACTAGCTCCACTGATGAAGGCGACTCGAAGCCGTCCGAAGCCGGTCAAAGGTTGGCGTCGAAGGCTCCCTGCTCCGGGAGGAACTTGGTCCCAAGATCCGACGACCAATCCGTTTCGGTCCTTCGCTACGGTAGCGTGCGTTCCGTTTGCTTTGTCAACAGTCGGATGGGTGGGGCGAATGTCGATAGTCGTCGGCAGTGTTCGGACAGGTGCAGCGGCGTTCGCGGTGGGTCTGGCGCTGGCCGGGCCGCACGCAGTGGGCGTTGCGGTTGCTGATACCGGCGGTACAAATCCCAATTCAGTGTCGGCGGCGCAGGACGGCCCGGCAGGTGTGGGCGTTCAGGCGCCGTCCCAGAAATCGACCAGCAGGGCTGGCCGCGGCGCCAACTCTGCGACATCCATCACGCCCGCCGCGCAAGCGGCAACGAGTCGGACGGCGAGGGCATCAGCGACGGCGCCCGCGGCGGATCCCGCAGCCGCGAATGGGTTTCCACCGGTTGCACAGCCACTCCCTCACCGGGCCGTGGGCGCTACGACGGCCGCGAGGGGTGCTGCGGCAGTCGCACACCTACGTAAGGATCCGGGCCGCGCAGTGCCGCACGTTTCAGCTACCGCTGAGCCATCAGCACCAAACCCTGCCGGCGTGGGTCTGCCCGCAGAAGTTCTGTCGGCTGGCATCGTGGTCAAACCCGCCGCGGCAGCTCAGGTTGGGCAGAGCCCCGTTGTCGCCGTCAATCTTCTTCGCGACGCGGTCACCAATTTCATTGACGGCAGCCTGAACTGGCTGAACGGGCTGCCGGCCAACCCGGTCACCGACTTCATGTCCGGTGCTCTGCTGTTGTTCCGCCGCGATCTCGATGGCACTGGGGCGAACCCGAACGAGTTCCCACGGCGCCTTGTGTCCAATGTTTCGACCAGTCAGACGCTCGTCGTCAACACACTCGCCGATTCCGGTGCGGGCTCGCTACGTCAGGCGATCCTCGACGCCAACGCGGCCGCCGGGGCCGACGTCATCACGTTTGCCGTCGCGGGCACCATCAACGTCGTTAGCGCGGCTCTCCCGACCATCACCGGCAGCACCGTCATCGACGGCTCGACAGCGCCCGGTTACGTCGACAGCCCGACAGTCCGTATCGACTTCCAGAACACCGACGGGCTGATGCTTGCCCCGCGTGCGGCCGGTTCCCGAATCGTTGGCCTGTCTCTTATCGATGCGGCCGGCGCCGGGGTCACCATCGCCGCGTCGGACACGACCCTGTCGGGAAACTACATCCAGAACAATCACGGCGCCGGGATCTACGCCGTCGGGAACCTCCGCGGAACTATCATTTCGGCCTCGACCATTTCGGGCAATGACGGCTCAGGGGTGTGGCTCAGGTGGGCCCGCGGGATCACCGTCGGTGGCAGCACGGGATCCGATGTCAACAATATCGTCGACAACGGCGGCTGGGGCATTCTCGCCACCGGCTGGAGCCGGGGGTCGGCCCTGAAGGGCAATACCGTGACAGGAAACGCCCTCGGCCAGATCAACACCAAGTACTCCACCCTTCCTTCGCCGACGGTCACCCCACCTAGCCAGATCCTCGAGTCATCGGATGCGACGTCAATAATTGTCACGGGCGTGCGGGGGACGGGATGGAACAATGTTGTCCTCACCGCCGGCGGGGTGAAGGCGGGGGAAACCGAACAGAAGGCCGCTCTGTTCGTCGGATCCCTCAGCGGTGATGCTGCCACCGGCACGACGTACTTCCTCAACCCCGAGTTCGAGAACGTGACCAAATCGGTGTTTTACGGCCCCAACACGCACCGGTTCAATCCACGGTTGATACCTGACGGCTACGTGCAGGCTGTCGGAAATTACATAGGCGACCGCGCTGGCCAGTCCTATGCTTTTCCGCAGGGAATGATCTACCTCGGTCCGCCGAACGGCATCGGCGGCACCTGGACCACCATCAATGTCCCTTCGTCGGGATCGGGCACAGTGGGCGACGTCTCAGCGTGCCAGGGAAGATCGGCCGGCTGCTCTGTGGCTGGCACCATCGCGCACAGCACCATGGGCGATCTAGTGGTCGGCAACTATGACCTCACTCTCGACGGCCAGGCACAGGACCCGACCACCGTCAACGCCTTCATCTACAACACCGCGACCCAAAAGTTCACACTGCTGGGAACTGACGGCGATCCGTTCGGCGCGCTGAATAACTACACCACGATCTACGGCGTCTGGCAGGTCGGCGGCCAGAACAGTCCGCTCTACACATTGGCAGGTGGATCGGGTCAGGCCGGGTTGGAGACGGGACAGCGAGGCTTCGTCGTGTCCTACAACGCCAGCACCGGAGAGTACGGTACGCCCAGCTACTACACGCCCCTGGACAGCGGCGTGAACGTCCATTTCGAGGGAATCACCCAGGTTCCCGGCGGGTTCTCTCTGGCCGGCGAAGCGCTCGGGAGCAAGGGCTTGACGAAATTCGCCGCCTTCATCCCGACCTCTATCCCGGTCCTGCCCTTCCTCCGGAACGTGGATACCATCCGCTATGGATCTGCCGTCTGGGCGCAGATCGACTTCGATGCCTCCCCCGTGTGCTCGTCGGGATGTCTGACCACTACGGCGAACACCATCTACGAGAACAAATTGATGGGTGCCTTCGTCACTACCGAACCGGGCGCCCTTCCGCAGACCTACCTATCGACGCTCACCGGCAGATTCGGCCTACTTCCCTGGTGGTATCGCTGATCTCAGTCGGCTCGCTGGGAGGTATCACGCCGGCACCCCGAGGCTCAACACCGCACCATTAGATCCATTGGCGCCGTTGGTGCCACCACCGGCGGGCCCTGCACCACCGGAGCCCCCGGTGCCGCCCACGCCGCCACCGGCCCCGGTGTTAGCACCGCCGTTGCCGCCGCTGCCCCCGTTGCCGCCGAGACCGGAGGCGCCGAAGCCGTTGCCGCCGGCACCACCATTACCGCCGGCACCACCGGGGTTGGTGGCGGTGCCGATTGCGCCTCTGCCGCCGGCGCCCCCGTTTCCGACCGCACCGCCATTGCCGCCGGCACCACCACATCCTAAAAAGCACAGAATGAAGGGAGTACAGGCTCATGGAAGGTTCCAGCACCGGCACTCAGCCAGGCACACGGAGTACGGAGACGACGACCATGGCCCCGCGTTGAGTTACCGGCCGTTGGTGCCGTTGGTGCCGTTGGTGCCGCCCGGGTAGGCGGTGCCGCCGGTGCCACCGGTGCCGCCGCGACCGAAGAAGCCACCATTGCCGCCGTCACCGCCGTCACCGCCGTCACCGAAGGGAATGGTGGTGGCGTCACTGGTCATCACCTGTCCGGTGTCGGCCACCGCCACAAACTTGCCTTCGCCGTAGATCAACGCCTGCCAAACACCTGGTGCGGGGGTGGCTCGAATGGTCCAGGCGATGCCATCCGGGGAAGTCATCGCCTGGGTGCCAAAACCGTCGTAGGACAACGCCGCGAACAGGCCGTCGCTGTAGCCCACCGAATGCCAGAACGAAGGTGCGGCGGCGGTCTGGGAGGTCCAGGTGATGCCGTCCGGGGAGGTCATCACCTGGTCGCCGGCAACGCTACCGACGTCGCCCACCGCCACGAACTGCCCGTCGCCATAGGTCACCCAATGCCAACTCTT
>JBAXIA010000200.1:0-3830 GCA_037138615.1 Mycobacteriaceae bacterium | reverse complement strand
GTGGCCTAAGCCACTCGGGGTCCGATGGTCGTGGCCTAAGCCACTCGGGGTCCGAGGGTCGTGGCCTAAGCCACTCCGGGGTCCGAGGTCTGCTCAGGGGCGGCCATCACATCGTCGATCCGATACTCCCGAGCGGCCGCTACCGCCACCGACGGATCGATATCGCCGTCCCGGGCCAGGGCCTCCAGTACGGCCACCACCACCGACTCCGCATCGGTGTTGAAGTAGCGCCGCGCAGCCGGGCGGGTGTCGGAGAATCCGAACCCATCGGTGCCCAGCGTCACGTAGGTGTTCGGTACCCACGGCCGGATCTGTTCGGGCACGGCCCTTATCCAATCGGAGACCGCCACCACCGGGCCGGCACTCCTGCCCAGTAGCTGCGTGACGACAGGAACCGATGCAGTCCGATCCGGGTGGCGCAGTAGCGCCTTCTCGACCGCGAGTCCGTCTCGGTGCAACTCATTCCAACTCGTCACCGACCACACGTCGGCGGCCACATCCCAGCGCTGTGTCAGCATTTCAGCAGCCCGCAGAGCGGCCGGCATCGACACCCCTGAAGCCAGGATCTGCGCGGCGCTGCTGCGCTTATCGGTGGCCTTTCGGTAGCAGTACATCCCTCGCAGGAGGTTCTCGACATCGAGGTGCTCGGGTTCGGCCGGCTGGGGGTAGGGCTCGTTGTAGATCGTGATGTAGAAATACACGTTCTCCGGGTTGTCCCCGAACATGCGCGACAGCCCGCTCTCCACGATGTGGGCGATCTCGTAGGCGAAGGCCGGGTCGTAGGCGACAACAGCCGGATTAGTCGATGCCAGCAGCAGGGAGTGGCCATCGGCGTGCTGCAACCCTTCGCCGGTCAGCGTGGTGCGCCCGGCGGTCGCGCCCAGCACGAAGCCACGGGCCATCTGATCAGCGGCGGCCCAGAAGCTGTCGCCGGTGCGCTGGAAACCGAACATCGAGTAGAAGATGTAGACCGGGATCATCGGCTCGTTGTGCGTCGCGTACGACGTTCCGACGGCGGTGAATGACGCAGTCGAGCCCGCCTCGTTGATGCCTTCGTGAAGGATCTGGCCCTTCTCGCTCTCTTTGTAGGCCAGCATCAGCTGCGCGTCGACCGCAGTGTAGAGCTGGCCGTTGCGGTTGTAGATCTTCAAGCTTGGGAACCACGAGTCCATGCCGAAGGTGCGGGCTTCGTCGGGGATGATCGGGACGATTCGGGGTCCGATATTGGAGTCGCGCAGCAGTTCCTTGAACACGCGCACGGTGGCCATGGTGGTGGCCACATCCTGGGTGCCCGAGCCCGATTTGAGCGGCTTGTAGATATCGCGGGGCGGCAGCGCCAGCGCCTTGGACTTGGTCCGGCGCTCCGGTAGAAAACCGCCAAGCGATGTTCGCCGATCCAACAGGTAGCGGATCTCCGGTGACTCCGTACCCGGGTGATAGTACGGTGGGAGGTAGGGGTTCTCCTCCAGTTGCGCGTCGCTGAGCGGGATTTTCATCGCATCTCGGAAGTCCTTAAGGTCCTGCAGCGCAAGCTTTTTCATCTGATGCGTAGCGTTGCGCCCCTGGAAGTGCGAGCCGAGCGTATAGCCCTTGATGGTTTTGGCCAGGATCACCGTGGGCTGGCCCTTGTGTTCCATTGCCGCCCGGTAGGCGGCGTAGACTTTGCGGTAGTCGTGGCCGCCGCGCTTGAGGTTCCAGATCTCTGCGTCGGTCATGTCTTTGACAAGTGACTTGGTGCGCGGGTCCCGGCCGAAGAAGTGCTCCCGCACATAGGTTCCGTCGTTGGCTTTGTAAGTTTGGAAATCACCATCGGGCGTTGTATTCATCAAATTCACCAGCGCGCCGTCCTTGTCGGCATGCAATAGCGCATCCCACTCGCGGCCCCACACCACTTTGATGACGTTCCAACCGGCGCCGCGGAAGAAGGATTCCAGTTCCTGCACGATCTTGCCGTTGCCGCGCACCGGACCATCGAGTCGTTGCAAGTTGCAGTTGACGACGAAGGTCAGATTATCCAGTCCCTCCAGCGCTGCGACATGAGCCAGTCCGCGGCTCTCCGGTTCATCTGTCTCGCCGTCGCCGAGGAATGCCCAGACATGCTGATCCGAGGTGTCCTTGATTCCGCGGTCGTGCAGATAGTGGTTGAACCGGGCCTGATAGATCGCGTTCATCGGGCCCAGGCCCATCGATACCGTGGGGAACTCCCAGAAGTCGGGCATCAGCCGGGGGTGCGGGTATGACGGCAGCCCGCCGCCCGGGTGGCTGTGCTCCTGGCGGAATCCGTCCATCTGGTCCGCAGACAAGCGGCCCTCGAGGAAGGCGCGGGCATAGATGCCGGGGGAGGCGTGGCCCTGGATGAAGATCTGGTCGCCGCCGCCGGGATGCGATTTACCCCGGAAAAAGTGGTTGAAGCCGACCTCGTAGAGCGACGCCGATGAGGCATAGGTGGAGATGTGCCCGCCGACACCGACACCGGGACGCTGGGCCCGGTGCACCATGATGGCGGCGTTCCACCGGATCCAGCTGCGATAGCGACGCTCGACCTCTTCGTCGCCGGGAAACCACGGCTCCAACTCGGTCGGAATGGTGTTGACGTAATCGGTCGAAGTCAACGCGGGGATTGCCACCCGCTGTTCACCTGCCCTCTCCAGCAGGCGCAGCATCAGATAGCGGGCCCGGGCCGGGCCGGACCGCGTCAGCAGGTCGTCGAACGATTCCAGCCACTCCGACGTCTCGTCGGCGTCGATATCGGGCAGATACGAGGCCACGCCGTCGCGGATGACCCGAACCCGATCGGATTTGTTTGGGGTCCCTGAGCTTTGACTCCGGTCGTATCGTTTGAACTGGGCCGTCAACTTCCGCTCCTCGGTAGGCGGTGCAGGGATTGCCCGTCCTATGGTGCCGCACTCGCGGCACTCGCGATGCAGAGTGGTCCTACACGGCACGTGAAATTCATGCCGTACGCCAACTGGGCCGGTCAGGCGGTAACGTCTGCGTCTGTGCTGATCGGATCTGGGCGCCGGTGCCGCATTGCGGCACTGTGGGTCGCTGGCGCCGCGGTGCTCGTCATACCGGTGGCGGGGTGCACCGCCGTCACCGGAGGTGACGCGATGGTTAATGCCGCCGACGCCCCGGCCTATCGCACCTCAATGTCGGTGTCCTCATCGCAGTCAGTGGCCAGTAGCAGCGCGCGGGAATCTGAGCGGCAGGCCTCGCTTACCACTGCTGCGGTGCACTCCAGCTGTGAAACGTTGTCGAACACCAGTGCCGATGCCATCGATGCGGTGAACGCCTATGTCAGCGCGTTCAACGAGAAAGGCGGCGATGTCGCGAACACCGAGGGTCCGGCCGTTGACGGTCTGAACCAGAGCGCGGAGGCGGTGACCGGCAGCGTCAGCGATGTCATGCCTCAGGAACTCCGGGACGCATTTGCCGCGTGGGTCAGCGGCGCCCAGGCTGCGGCCGATGCGATCAACAATCAGGCGTCGCCGAGCGAGTTCAACCAGATCATCGGGGAGCTCAATGACGCAAGGTCTGCGGCGTTAAGCCTTTGCGACGCGACGTACTGAGACACGACGTGCGACGATATGGCAAAACACGGCCGGCGAAGAGATGAAGGAGGTTCCCACGGTGGTCACCGGGGGTGACAGCGGGCGCAGTTCTGCCCAGAGGTTGGGCATCCAACATGATCAGATCGTCCAGGAGTTGGGATGGGACGAAGACTCCGACGACGACTTGCGGGCCGACGTCGAGGAGGCCTGCGGCAGTGAGCTCCTTGACGAGGACGCCGACGAGGTCATCGATGTGGTGCTGCTGTGGTGGCGCGAAGG
>JBAXIA010000199.1:0-3923 GCA_037138615.1 Mycobacteriaceae bacterium | reverse complement strand
CGTTCGCCGCCGCGGCGTATCTGCCCGATGAGGGTTTCGCCGAGGTGTTCACCGCCCATGACAATCACGTTACCATGGGTGGGCAGTTTTTTCCCAACGGCCAGGGTGCGGCCGTGCCCGGTGGCTACCGGGTGACCGGGTCGTGGAGCTTCGGCTCCGGCACCGGGCACTCCGAGTACGTCTGCGCCGGTTTCTTTCCGATGGATGACGGCGAGATGCGCTGGGCCAGTGAGGGTTTCCCGGAGATGACGGTGGCGGTGATCCCGCGCGACGAGATCACCTTCAAAGACGGCTGGCATGTGCAGGGCCTCAAGGGCACCGGGTCCTATGACTACAGCGTCGAGGATGTGTTTGTACCCGAGCACCGGACGTTCGCACTGTTTTCGTCCGAGCCGCGTAGGGGCAGTTCGCCGGCCGGCCGGATGGGCATGATGCCGGTGACGGCCGCCGGCCACGCGGCCTGGGCGCTCGGGGTGTCCAAGAGCATGCTCGACGATGTCCAGGAGTTGGCTGCGACGAAGTACCGGATGAGCGATATGGCGTCGCTGGCCAGCCGGCAGACATTCCAGAAGGGTCTGGCCCACCATGTCGCGGCATGGCGCGCGGCGCGACTGCTGGTGCTGGACGCCTTCACCACCGCCGAGGCCGCCGTCGCGGGGGGCGGGGAGCTGACCCCGGCGCTGCGGGCCGATATGCGGGTGGCGGCGGTTTACGCGACCGATGTCGCCCGAAGCTGCGCCGAGTGGGCGCACCTGGTGGCTGGCACCTCCTCGATCCGGGAGGGCAGCAAGCTCGAACGCGCCTTCCGCGATATCTACACCGGCACCCAGCACGCGTTCATCAGCGAGAAGGTGGCCATCGACGTCGCCCAGATCTGGTTGGGCATCATCGAGGACCAACCCGGGCTGTAAATCAGGCCCCGGCCAGCTTGCGCAGAAAGTCGTTGACGAAGTACTGCGCCTCACCGCCTTCGATGGCTGCCACGATGAGGTCGGCGACCAACTCCGGCGGATCACCGACCGAGTAATCAGTGGTGGCTCCGCCCGCACCCAGGCGGTTCTTCCCGAAATCGGTTGCGGTCATACCCGGGTAGACCTCGCTGACCACGATGCCGTCGGCGGCCAATTCCCCGCGCGCGGTCTGGGTGACGCCGAGCAGTGCGCGCTTGGACGCGGAGTACACGCTGTAGTCGGGGATGGTCATGAACGACGTGCCCGAGTTGACGTTGATGATCACCCCGGCGCCGGCGGTCCGCATGATCGGGATGACGGCCTGCATGGCGACGATCGGAGCCAACACATTGAGGGTGAAGATCTCGGTGAAGGCGGTCGGATCGATCTCCTCGATGGAGGCGCCATAGCCCCGGCCGGCATTGTTGATCAGTCCGTCCAGGCGGCCGTAGTGACTATGTACGGCGTTGATGGCCTTGGTGAGCGCCACGAAATCGGTGACGTCGGCGGTCAGCGGGAGACTGCCGGGCAGGCGGGCGGCGAGGTCCTTAATAGCGTCGGTGTTGCGCGCGATCAACGCCACCTTCGCGCCCCTGGCGCTTAACGCCTCCGCGGTCGACAGTCCGATGCCCGACGATGCCCCGGTGACGATGAAGACGTGATCGGCGATCTGCATGAGGTTCCATTTCTGTCAGACCCTCTCGATAATCTGCGGGCGTCGGGACAGGAGAGGAAAAGGGGGTGGTGTGGTGGCCCAATCCATCAATACCAGTTATGCGGTCATTGTCCTCGGGGATCACGGAACCCTTGAGATCAACGATCTTGCGGAGAAGGCGGCCGAACAGGGCGCGGTGATCGCCGAGATGCACAGCTTCGAACCGGGGGAGCCGGCGTGTCAGGACGACCTGGCCGACGTGGAGGCCGTCGTCACCGGCCTGAGCCGGGCCATCGCCACCAGGACTGATGTCTGGATGCCGTTCCCGCTCGCTGATCTCGGCCGCGAGGAGCATGTGCGCCGGGTGAGCCTGGTCCTGCAGCGGCACGGCGTGAACCTGTTGATGGGCCGCGACCTCGACCCGTGCACCACCGACGGCGGGTTCAACCCTATCGACTTCGCGTTGCGCACTGAGGTGCGCGCGGTTGATGGACTCGACTTCGCCGCGATCGCCAGTGCCGGTGTGCGCACCCTGGGCGCGGACATCGAACGGGCCTTCGCCGAGGCCGACGAGACTGGTGCCGGCCCCGCTGATTGCCCCACCGATCACCCTGACGAATCCGCCGAGGTTGCGCCGCCCGTCCGGCCCCGGCGCGCGCGGTGCGTCAAGACCCCCGGCACGGGGGAGAAGCATTTAAGCACCGGCGAGGTGGCGAGGTTCTTCGGTAAGACGGTGCAGTGGGTCCAAGCGGCGCTGCGTGACAACACCTTCGTTCGCGAGGACGGCTCGATCATCGAACCGGTCCGGATCGGCAAGGGACAGCGTCGCCGGTTCAGCCTCACCGACCTCGACGAGATGCTCCGCTCCTGCTACCGGCAGGGCATCGTGACCGAAGACGAGTACCTGAGCCTGATCGTGGCACTGTTCTGTGTGCGGACGGGCCGGTAATCCACGCTAGGTAAGGTGTCGACCATGGCCGAGCAGGATCTCGTCGACCCGTCGTACGTCGATTCACTGCTGGAGGCAGTGAACTCCGATGGCTACGTCATCATCCCCGATCTGATCCCGCCGGAGACCGTGGCGGCGATCCGCGAGGCGTCCGAACCGTTCCTCACCTATGACGGCCGCAATGATTTCGAGGGATACCGCACCCGGCGCATCTACTCCGTCATCGAGAAGACCCTGGCGTGCAATCCCCTCGTCGAGCATCCACTGGTGCTGGCGCTGCTCGACAAGATTCTCCAGCCCGGTTATCTGCTGTCGCAGTTGCAGGTCATCAATGTGATGCCGGGTGAGGCGCGCCAGCCCCTGCACCACGATGACGGGTTCTATCCCTTCCCGCGGCCACGCAAACCCATTGGGGCGGCACTGATCTGGGCGATCGACGATTTCACCGCAGAAAACGGCGCAACGCTGGTGTATCCGAAAAGCCATCTGTGGGGCGAGGTTTCACTGGGTGATGTCGACGTTTCCAAGATGGTGCCGGCGGTGATGTCGTCGGGGTCGGCGGTGTTCTTCGTTGGCACGCTGATCCACGGTGCCGGGGCCAATCACACCGACAAGCCCCGCCTTGCCGCCACCACCCAGTACTGCGAACCGTGGGCACGTCAGCAGGAGAACTACAGCCTGGCGATCAGCCGCGAACGGGCTCGGATGTGCAGTGAGACTGTCCAGCGGCTGCTCGGCTATTCGATGCTGTTCCCGTTCATCGGCTTCGTCGACGGCCGCGATCCGATCCGGCTGCTGCGCGACTAGTCGAACAGGTCGGGCTGCTCGCGGGTGATGCGGGCGAATAGCGGCTGGAAGCTGAACCAGCCGGCGAAGTGGCTGCCGATCTGGGTGCTGGTGAGCTTGGCCATCTCCGGATCGATCAGGATCGGCGTGCCGGCGGCCTCGGCCATCAACTGGGCGTGGCAGGTGCGCTCCATGGTGATGAACCACCAGGCCGCCTCCTCGACCGAGTGCCCGACGGTCAGCAATCCGTGGTTGCGCAGAATCGCGGCCTTGTTGCCGGCCAGAGCGTGCGCGATGCGCTTACCCTCTTCGGTATCGAGGACGACACCGGAGTAGTCGTCGAACAGCGCGTGGTCTTCGTAGAAGGCGCAGGCATCCTGGGTGATCGGGTCGAGTGTGCGGCCCAGTGTGGACCACGTCTTGCCGTACACCGAGTGTGAGTGAGCCGCACCGATCACATCGGGGCGCGCGGCGTGAACCTGGGAGTGGATGGCGAACGCGGCCTGGTTCACCGGCATATCGCCCTGCACGACGGTGCCGTCGTGGCGCACCAGCAGCAGATCGCTGACCCGGATGTGCCCGA
>JBAXIA010000198.1:0-3981 GCA_037138615.1 Mycobacteriaceae bacterium | reverse complement strand
ATTTTCCCGCTGCGGGGTGACACCGTTGCTATCGTTGGGTCTACCAGCCCACCCGGGAGCACCCAGCAGCGAGGCGCACCATGCTCAAGAGCAAACCGCCGAAGAACAGCAAGCCTCAAAATCCCTACGCCCGGGCGAAATGGTTGGCACTGGTTGCGATGGCAGGGTTGGCCATCCTGCTGAATATCGTTCTGCGGGATTGGGTTGCGTCGCTGCACTTGGCCGTGGTGATCGTCTTTACGGTCATCACCGTCGTACTCGCCGTGCACTCCCTGATCATCGCCATCGCCAAACGGTTGGGCCGCAACGGCGAGGATCCCGGCGGGTCCGGCGATGGCCCAGGTGGCCCCCGCGGGCCTGAAGGCCCTGGACCGCTTCCGGCTGACCCACAGCGCGCAGATCCACTCGGACGCCAGGACGATTTCGGCCTGGTCGCTTAACTTCCCGGATCTCGGGTGGCTCAGCGCTTGCGGGGAGCCCGCTTCTCCCGTACCCGCACATTGATCCTGATCGGCGACCCCTCGAAACCGAAGGTCTCGCGCAGTCGGCGTTCCAGGAATCGGCGGTAGCCGGCTTCCAGGAAGCCGGAGGTGAACAGCACGAACGTCGGCGGCCGGTTGGTGGCCTGGGTGGCGAACAGGATTCGCGGCTGCTTACCGCCGCGCACCGGCGGCGGGGTCGCGGCGACCACTTCCTTGATCCAGGTATTCAACTGCCCGGTCGAGATGCGTGCGTCCCACGACGCCAGCGCGGTCTCCATGGCCGGCACCAGCTTCTGCACCGCACGACCGGTCAGGGCCGAGATATTCACCCGGGGCGCCCACTGCAACTGAGCCAACTGAAGGTCGATCTCGCGGTCCAGCAGGAAGCGCCGGTCCTCATCGACCAGATCCCATTTGTTGAACGCCAGCACCAGCGCCCGACCCGCCTCGATCACCATCGACAACACCCGCTGATCCTGCTCGGTGATCGGCTCAGATCCGTCGATCAGGACCACCACCACCTCGGCGGCGTCGATGGCGCCGTGCGTGCGCACCGAGGCGTAGAACTCATGACCGCTGGCCTGTCCGACCCGGCGCCGCAGACCGGCGGTATCAACGAATCGCCAGATGCGACCGTCTAATTCGATCAGCGAGTCCACCGGATCGACGGTGGTTCCGGCGACATCGTGCACCACGGCTCGCTCGGAACCGGCCAGTCGGTTCAGCAGGGAACTCTTGCCGACGTTGGGCTTACCGACCAGCGCGACACGACGCGGCCCACCGCCGGTGGATGCGGTCTCCGATACTTCCGGCAGCGCTTCGATGACATCGTCGAGCAGGTCGGCAACCCCGCGGCCGTGGATCGCGCTGATCGGGTGCGGCTCCCCGAGGCCCAGAGACCACAGCGCGGCCGCATCGGACTCGCCCTTCTCGTTGTCCACCTTGTTGGCAGCAAGGAATACCGGCTTACCCGAGCGCTTGAGAATCCGTGCGGCCGCCTCGTCGGCTGTGGTGGCGCCGACGACAGCGTCCACCACCAGGATCACCGCATCCGCGGTCTTCATCGCAAACGAGGCCTGCTCGGCGACCTTCTGCTGCAGACCCTTGGCATCTGGTTCCCAGCCGCCGGTGTCCTGCACCATGAACCGTCGCCCGGTCCACGACGCGTCATAGGACACCCGGTCGCGGGTCACGCCGGGAAGATCCTGCACGACGGCCTCACGACGACCCAGGATCCGGTTCACCAGCGTGGACTTGCCGACGTTGGGCCTTCCCACCACCGCGACCACCGGCGGCGGACCGCTGGCGACACCGGAATCCTCAGCGTCCTGCTCGCCGCCGACTTCCCACTCGCTCTCGTCGGACCAGGTACCGTCCTCGGTCATCGCCGGGTCTCCATCCGCTGTTCGACGAGATCCCGCAGCGCGGCGATCACCTCGGTCTGGTTCATATCACTGGTATCCACGATCACCGCATCCTCGGCCGCACGCAGCGGCGAGACCGCGCGGGATGAATCCAGGTGGTCGCGCCGGCGCACATCGGCAAGGACGGTCTCGTAGTCATCCGGCAGGCCTGCCGCAATGTTCTGGTCGTTGCGACGCCTGGCCCGAGTCTCGGCTGAGGCGGTCAGGAAGATCTTCACGTCGGCATCCGGCAGCACCACGGTCCCGATATCGCGGCCCTCGACCACCACGCTGTCCGGCCCGGCCGCCAACTCGCGTTGAATTCCCACCAACCGGGTGCGCACCGCGGAAACCGCCGACACCGCCGATACCGCACGTGTCACCTCGTCACCGCGGATCAGTGCCGAAACCTCCTCATCGCCAAGGAATGCTGTTTCGCTATCCGGGTCGTGGCCGACGGACAACGGCACTTCGGCGGCGGCCGCGATGGCATCCGGATCATCCAAGTCAACCCCGGCGCGGACCAGCGCCAGTGTGACAATCCGGTACATCGACCCGGTATCCAGATAGCGGGCGCCGAGTGCCCGTGCCAAACCCCTTGACACACTTGACTTTCCGGTACCTGCGGGCCCGTCGATAGCGATCACCACACCGATCACATGCCCACGGCCCCGTGCAGTTCACCGATCTCTTTGCGAGTCAATACCCGGATACTGCCAGGCCGCTGGTCGCCAAGTGACACAGACCCGATGTCTGTGCGCACCAGGGCCTGCACCGGAAAGCCGACCTGGTCCAACAATCGGCGCACGATCCGCTTGCGGCCCTCGTGCAGTGTGATGCGCAGCAGTGTCTTTCCCGGTACGGCATCCACCACCGCGAAGTCGTCGAGCTTGACCGGGCCATCCTCGAGTTCGATACCGGCCCGCAGCGTCTTGCCCAGCCCGCGCGGCACCGAACCAGCCACCGTCGCCAGATAGGTCTTCGGTACCTCGTAGGACGGATGCATCAGCCGGTGTGCCAGTTCGCCGTCATTGGTCAGCAGCAGCAGACCTTCGGTGTCGGCATCGAGTCGGCCCACGTGAAACAGTTTCCTGTTACCGCGCACCCGATGCTCCACCAGATCCCCGATACACGGTCGGCCGCGATCATCCGACATGGTCGAGTGCATGCCGATCGGTTTGTTCACCGCGAGATAGACCATGGAATCGTCGAGCATCACCCGGGTGCCGTCGACCCGGATCTCGCACGCGTCCGGATCTACCCGGGTACCCAACTCGGTTACCAGACGACCATCCACCTCGACCCGGCCGTCAATGATCATCCGTTCCGCCACCCGCCGCGACGCAATTCCGGCCTGCGACAGCACTTTTTGCAGCCGAACTCCCTCGGCGTCAGACATCGGTATCGACATCGAGCGTGACAGGCATATCGGCCTGCGCCACCCTGGAGAGCTTGGCGAACCGAGGCTCGCTGTCCAGGTTATCGCTCAGTTCGTCGATCACATCGACATCGGGCAGCAGTGGGGCGATATCGGGAAGCTCATTGAGCGACGCCAAGCCGAGGCGCTCCAGAAAAAGCTCCGTGGTCGCGAACATGGTCGCACCCGTGTCGGAATCGTTGCCGGCCTCGGTAACCAGTCCGCGCGCCAACAGTGTCCGGATCACCGCGTCGACGTTGACCCCGCGCACCGCACTGATCCTGGCTCTGGTGACAGGCTGCCGGTAAGCCACCACCGCGAGCGTCTCCAGTGCGGCGCGAGTCAGCTTCGATCGCGCGCCGTCGAGCAGCAGTCGCTCCACATAGGGCGCGAACCTGGCGCGGGTGTACATCCGCCACCCACCGCCCATCTCGCGGAGATCGATGCCGGAACCGCGAGCGGTGAACTCCTCCGCCATCCGGTGCAGCGCGTCATTGATCCGGTACACCGGCTGTTCGGTGGCCGCCGCCAGCGTCTCGGAGTTCACCGGCGTATCGACCACCAGGAGAAGAGCCTCCAGCACCCGGGTCAGGTCGGCGTCGTCGAGCTCCTCCAGTTCGGTGGGAACCTCGTCGGTGATCGGGTCGTCGGTCATCACTCCGTCAGTCATCACTTCGTC
>JBAXIA010000197.1:0-4002 GCA_037138615.1 Mycobacteriaceae bacterium | reverse complement strand
GGCCAGGGCGGTGGTCTTGCCGCAGCCCTGACGGCCGACAACGAGCAGATTGGGTATCCGTCCGGTCGGCAGTGCCACCGGTTGCAACGCACTCTCGCCGATTGCAAAAGGGATATCCAGCACCTCGGCCCTCGGGACTATGGCGTCATATCCGGCCAGAATGTCGCGTAGAGCGATTCGCTCCGGGAGTCGCGCCAGTGTTTCGATCTTGTCGGCCCCGGTCTGGCCGACAATCACCGCGCCGACCTCCCTGGTGCTGATGCGCTCTCCGTCGGGACCGAGAATCTCGGGGAGTCCGATCAGTAGTTCATGACCTGTCCGTGTAACGCCGAAACCGGGCTGATCCAGGGTCTGACGGGCCGCGCGCCGGTGCTCCATGCCCGTACCCATCTGGGTTTCATCCGGATTGCTCAGCCGTAGTTGAATTCGGGCGTTGGTGACGTTCAACAGCGCCTGCTTCAGGCCGACCAGCCAACCACTGGCACTGGTGATCACATGCACCCCGTATGAAAGACCCTGGCGCGCAACGGCAATGGTCCGATCCCCAAGACCGTTATCCTTGTCATAGAGATCGCCAAAATTGTCGATCACCAAGAAAACATCGCCAAATTTGTCCTGGGTGTCGGTGGCATCACGTACCGCACCGAATCGACGCTCGCGGAATTCTGCGATATCCATCCGATAGTTCTTGAACGACACCTCCCGCGCACGGATCAGACTCTCGACAGTCGCAATGGTTCGAGAGACTCCTTCGTCATCGGTGAGACTGACGACGCCCGCTACATGTGGCAGATCCGCTACCGGATACAGGGATGCACCGACACAGAAGAACGTCACCCTGTCAGGGGTGTACATCAGTGCTGCGGACGTGATCAGCGTCATGAGGGTCGTTGACTTGCCCCGCTGGGCGGTGGCTACCACCATGACGTTGTCCATCTCAGCGTCAATCGCGTGCACCCGTTGCGCGTGTTCTTCCGGAAAATCCTCGATGCCAACCGGGAAGACGAGTCCCGGGTTCTGTCCGTAGTCCACCCACCACGGCTTTCCACGCCATCGCTGCACCAATCTGTCAGCTGTTTCGCTTACTTCGAGAGGTGGAAGCCATATCTGGTGTGGTGGTCGGGCGGGGTTTGCGGCCAAAGATTCCCGAATCACATCAAGGAGCTTCTTCTTCTTGAAACCGTCGGGATGATAAAGAAACTCATCGGGTGCTCGCGGTTCGTCGGCAACCGCCAGAGACATGCTGTCAGCGGCAGGTAGTGGCTGATATTCCCATGTCAACGACCGTGGCACAGTGAAGCCTACTGCGACAGATCTGTTCGGGTCAGCTGATGTACTGGGCACGACGGACGGTGCTGAAACATAAAAGCATCGAAACTGCTCGAGATCGCGCGGGCCGACCTTCAGCAGTGCGTAACCATTCTCTTTTGATGGCAGGTGCAGCGCGGCATCACTGCCGATGACATCGCGGGAATCTTCGGCTGTCTCTGCCCGCAGCGCCACACGGAAGGCGATATTGCTCTTTGCCTTACTCAACGATGACAAATCAAGACGCTGACCGCCGAGGGTGAAAAACACGTTGCACCCCCTGCCCTCCTGTCCGATGTGGATCACAAGATCAATCCATTCGGGATGGTGGTGAAATAGCTCAAGGTATTCATCGATGATGACCAGCAGGATGGGAACAGGCTCAAGACCGCGGCCAGCGAGACGCATCTCCTCATACTCGTTAGCGTCACGCGCACCGGCATCTTTGAAGAGTTGGTAGCGGCGGGCTATTTCGCCATCGATGGCCTTACGCATCCGCTCTGCCAGATGCCGGTCATCCTTACCTAGATTCGACAGCGAGCCGACAACATGCGGCAGCCCATCAAGGTCCTGAGCCGCTGATTCAAACTTCATATCGACAAAGATCACAATGAATGCCTCAGGTGAGTGGGTCAGTGCGATCCCATTGCACAGCGATAGGAAGTACTCCGATTTGCCGGCACCGGACGTTCCGATCACCACGGAGTGAAATCCATATCCGCCGAAATCCTTGGCTCGCATGATCACGTATTGCAGATCGCCGCCGGGCTTCACTCCGACAGGAACCATGGCCCATCGTGGATCTGCGCGGCCTCTGCTCTGAGCCCATAACCGATTGGGGTCGAGATAGCGTGGATCGCTGATTCCCAGTGCGCGCAGAAGTTCTCCGCCCTGGCTGTCGGCGCCGGATAACTCGCCCACGGTCGCTGGCGCCCAGCGGGCCAACGCCCGAGCGTATCGATCGGCGGTGCTCTCGGCGATCATGTCGGCCACAGCGTAGAAAGCCCCGCGGTGACAGAGTCGGCCCTCGTGCAGCTCGAAACGCTCCGCGTCATATTCGAAGCCGATGCCGACACCTGGTCTTGTCGCAAGACGCAACATGGTGATCCCTGCCATACCCTTCCGGCCGGTTACCGACTCCCAAAGTTCCGGTGTTCCGGCGTTGTCGTCGACGATGATCCAGTGCGGACCTGATACCCCGACGGCCGGCGGCTGGATCGACGATTGAGCGGTTGACGGACTTGATCCCGCCGGCGGCATCCACGGACCTCGGCCCTTGTGGTGCAGCTCCGAGTCCAGCGCATCCTCGAGTTCAGCAGGCGAGGTGAACACCAGACGCCGCATCCCGCAGGCGTCGAACATTTCGTCATGATGACTGTGGGGTAGCCAAACCAGCCATCCCCAGTGCTGGGGTCGGCGTGAGACGACCATGATCTTGACATCACTGGGACTGTGATAGACCGCAATCCCGCACAGTATTGACCTCATCAACGCATGCAGTTCATCGAGGTTCTCACCGAGGAAGCTGAAACCCGGTTGGGAGCGCAAGCTCAACACCTTGCCGATATTGCGGATCTTGCTCTGCTCAATAATGAAATCTCGCAGCGCGCGCCCGGTTACAGGTTCGAGTTCCTCACCAACTGGAACCTCCGGCCACTGCACCGACACTGCGGAGTCCGCTGTCGACTGCAGCCCGACGCCCAGACGGACGTCAAGGAAATCAGGATCTGTGCTGCGACGCTCCCACATCCGCGGACCACCGATTATCGTGTCGTGCATCCTTGGGTCGCCGTGAACGAATAGCTGGCTGCTGCGCTGCTGATGCGCAGTTCGCTGAATTTCGTCGCGATCCTCATCAAGGGAACGCAGATAGGTTCGGCGTTGCTTCTCCTGTTCACCCCAGTTGACCCGACGGCCGCGGCCGAATCGGCCGCTGAACATCAGCGCCCCGAATCCCACCAGACCGATTAGGGGGAAGAATCCGGACTGCAGTGACCGGACCCCCGAGCTGTACATGACAACCAAGGTTCCGACGATTCCCACCAGCAACGCAGGAGCGGCGATCATCAGCAAGATGTTTCGCGGTTCCCGTTCGGGCAGCGCCAGGGGCGGCGCGATCAGCAGCCGAACCGGAGCGACTGCGGGGGCCGACGCGCGATCGCCCGGGACGAATCCCCTCTTTGACATCCTCATCCCCCTGTGTCGTGTGGGCCGGACGGCGGCAACACCGCCATCGCCCCGCCCGGCTCAATGATGTCGCGAGCCAACAGCGCGTTCCCTCGGCTGATGGGCGGTCCGGCCGCGAAAGTGCGCAAGATCGGCCAGGGCGCCTGAACGGCCCGCAGCGGATCGATTCCCAAAGCCTGCAACGTGTTCTGATCCCGGTCGATCCCATAGCGGACGCCCTGCGGCGAGACCCAGAACAGGCTTTCGCGAGTGTCAGCGGTGATCGCACCACTGGTGGACACAGCGAAGTTCGCTGATCCAGGGAGCATGAGCGTCTGCTGCGCTTCGACGGAGTCCGGACCCCGGCTGTCCCGGACCAGCCCGACGATATGGGAGTCAAGATTCTGCGGTGTGGGCAGGCCCCGGCCGTTAAATACGGTGACGGTGGCCTGTCTGTCGGTGGACAGCTTCTTCCAGCTGACGCAACTCACCGGATTGGCGCCGGTGTCGATGAACTCCAGCCTCCCG
>JBAXIA010000196.1:0-4005 GCA_037138615.1 Mycobacteriaceae bacterium | reverse complement strand
GTGGACGGGTCGGCCGCCCAGCGCCGAAGCGCCGCGTAGATGACCTGACCGCCCTCGCTGTGCCCGAAGAGGGTGACGGGTCCGCCGTCGGCCGGCAAGGCGGCGATGGCTTGCTGAAGGAGATCGGCACCCTTTTCGTTGTAGACATCACCCGGTAGTGCGAGATAGTCCACCGGGTGGCACACGTTCGGCGACTTACACAGGGAGCCCTGCAGTTGCCACGGGGTGAAGTGGACGAGGTGCTGAACCCCGACCAGACCGCCCTCAAGTGTGAGCACCGTCGCGGCCGGGGTGTAGGCGGCCGCCACTTCGGCGCGTGCGGTCCCAACACCGGGTACCGGACTCACTGCCCATCCGATGATCGCCACTGCCGAGCACGTCGCCGCGAACGCCCTGATCATGATTGCTGTCCCCCGCTCATCCCGAGCATGTTACCGGTTCGGCACTTTGCCACAAGCATGGAGTGCCGGTTCCGCCAAGAGCGAAACACGGCGCGCACCACTTCTTTGAGCCTTCCAAGAAACGACTGCCATTCTTGGGTCATGAACTCACCACGCTCCGGATTTCGCCGCGCCGCCGTCGCCTCATGGGCGTTGGCCGGAATCGGCGTCGCAGGGGTGGCCGGCGCATCCGCGCTTGCCTATGCCGACACCATGAAGCCGGCCGCAGTCGAGACCCCGGCCGCCGTCGAGCTCTCCGCACCCGAGGCGGTCGTGGGTGTTGCACCCGAGCCAATCGCTCCGCCTGCGCCGGGCACGACGGAAGTACCGATACCGGCGGCCGCCCCGCAACCCGCCGTGCAGCAGGCCCCAGTCGTAGAAACTCCCGCTTACACGCCGGCGCCGGTCTACACGCCCGAGCAGACGTACGCCCCGGCACCGGCTTACGTGCCCCCGCCGGTTGTGCAGCAGCAGGCACCCACTGTGGGATCCTCAACCGGGAGCCAGTCCTCCGGCGGATCATCGTCGGGCGGTACTTCGTCGTCATCGAGCAGAAGTAGTTCGACGTCCACCACCCGGCAGAATCACGTTCCGATGGGCTCCAGCTCGTCCGGTAATAAGTTCACACCGCCACACACCAGCTCCAGAGGTTCCTGACCGCCGTATGAGCAGCGAAGCATTGTGGGCCCTCGGACGGGGTAATGGAATCGTCGCGCTGGCATTCATGACGTTGTCGGTAGTGCTGGGTATCGGTGTTCGGTCGGGCCGCCCACTCTTCACGTTGCCGCGATTCGGGATCGCCGATGTACATCGCTTCGTCGCCCTGGCCGCAACGCTGCTCGTGGCGTTGCATATGGGCCTGTTGTTCATGGACCCCTACGCGAAGCTGCGACTCATCGACTTCGTCGTGCCCTTCCTCGGTGCCTACCGGCCGCTGTGGCAGGGCCTGGGCACGGTGGCTTTCGACGTTCTCATCGTGGTGATCATCACCAGTCTGCTGCGTAGACGCCTCGGACTAAGGGCTTTTCGAGTCGTGCACTGGAGCACATACCTGCTGTGGCCTGTCGCGATGGCGCATTCACTCGGCAATGGAACCGACACCGGCCGCATCTGGTTTCTAGGGTTCGCCGGTGTCTGTGCGCTCATGGTGGCCGTCGCCATGGTGTGGCGGCTGCGCGCCAACTTCACCGAATACGTCGACGTTTAGGTATCGGGCGCTATGACTACGCAGACCATCCCCGAACCGCCGACAATGCCGAGATTGTTCGCTGCTAAGGGATCCACCCTTTCGGAGCATCTCGCACGCTTCGGCGAATTGCCCTCTGTCGGAGCAGATTTAATTCCCATGCTCAGCGAAGCCGGTCTGTCCGGGCGAGGCGGGGCCGGCTTTCCCAGCGGGCGCAAGATGGCCTCGGTCACCGGTCGTAGGCCGGTAGTGGTCGGCAACGGTTCCGAAGGCGAGCCGCCGAGTCGCAAAGATGCGCAACTGCTCACCCGCGCGCCGCACCTGGTACTCGATGGACTCGATACCGCCGCGGCAGCGACCGGAGCCGACAAGGTCTACCTCTACGTACACGCCGACGCCGTACCGGCGGTGTCGCGCGCCCTTGACGAGCGTCGGGCAGCCGCTTTGGATCCACACCGGGTGATCGTGGTCGAGGCGCCTGACCGGTTCGTCGCGGGTGAGGAGTCCGCCGCGATCAGAAAGATCGAGGGCGGACCGGCCTTGCCACGAGATCGCACCGTACTGGCCACAAAATCAGGCGTGCGGGGACGGCCGACACTGCTCAACAACGTCGAGACGTTGGCCCACATGGCGCTGATCGCACGGTTCGGAGCCGCGTGGTTTCGATCGGTGGGCGACGCCGACGACCCGGGCACGATGCTCGTCACCTACTCCGGAGCACTGCACAAACACGGAGTCGTCGAAGTGCCCACCGGAACCCTGCTCACTGGCCTTCTCGAACACGCCGGCGGCACCAACCCCGACACCATTCAGGCTGTCCTCGTTGGCGGTTATCACGGGAGTTGGCTTCCGGCAACGGCATTCGGGGGCGCACGGCTATCGAGGTCAGGACTGAAGTCATTGGGGGCGACCCCCGGCGCAGGCATCGTTCACGCGCTGGGCATGTCCGAATGCGGACTCGCCCACACCGCCGAAATTTCCACCTACCTCGCCGACCAGAGTGCCCGCCAGTGCGGGCCGTGCCTCAACGGACTACCGCGCATTGCCGAGTTGCTCCACGAACTCGCCCACGGCAGGGCCACCGATCAACTCGTGAAGGAGATCCGCAGGGTCACCGCACTGGTCGACGGTCGCGGATCGTGTCGGCACCCGGACGGAACTGCCCGCATGATCCGCAGCGCACTGGAGACTTTCGCAGCGGAGATCGAACTGCATCAACGCAGAGGCTGCGCCGCCACAGACGCCGTCGTGTCAGGCAGGTAGCGGATTCCTACTCGGATCCAGCCGCCTTGGCGACGGAGTGTGATCGCGACGCCTGCTTCGGCTGGGCCACGGAGGATGCGTCGGAGACCGCAGCCCCACTGATGGCCGACCGGCGCGCAACCGGACGCGGTCGCGATGTCACCGGGGCAATGGTCTGCTCCGGAACCACCGACGGGGCGGCAGGTGAGGCGATATCGCTAGTGGCGGTGCCCGGATCGGTGGCCGACACCGAGGCCGAAGCCGACACGACAGCCGCGGGCACCGGTGTCACTACCGCAACTCGAACGCGTGCTGCGGAGACGGCTGCGGCAGGCGTGCTGGCCGCTGCCGGAATCAGCCCGCCGAGCAACCCGGCAATGGCGCTCTGCACCGCGGCAAGCACGGACTGCACGTTATTGGAGATCGCTTTTGAGACTGCGGCGAGCAGAAGACCGGGCAGTGCATTGGTCAGTCCGCTGATCTGCGCGGTGACATACGACTGGAAGGCTTGGCCGGCATCGACGATGGCTTGTCCAACTGCGGTCACCGGGGCAACGAGACCGGTGCTCAACGCCTGCAATGCGGCCGGGACATTGCCGGTACTCAGGGCCTGGACCACAGTCCCCAGGACGGTCGGAATGGCACCCAGTGCCGCCCCGAACCGCGCCGGAATCGAATTAGGTCCGCTCAGCAAACCGCCGATCGTCGAGTTGAAGTACGCGAACACCTCGCTGGCGGCCGTAGTGACCAGGGGCGTGGCCTGGTTGAGGAACTCGGTCGCGACGGAGTTGAGGAGATCCGCCGGAACCAGCTTGGTGATATCGGGGATCGCTCCCCCGACTCCCAGAGCCTGCAGCAGCGAGAGGATGTCGGAGAAAGGCAGGGTCACGCCGGACAGTGCGACCTCGGCGACCACCGGCACCGGCGGAGCGACCGGCCTGAGGTCGCTCATCGTCCCGACCGGTGCCATGGCGATCGCACCGGCCCCAACAACCGCCGTCATTCCCGCACTCAGGTACGAGCGAACTGAAATCTGCATGTGCCGACTCCCCTTACGTGTTCTCCGCTGTCGACAGAGTTATTCCTGAGAATAGCCTGAGTAAGCGGAAATCACCCAATCTGAGGGGTCACGGCTTG
>JBAXIA010000195.1:0-4075 GCA_037138615.1 Mycobacteriaceae bacterium | reverse complement strand
CCTCACCGAGCCCGGTGAGCCGACTTGGGACGGCTCACCGATGGTGCCCTACAACGGGCTGCTGGCGACGGGCATCAACTACAAGCGGTTCCCAATCCCCGATCAGGGCGTCGTCTCCGATGCCGAGTACGACCGGATCCTCGCCTACATCCGAGCTGAGCTCGATGCCGGCAAGGTGGTTCAGACCCACTGCTGGGGTGGCAAAGGCAGGACTGGAACCGTGGTGGGCGCCTGGCTGATCGAGCGGTACGGCCTGGGCTACCCCGAGGTGATCGACCGCATGCAGGAACTGCGGTCGGGTACCAGGAAAGCCCACCATCCGGTGCCAGACACCCCCGAACAGCACGAGGTGCTGCGTCGTCGCGCCCAGCGGAAGGTGGCCTGAGATGACCTGGTTTGAGGCTCTCGTGGGGTTCCGCGAGGACGGGTACGAGGCCACCCAGAGCAAGCTGCGCGTCGAGGGGTCGCAGCTTGTGTCGACGGTCAACGGCAAGCGCTACGGCATCGGAGAGCTCACGCTGCCGACGCTGGCTGAGTTGCGCGCCCGAGTCAATCCAGCTCGGTGCCAGCGCAGTTCGGCGCGCATCCTGGTCGGCGACGTCGGACCGTTGCACTCCGAGCCTGAGTTCGACGGTGCGCTGTTTCAGGTCGCCTCCCAGTTCAACCTGCTGGAGATGCCCTCGCAGCACGTCACCCCGGACTCCGGCGTAAGTGACTACGTCTACGACCCCACCCAGGGGCCGGCCTGTGCGATGGCGGCCGCGGCCGGGACGATCTACCGCAACTACTTCGTGCCGGTGGGTGACGGAGTCGGCCAGACCCGGGACCGTCAGCTCGATGCGCTTGCGGGAGTCGGTGCCGCGCTGTCGGATCTGATCGGGCTGCCGGTATCGAAGCTGTGGACAATGCAGAACGGCTACGCACTGTGCACCCGGGAGGGTCTGACGGCGATCGCCTACCTGCTTGACACGGCATCGGAGGATGTCGTGGACGAGCTTCGCGGTCAGCTGGCCATCGGGCTGCACTGCAACGTCGAAGTCACCGACGGCAGCGGCCAGCACGTCTCGCAGGCATACTGCTCGGCCCTTCCGGTCGGCTACTCGGCAGGCGGCAGGCACGGCTGGGAGCCTTTGGCGCGCCTGGTGTTACAGGCCTCCTACGAGGCACTGATGCTGGCCGCGGTCGAGCAGGCGACTGCTGGTGGCTCCAACAAGGTGCTGCTGACCCGAATCGGTGGTGGCGTCTTCCATAACGGAGACGACTGGATCGACAGTGCGATAGAGCGAGCGATGGACATCGTCAAAGACGCCGGCCTCGACATCGTCATTGTCGAGTATCGGGATATCAGCCCCGGAGTTCAGGGAATCGTTGATCGGTATGGGCGCTGAGAGTGGCCGCCGATTTGGCTATGACAGCGATTGTGCTCAATTGTGTTGTGCCGTAAGCCATTGCCTAGTGCGATATGCAATGGGGCTAGATAGCCACCGGTATTGGAAATGTGGTCTCAGGACCTATTGATCGGACCCGTTGTGTGCAATAGTCAGCTTCAGAGAGTTCTGGCGGCAGCGATTCGCTAACTGATTCTGGCCGCATATCTGAGTGTTCACTCGACTAGTCATGTGCATTGTTCAATTCATGAGGGGGAATGACTATGCGAGCAGCGGCATCGGTGGGGCATGTCGGAGGTCTGGCAATCGCCTTGGGGATCGGGGCGGCGGTCACCGTCGGTTGTGCTGGCACGGCATGGGCTGATTCGACCGATACCGCAACGGCGTCGTCCGCGAGTCCTGCCGCCCACCGTTCGCCGGCGAGCTCCCGCAGTCGCAAGTCGGTTGCGGGAGCTCGTCCCATTAGTCCGGTCGCAGTGCCCGCTTCTGCATCGGTGCCCGCGTCCGGTACGCCGCCCTCTGTCGCGAGACGTGCAGCCTCAGCGGCTACGGCAGTGGTTTTGCCGACTGCCCGCCGCCAGACCGTCGGCGGGGTGAGCCGCACGACCACCAGGGCTACGGCCTCAGCAACAAGCGTTGACCCCATCGCAGCTTTCTTCTTCAACGCGACGCCAACGGTGGACTGGGTAGGCAATCCCGTGCAGGGTGCCAATGGCGTGGTCACCGGGATGCTTAACGCGACGGATGCGGAAGGCGATCCGCTGAGCTTCACCGTCGGCGCCGCGCCGTCGAACGGCACGGTGTCGGTCGGTTCGGACGGCAGTTATATCTACACCCCGTCAGAGGCAGTCGCTTACGACGGAACCGTCGACAACTTCACCGTCACCACCAGCGATGCCGGAGCCGGGTTCCACCTGCACGGAATCGGCGGCTTGCTGAATCTGCTGACCTTCGGCTTCCTGGGCGTCAGCGGCCACACCTCAACGGTGACCGTGCCGGTGAATGTTGTCGCCTGGAAGAAGTACAACACCGATCCGACGGCAACGTATGCCGCCGGGTCGCCGGACCCAACGACAGGTGCGGTCCTTGGCCAGATCTACGCAGTCGACGCTGAGAACGACCCGCTCACCTACAGCGCAACAAACCCAGCCAGGGGATCGGTGACGGTCACCGCCGACGGCGCCTTCACCTACACGCCGACTCCCGACGCGCGTCACGCTGCTGCACGGGACTGGGTGACAGAAGCGGATCTGACCGATTCCTTTACCGTCACGATCAGCGACGGCCGAGGCGGCAGCGTCAGCGGCCCCATCACCGTCACGATCGGGCCTAAGAACGCCGCCCCAATTGCCGAAACTCCGACGGTGGGAACCCCGAGCCCCTCCAACGGCGTCATCACCGGCCTCGCCGCTGCCACCGACGCTGACAGCGACACTTTGACTTACAGCGCGCCGGGAACCACTACCAAGGGCACGGTCGCGATCGACCCGAGCACCGGGGCATTCACCTACACCCCGAACTCTTCGGCTTTCGGTCGCCTCGCCAGCACGGACACGTTCACCGTCATCGTCACCGATGGCTACGGTGGCTCGACACCGATTGAGGTTTCAGTTCCGATCGCCGCGTTAGCGGTCGGCAATTCGATGGTCCACTACGTGTTCAACTACACCAGTGGCTCTCAGTATTGGACAGCTGATGCGATCGCGGCCCTACAGTTCGCGGCGGACAAGATTGCGTCATACCTTGTGGTGACTCAGCCGGTGACGCTCACCTTTGACGTCACGGCATACGATTCGCCGGACTCGGTAACGCTGGCGTCGGCGGGCAGTGATATTCGGGGATTCGTTCCCGGTTACTTCTACACGGTGGTGCAGAACAAGCTCATCAGGGGACTGGACTCCAACTTCTATCTGTCTGACGGCGTCATCAACGTCAACTTCGGTCAGGCATGGTCCTTTGGTGACAGCGTCAGCTACGGCCAGTACGACTTTGTCTCGGTGATGATGCACGAGCTGATGCACGCCTACGGCTTCACGTCCTACCTTAATCAAGCCGGCAGTAACACCGGCAATAAGTGGCCGCTGTTCACCAGCGGCATCGGTGACCAGACGGGCACGCCGGTGATTAGCGATTCGTTCGGTTTCAACACCGCCTTCAACACGAACCTGACCGGAGGTAACGGCGGCCTCTACTTTATCGGCAACCATGCGGTGACCGCCTACGGCGGACCTGTGCCGCTTTACACGCCGACGGTCTGGGAGGCGGGAAGTTCTGGGGCGCATCTCGACGACTACACCTTCTGGGGTGCGCAGTTGATGGAGGCGACAACGGGATCTGGACTCGGAGTTCGGGTCCTGAGCCCGATCGAACAGGGAATCCTCCAGGATCTCGGTTACACGCTGTCGGCACCAAGTTGGAGTTCGATGATGTTCATCGGGTTCGGCTTCTTCATCCGACGCCGTCGGGTGACGTAAGGGAATTACTCCAGTACCGTGCCGCAGGAGATGCCGGTCGCGTCACGATTGCTCCCGGTACCCTCCGACCATGCCGGAAACAGTGCGGGAACTCATCGGTGTCTACGACGCCGACGGCACCCTGCTCGGCGAAGTGCGCTACTGGATCGGGGCTCGATTGGGCCGGACGCACTGCGGGCTGTGCGAGATCACCCACGGGCTGTTCACCGAGCG
>JBAXIA010000194.1:0-4133 GCA_037138615.1 Mycobacteriaceae bacterium | reverse complement strand
CCCCTACTGGATGTTCACGTCGACGCTGGCCGGCAGGTCGATGCGCATCAGCGCGTCGACCGTCTTCGGGGTCGGGTCGAGGATGTCGATGAGTCGCTTATGGGTGCGCATCTCGAAGTGCTCCCGCGAGTCCTTGTACTTGTGCGGGGACCGGATGACGCAGTAGATGTTCTTCTCAGTCGGCAGCGGCACGGGTCCAACCACGCTGGCACCGGTACGGGTGACCGTTTCCACGATCTTGCGCGCCGAGGCGTCAATAGCCTCGTGGTCATAGGCCTTGAGCCTGATGCGGATCTTTTGTCCCGCCACGCTTCTCCTACCTTCATTACGTGCTGATGCTCGCGCCGTGATTACCGGCGCTAGCTCTCGCTGCCACTGTTTACCTGTCCTGGTCCACCGGCCCCCGCGCTCGGGTGTGTCACCCGCACGCAGCCTCGAAACGCGACAATTCGTCTCGCTCCGAAGTGGGGACCGGACGCGCCAGTGCTGGCGCTGGTCGTTCACCTTGCGCGACACGCTCCGGTAAGGGTGCGAAACCGGCTCAAGGCAACCCGACCAGTATGCCCCAGAGCGAGGTCTGATCCAAATCACCGGATAAGCCCCCCGTCGGGGCATACGGTGCCAACACCAGACAAGGAGTTGCGATGTACAAAGTCATCCAGTGGGCCACCGGCGGCGTCGGAAAAGCCGCGATCCAGGGCGTGTTGCGCCACCCCGAGCTTGATCTCGTCGGCTGCTGGGTGCACAGCGCCGACAAGAGTGGCCGCGACGTGGGCGAATTGGCCGGTGAGGACCCGATCGGGGTGCTGGCCACCAATGACATTGAGGAGCTCCTGGCGCTGGATGCCGATTGCGTCATGTACTCCCCACTGCTGCCCGACGACGAGGTCGTCAAGCGGATCCTGCGATCCGGCAAGAACGTGGTCACTCCGGTCGGCTGGGTCTACCCGGACCGGCAGAGCCCGGCGGTGGCGGCCATCGAGGAGGCGTGCATCGCCGGAAACGTCACCCTGCACGGCTCGGGTATCCACCCTGGTGGAATCACCGAACGCTTCCCGCTCATGATCTCCTCGCTGTCGTCGGCGATCACGCATGTTCGCGCGGAGGAGTTCTCCGATCTGCGCACCTATAACGCCCCGATGGTGGTGCGCGAGGTGATGGGCTTCGGTCTGACCCCCGAGCAGGCCATGAGCGGACCGATGGCGGTGTTGCTCGAGGCCGGATTCAAGCAGTCGGTCCGGATGGTGACCGATCAATTGGGATTCGACGCCGAGCCACGCATCCGATCCACCCAGGAGGTCGCGGTCGCGGTCAACGGGTCCGATGATCTGATCGTGTCGATGGAGCCCGGCACGGTGGGGGCGCGACGATTCCGCTGGGAGGCCATCGTCGACGACCGGCCAGTGGTCACGGCGGCCGTCAACTGGTTGATGTGCGAGGTGGAGTTGGATCCGCCGTGGACACTCGGCGAGCAAGGTGAGCGGTTCGAGGTGGAGATCACCGGCGATCCGACGGTGTCGTTGACGTTCAAAGGCCTGCAGCCGGAGACGGTGGCCGAAGGCCTGATCCGTAATCCCGGCGTGGTGTCGACCGCCAACCACTGCGTCAGCGCCATCCCCTATGTCTGCGCGGCCGATGCCGGGATCAAGACCTATCTGGATCTGCCGCTGATCGCCGGGCGCGCGGCCCCGGATGTGGCGGTGGGGCGCTAACCGCGGGAAGCCCAGAATCCGCACTGGTGACGTGCGGCGAAGTCGGTGATAACCTTCGGCTCGCCGGTTTCCAGCGAAAGCCGTTGCGGCCGTTCGGGATCCAGCTGGGGCCACTGCGGCTGGCCGGCCACGTCCGGTGCACCGGTCGTCACGAACCGGCTCCAGTAGCCGATCATCTGATCGGACAGCACCCGCTGGCCCGGATTAAGCGCCGGGGCGCCACCCATATCGAACAGGTAGCGCAACTCCAGTGCGTGGGCCGCACCGGTCCCGAACGGCACCTGACGCATAGGCTCGGGCACGGGCGCGCGGAAGTCGTTGAACTCGTAGGCGTACACCGGTGCACGGCTCGCCAGACCGACAGCGGTGGTATCGACGGGGCAGGCGAATACGCCGTCGGTCACCGCGGCCGCGTAGGCGAGACCGACGCTGCCGTCGTACTTCGATAGCGGGTACTGGGCCGCCACGGCAGGAGCCTCCGCGCCGAAGGTATCCGCCAGCAGCGTCCGGTAGGGCGCGAGCTGATGATCGCGCAGATAGCTCAGCGCCACGAAGAGAGTGAACTCGTCAGCGGTAGTCCCGATCAGTGTCGGCACCCGGGCGGCGCGACCCTGGGTGGCGACTGTCGCCGGGGCGACCGGCAACCGCGATGTACCGGTGACCGGCCCGGTCAGGATATTGGCGCCAATCCTGACGTACGGCGGACCATCGCGCAGGCGATCGACGGGGAGCGCGCGCAGGCAACCCTGCGCCGTGACCCGGTCGCCGCAGCCCTTTCCGGCCGCGTAGTCGATGCTGATCCGCTCCGCAGCGGCGAGGTTGGCCTGGGCCTGACATGGCCCGCTCTGCATGATCGCTGCACGGAAAAGCCCGAAAGACTCCGGCGCGACGAGGTGGTCGCATACCGAGATGGCACCGGCCGACTCCCCGGCGATGGTGACCTTGGCCGGATCCCCGCCGAAGCCGGCGACGTTGTCGCGAACCCACCGCAGCGCCGCCTGCTGGTCAGCCAGTCCGTAGTTGCCGCGGTCACCGTCGAGCGCCGGGTGCGCCAGGAAGCCCAGCGCCCCGAGCCGGTAATTGACCGTGACGACGACGATGTCGCCGCGGGTGGCAAGCCACTTCGCGTTGTAGATATCCGAGCTGCCGTTGAGAAAGCCACCACCGTGGATCCACACCATCACCGGCCGGGGGGTCTGCGGGGTGGCTCCGTCCGGAGTCCAGACCGTCAGGTTCAGACAATCCTCACTGGTCCCCAGGCCGTAATCCGGATCGGCTCGGGTGTCCTGAATGCACCGCAGACCCGGTTTGGTGGCATCACGTACCGACACCCACGGCACCGGCACCTCGGGGGGCTGCCACCGCAGCGGGCCAACCGGTGCGGCCGCGTAGGGAACGCCCTCGAAGATGCGCACACCGGGTTCGGTGATGCCGCGCACCGGACCGGATGTGGTGCCGACGACCGCAGGATCGGCGGCCGGTGTCGGGTGGCCGCATCCGGTCGCCAACACCAGCACCACAGACGTCACCCACCGGATGAGGGCGCGAGCAGGACCGGACGGCACGCTAGTCAAGAGTACGCGGCGAGTCGCCCGGCGAAATTGGCTAAAACCCGCGCGCTGTCGCGATCCTCGCCCACACTGAAAACCTGACAGCTGTCAACTTGATCGCATGCGTTAAGGAGCGTTCGATGAGTGCACGGATTTCAGACCCCGCCGCACAGGTACTGGCCCAGCCACAGTCCTACACCGATGAGGCGCGGTTACACGAGGCACTAGCTCAGGTGCGGGCCCATGCTCCGGTGTCCTGGGTCGATGAGCCTGGATATCGGCCGTTCTGGGCGATCACCAAGCATGCCGATGTCATGGAGATCGAGCGCCAGAACGACCTGTTCACCAATGACCCACGCCCGCTTTTGTTACAAGCCGACCTCGACGAGAAGCTGCTCGCCGATCGACGATCCGGTATCGGCCTTTCGACGCTGATCCATATCGATGATCCTCACCACCGCGATCTGCGCAAAATCGGTGCGGACTGGTTTCGTCCGAAAGCCATGCGGGACTTGAAGATCCGGGTCGATGAGCTCGCCAAAATCTACGTCGACAAGATGGCTGCAGCCGGCAGGGATGGCCGGGTGATCGACTTCGCGCAGGAGATCGCGGTCAACTACCCGCTGTACGTGATCCTGTCGCTGCTGGGCCTACCGGACTCGGACTTCCCGCGGATGCTCAAGCTCACCCAGGAGTTGTTCGGTGGTGATGACACCGAATTCCAGCGGGGTACCAATCCTGAGGACATCCTCGCCACGATGATGGACTTCTTCAACTACTTCGCCGCTCTGACCGCGGCCCGCCGGGAGACGCCGACCGAAGACCTTGCCTCGGCGATCGCCAACGCCACGATCGACGGCGAACCGCTGAC
>JBAXIA010000193.1:0-4184 GCA_037138615.1 Mycobacteriaceae bacterium | reverse complement strand
GCGCCTCAGCAGTACGGCGCACCCGTGCCGCAGCAGTACGGCGCACCGATGCCGCAGTTGGCCGCTCCCCAGAACGGCATGGGCACTGCGGGTTTAGTCATGGGCATCCTGCAGTTCGTACTCCTCGGTCCGCTCGGATCGGTGCTGGCAATCATCTTCGGCCGTATCGGCATGAACCGGGCTAAGCGTGGTGAGGCCACCAACGGGGGAGTCGCAACGGCCGCCTTCTGGCTCGGCATCATCGGTCTGATCCTGACCGTGGTCGCCGCGGTCATCATTGTGGCGACGGGCGCCTTCGTGGTGAAGGAGACCGTCAAAGCCTTCGATGAGGCCACTGATCCCGCGCTGAACTCCAAAACCGGTCTGGCCGATGGCGACTATCGATTGACGCCCACTGACGCCACACCGAGCATCAACAACGACAATTGTGGCTTCGAGGGCTCAGCGGTGGACGTCGCCACCGGTGACGCTTCCGCCAACCCCGTCAAGGTCGTCGGTCAGGGAACTACTCAGTGCAGCACGGCCGTTTCGCGGGTGACCAGCGTGCTGTTCACGGTGACCGATGGGGTGGCCAAGATCACCCAGGTCGAAAGCGCAAACCCCTAGACGCTGATCACCCATCCGGCGGCCGGGTCGACGGCCAGGCTCAGCACGTCGACTGCCTCGAAGGCGCTCATCGGAACGGTCCGAAGTTGTTGTTGCGCAGTCAGATACGCGGTGCCGGTCCAGCCGTTGCTCATAGCCAGCAGTTGAGCGCCGTCCTGCCCGGGATTGCCGGAGTCGTAGATGACCGCGCCGTGCTGCTGTAGAGCGCGCAGGATGACCCGGGTTGCCGGGTCGTAGCCGGTGATGTTGAAGTCTGCACGCAACCGCAACACCGTTCCCATCGGAACTCCGTTCGGATTCGTGCCGGTGCCGTCACCGGAACGGGCCGGCCAGGTGTAGCCGGTGCCGCGATCCTTGGCGATCGTGATGCCCAGCATGTGGTCGATGGTTCCGCGGTCCAGATCGTCGGGTCGCAGGATCAGCGGCAGGTAGGGCAGCTGCGATGCGTTCGCTTCGCCGATGACCGGATACAGCGGGTCGCTCATGTCGTACCGCACGCCCGCCTCGGCGATCCAGGCCGAGCCGTACTGGTTGGCGTAGACGGCATTGGCCAGGGCATCACCGATGCTGTTGGCCGGCAGCTCGACACCGTTGGCGACGTTGTAGAGCTCCTGGGAGATACAGGTGCCCTCCTGGAACACCAGCAGGTGACGGTCCCAGGCCGGAACGTTCGGCATACCTTCGACGATCGGGTAGTCCGGGATCGCATAGGGCCGGTTGTCGATGGTGGGACCACTTGTGGTCAGGCCGCGGTTGAAGATCACGGTCTCAGATGCTCGCGAGGCACCGACGGTATTCACCGGCATACCTGCGGTGTTCCCCATCCACGGGTCACCACCCCAGGCTGCGCGCAGGTTTCCGCCGAGCAGTGTGGTCCACGTGCCGGACTTGGCCAGCACAGGCAGATTGCTCACATCGGCATGGAAGACGGTATTGGCCGGCATCAGCGTGCACCCGCAGAATGTCGACAGGGTGCCGTCCGGCGTGATCGGCGACGTATCGAACGGTGTCACCGTCACCGGCACCGTTGCGCCGCCGCTGTGTCCGCTCTCACCGATCAGGCCGAAGGTCAGTGCATTGATCAAGCCGACCAGACCATGGATATGGAATCCGCTGCCCGCATCGTTGACGGTCACGACGAACGAATCGGTGGTGCCTGTCGAATCCATCGACGGGTTGGGGGTGTAGGTGTACGTGCCGTCGGAAGCCACCGCGACGATGCCGTGTAGCGGGTTGCGCGCGACGGTGTAGGACAGCGCAGAACTATCGGCATCGGCGGCACCGAGTACGCCGCTGACCACACCGTTGGCGGCCTGCCCGGTCTGGACCGGGTGCAGGGTCGGGGACTGGTTGGCGAACGTCGCCGCCAGGCCGGAGAAGAACGAGGTGAATGGATCGGTGGTTTGGGCGGCGGCCTTCGGCGTCGCCGCACTGACCGGTTGGGCGGTTGACGCCGAGGCCGAGGGCATTGTGGCCGCCCGGGGTCGTGGGCGCGATGCGGCCGCCGCCACCATCCAGGACACCGGCGACTCAACCGGTCCGCGGGGAAATGGTGCGAGCCGTGATCTGCGGGGAACGTCTGCGGTCGCGATGTGTGAGGGAGTCGCGATCCGATCCGCGGTCCGGTGTGTTGCCTGTCGGGTCTTCGGCTCGTGATGGGTGCCGGTCGCCGAGTCTGCAGAGTCGGCACTAGCAACACCGAGACCGACCCCGGTAATGCCTGCCCCGATGCCGAGGGCCAGTGCCAAAGCACTGATCCTGCTGGCATTACCTGCTGCACTCACCCGAGCCCCCCTCCCCGGGTTTACGATAATCGGTGGGCTGGCAAACTTCCAGTCGCGTCTTAGTGGCGCGGATGGTTGAGTTTTCGGGCGCTGGCATTGCCAGGTTATGGGATAGTCCGGCCATGAATGATCCGGTTGGCTGGCCGTCCGAGCGGATGGCCTTCTGGTCTGATGAGCAGTGGTGGCAGAAGTTAATCGACGGCGCGATCGCCGATCCCGATCCCGCGAGCGCGAATGCTCGGATCACGCTGATCCACAAGGAATTGTCACTGGCGATGACGCAGGTGATCGGCGCCGAGGCCGGGCCGACCTACCACGCCTGGGCGGTGTGGGCGTCGTTGCGCGCGGGGCGGACCATCCGCAAGGAGGACGCCCGGTGGACTTTGGTAGCTGCGCCCGCTGTCGGCTTCGCCGCTATCGCAGCTTCGGGGTTTGCGGCACTGGCCGGTGTGCGGACCGCCCCGCCCACCCGCAGGACGGGCGGCCTCGTGGCGGGAATGCTCGGAGCGCTCCTCGGCTGGCGGACCGCCAACCGGACCATGTCCCGCACGAGTGCCGCGATCTTGGCAGGCAACAAAACGGTGATCGACGATCTCGGGCGGCAGAGCGCGCGCTTTGTCTGCGCGTTCGCCCGCGAACAGGATCGCACGCCGGAAGAGCTGGAGGCATTCCTGTCGAAACTTTCCACCCAGCCGTCATCGCAGGGTGGTCAGAGCCTGCTGCGCGATGCCTACCACCAGTTCTTCAACGCTGCGGGAGAGTCAGACCCGGACCGCCGCGATGAAGCGATGTTCTTGGGCAGCATGTCCGCGCTCGTCCATGAGCACTGGCGTCTGCAGCCACGGATCGCCGATGCGATCCCGTGGCCCCTGGGTCGATTGGTAACCGCGCGCGCATTGACCTTCCAAGTGGGGGAGGAGGTACACAATGTTGGCCGCGATGTCACGCAGCCCTTGGGCCGACCTCTATTTCCCGAGACGTTGGCGACGATTGAATCTCCTGATTTGCGGGCTTTCCTCGCGACCTGGGATCGCACCCCGAACGACACACGCGGCAGCGCCGCCACGGATTGGAACAACATCGGTGACCGGATCAATTTCATTGTTGATCTATTCCGAACCCGCCACCATGACCCCAACCTGCTCCGTCCGCCATTCACCGCAGCCGAACAGATGCGCATCCTCAGCCTCGGATCTCAGCCGGTGTGACGAGCGCGTGATTGTCACGTGGTGTCGCGGGTGGATCGGAAGGGCGCTAACGCGAGGGCCAAACCAACACAGAGCAGGATCACCGTGAGCACTGGCGCCATGCGGTGGCCGGGGTCACGTGCGGTGGCGGATCGCCGGACGAAGTTGGATTCGACTCCCCACGCGAGTAGCGCGACCGCAACGATATTGACCATTTCAGAGACGTAGTTGGCGGAAATTTCGCCGGCGCAACCCGGGTCGAATGTCCGCCGATCACTGGCACCTCCGCGCAGGAGGTCGAACCCCTTTTACCGGGCTTGGTCGGTCGCGATGCGAGACGCGGCCGACCTGGACGCCTTGTGACGCGCCGGAGCATCCACCGCCGGCGTAATTGTCCGACGGCCCGACGCGGCCCGGGTGTCGTTACCTGGCGACGCGGACGCGCTTGCGTCAGTCACCGCGGCTGCGCGCGGCGACGCTGATGACGTACGCCCAGTCAGCGAGCGGGTGGGTCGCACAGTTTCTGCAGTAGCCGACGATTCCGTTGCCGATGGATCTACAGGTTCGGACAGCGTGGCCGTGGCCGCGGCGCTTGACCGTCGCGCCG
>JBAXIA010000192.1:0-4234 GCA_037138615.1 Mycobacteriaceae bacterium | reverse complement strand
GCCAGTGCGCCTTCGCCGACGGCAAAGCCGTAATTCGACAGGTTGAAGATCACCGCGCTCAGCGCACTGGTCGAGAACAGGTTGACGTCATCGGGAATCAGACCCAGCGTCTGTGGCCCGTACCTGACGGTGGTGGGCGGATCGGAGGGGAACGTCGCGGTGAAGAATTCCGTCCAGTACGGGTCGGCGAAGACGTAGGTCGTCCCGTCGTTACCGAGGGATTGCCCGCTGAGGATTTGATAGTTCAGCTGGTCGGCGACGCCCGCGATCGTTGTGATGGGGTTGGCCAGCGCCGAGAGCTGGTAACTGCTCGAGACTCGCTGTATCGATGGCGTCAGGTCGGACGGGGTGATCGCGGTGATGACTGTCGCCGTCGCACTGAGGGCGGCGATGCTCGCGATCAACTGGGAGCGAAGCGAAATCTGCACGGTGACTCCTCGTAGTCGTCTTTCCTGGTTGGAAGGTTAGTTGAGGACGTCGGCTTATGCTGGGGATCGGCCGCGGATGTGGCGCCGAGCGAAGGAGCGGATCGTGGCTGTTCCCAGTGCGTTTCGTTGGCCGCAGGCCCGTGACGCGGGGCGGCCGGCCCGGCTTCGTTCCCGGATCAAGCGGGCCACCGGCTTCGACCTTCTTCCTGACGATCATGTGGTGGCTGAATACGCGCGGCTGCTCAACACCGGCGACCCGGTAGCTGAGCGGTTTGTCGACGAGACGTTTCTCGGGCCGCTGGGCCCCGAACGTTCCAGGGAGATGTTGAACCAAGCGTTGGAGACTTCCGTTGATGACGTGCCAGAGGCGCCGGAGTCGATGACGGCGTTGTTCGCGGAGTTTGAACACATTCCCGACTGGGTGAATCCGCAACTGGTGGAACAGGGTGCCGCAGTCTGGCGGCGATGGGGTTACACCCTGGGTTCGATCGGTAACGCCGGCACCCTGGACGCCTACACCGAGGCCTCGTTGGCGGTTCCGCTGTCACTGTCGGGCGGATACGCGGGGGACTCCGCCCTCAACCGCTATCTGGAGACCAGCCGTTGGTGGATCGAGGTGTGCCGGCCCGGTGCCGCACTGACGCCCGGCTCGCTCGGGCGGCGTATTTCAATGCAGGTTCGGGTCATGCACGTCAGCGTCCGACGGCGGGTGGCGGATCACCCGGAGTGGGACTCGCAGCGCTGGGGGCTTCCGATCAGCCAGGCCGAGATGATGCTGACGTTGCTCGGTGGAAGCGTCGGCCCCGGACTCGGCCTGTATGCGTTGGGCTATGTGACGTCTCCGGCTGAGATTCGGGCGGCTCTGCACTTCAACCGCTACCTCGGCCACCTGGTAGGTATGCGATCCGAGATCTTCCCGGAGACCATCGCCGACGGAATCCGGATGCTGTATCTGTTTGATGCCACCCGCTCATACGACTCGGGCACCGTCGGGGCCGAACTGGTTGAGTCCTTCGTGCCCGCCTTTGCGCCGCTACCGGAATATCGGGGCATCGAGCGCCTGCGCGCTCAGATGCACCTGCACATCCAGGCCGCCTACGCCCGATTGTTCATGCTGCCTGCGAATCGTAAGCGCTACCAGCTGCCCTCGCCGTGGCTCGGATTAGTTTTACTACTGATGCGCGTTCCGCTCATCTGGGCACTGGAGATCGCCCGTCGCATCAGCCCGGCGGCCGATACTGCGTGGCAACGTGTTTCGGTCCACGCGTGGGAGCGCTGGCTGGGATGGTCGTCGCAACGAAAACCCGCGCAGTACAGGGCCGCGGCACCGCTGCGTCGCTAACGTCTCCTGCCGGGCATCCGCACCAGGGGCAGGAGAACGCCGGGACGCTTGTCTGTGATCGCGCTCGCAATCACACCACTGCCGTAGGCGGCATCCTCGACCAGTCGCAGCGCGACGTACCGCAAAGGATCGAGTTGGGGGCGCCGGATGAACCACTCGCGTGCGAGGGGAACGAGCATGACCGCCGCGGCGAATCGGCCGAGTCGGCAACGCGGTGCGGCTGCCAAAGCGAGCCATCCCAGTGGCCACCATTCGCGGCGAAGTAGATGTCCGGTGGCGGCTGTCTCGGCTACGAGACCCTTACCGACAACTAGCGGGGCAGCTGCGGGGCTAATGGAGGTCGAGCGCAGTTTGCGGGCTAGGAGTCCGGTCGATAGACCGGCGATCCCGAGTCCGGCGGCCATGGCAAGGCCACGTGTCGGCCATCGAGCCAGCACCAGGAGTCCGACCGCGAGGTTCCACACCGACCATCGCGCCGGTGCGAGTCGTCGCGGGTGTCGAATGTCCAGCTGTGCAGCGGAGGTGCCGTAGTCGAAGTGCCGCCTGGCCCAGTCAGACAGCTGTGGTCGGATTTCATGGGTCACGACCGAGGCGGGTTCATAGCGGACCATCCAACCGGCGTTCGACATTCGCCATACCAGGTCGACATCTTCGCCGACCCGCAGAGCCTCGTCGAATACCAACGGCATCAGGGCATTTCGCCTAATCAGCAGTGCCGCCGACGGCAGGTACCCCAGCGGTGCGCCGCGTGCGACCAACTCCGGTCGGGGACCCATGTCGAGTGCGGAGCGGGTGAATTCGTAGCGGGAGAGCATGTCCGTCGAATTCGAGCGGGACCTGATCCGGGGTGCGACCGCGGCGACCCGCGGATCATCCAAGTGCGCGACGAGTGGCTCGAGCCATCCAGGTGTCACCGCGCAATCAGCGTCGACGAACGCGACGATCGGCGCAGTCACCGCCTCAAGACCGGTGTTGCGGGCGGCAGCAGGCCCGCGATTGACTGAGTGGCGGATCAGGGTCGCGCCATGCGCACGCGCAACCTCGCCGACCGCTGCGTAGCGCGACGCGTCGTCCACCACGATGATGTGTGTCTCCGGCGATGCCGTTCGAAGCGCGGCCAGGCACTCGTCGAGCAGGTCCGGTCGCTCATAGGCGGGCACGACGACCTCGACGGCGCTATCCGGATGGTGATCGTGGGTCGGCAGCGGGTAAACGATTCCGCGGGGCAGCAGCATGTCCACTAGTGCGCGTTCGACGCCGGAGGCGGGTACAAGTCCGGCTGCTCCGGCATCTTTGAGGCGGAGGACGAATGGCCGGGCAGCCGCGGCGATCCGGACGATGCCCCACGGCGCACCGCCCAGGACGACCGAAGCGTCGCGCCAGATTCGCACCCGGTCATCGAGTGCCACGGCCCGTCCAGCCGGCAACCCGGCGGAGCTGGTCAACTGCTGGTCGTCACCCATTGTGGCGCCCAGTATCCCAGCTTCAGACCGCTTGCCTCTCGGCTCTGCTTCCCGGCTTCTGCTGCTGGTCGCAGTTACGATCGCAGGCGTGAATCTACCCAAGTCGCTCGCCAGGATCGCGGGGTTGCTGGGATTGGCTGCTCTGGCATTGCCTTTGGCCGCGCCCACTGCGGCTGAGCCACCGGTTGCCCCCGTCGCGGAGACCTCGCAGTGGATCGTCGTCGGCGTCCCCGCTGCAAGCTCGACCACCGGGACCCTCACCGCATTCCAACGTGTTGGCCAGCAGTGGAAGGTTGTCCTGGGGCCGACCAAAGCCATGGTGGGCGAACTCGGCATCGGTGCCCCCGCCGACGGCGTCTACCGCACTCCCGAGGGAACGTTCGCATTCGACCAGGCCTTCGGCCGTGAGCCCAATCCCGGCACCAAGATGCCGTATTTCCAGGCCACCAAACAGGATTGGTGGGACGAGGACGCCTCCTCGCCGACGTACAACACCTACGTCCACTCGGTGAACAGCCCGTCGGCCATCACCGAGAACCTCTACGACTCCGGCCCGGTCTACGACTACGCGGTCAATATCGCGGTCAACCCGCAACGGATTCCCGGAAAGGTGTCGGGGATCTTTCTTCATGTGACCAACGGCAGCCCGACCTGGGGATGCGTGGCCATCGGTCGTGATGAGATGCGCTCGATCCTGACCTGGCTCGACCCTGCGGCCTCCCCGCGGATCACGATCGGTGTCGGAAGCCCGTCGCTGATTCCGGTCGGGTCCTAAACGCGGTCCCACTGGCCGAAATCGGCCGCGAGTACATCGTCCACGTCGACGTGAACACCATCGATCAGCACGCCCGGGTCCACCGCGGTGACAACCTCTCGCTGAAAGAGCACTGCCGCGGGTTCACGCACACCACCTGACCATGCTTTGGTCTGCCAGGCCCACCGAAACCCCGGAGTGCTCGAGTGTCCGATGACACCATCGGCGATCGCCCACCCCAATTCCC
>JBAXIA010000191.1:0-4328 GCA_037138615.1 Mycobacteriaceae bacterium | reverse complement strand
CGGCGGGGAGCTTGACGGTGTTGTCGTGCTCGAGCAGCACGTCGACGTCGAACTCGTAGCCGCAGCGCGCGCTGGCCACAACCGTGCCGTCATGATCGACGGCGAGGACCTTGATGGCCGACGTACCCAGGTCGAGGCCGAGGACGACCGGCGCTTCGACAGTCACGGCCTGGGCACGGCCGAACGGGTCCGGGCCACCACCGACAGGGCGTCAGCGGCCGCGTCGAGTGTCTGGTCGATATCGCGGTCGTCATGCACCAGCGATACGAATAGATTCTCGAACTGCAACGGGTGGAATAGCACGCCCCGGACCACCATCTCCTCGTACCACCGGGTGAAGAGCGGCTCGTTGGCATGGGCCACCGCGTCTCGCCAATTGTGGATCGGTCCATCGGCGAACCAGAGTTGGAATACGGTGCCCAGGCCTTCGCAGTAGGCGTCCAGACCGCGCTCGGCCGCCATCTCGGTGAGCCCCGCAGCCAACCGGTTGCCCAGGGCGCGCTGCCGTTCATACAGTCCCGGCTCGGCCAGCACATCCATCGTTGCCGAGACCGCCGCGCACTGAACGACATTGGCGTTGTAGGTGCCCGAATGGGAGTAGACGCCCTCGGCGATCAGTCGCATCGCATCGATTGATCCACCGATGGCTGCCACCGGGAATCCGCCGCCGAGGCCCTTGGCGAAGGTGGTGAGATCCGGGGTAACTCCGAACCATTCCTGCGCGCCGCCGCGGGCGAATCGGAATCCGGTGATCACCTCGTCGAAGATCAACATCGCGCCGTGCTTGCGAGTCTCGCTGCGCAGGAGTTCCAGATACCCGGGCTCGGGCAGGATGCAGCCGGTGTTGAACACCGCCGCCTCGGTCAGCACGGCGGCGATCTCGTCGCCGCGGCTGTCCATCAGCTTGACGAAACTCTCCGGATCGTTCCAGCTCAGTACGACCAGGGTGTCCTCCAGTTCGGCCGGGACACCCGGACCCATCGCTACCGGACGCGGGTGATCAGCCGGACCGGCCAGCGCGAGGTCGACGTGGTTGGACCAGTACACGGTGTCCTGCCAGCCGTGATAGTGCCCTTCGAATCTGACGACGATGCGCCGACCCGTTGTCGCCCGGGCCAGCCGCACCGCGGTGCCCACCGCCTCAGAACCGGAATTGGTGAACCGAACCTGTTCGACACCGGGAACTGCGGCCACCACCTTCTCGGCGGCCTCGATCTCCAACTCATAGGGCAACCCGTAACACGTACCCAGGTCATTGACCGCCTGGACCACCGCATTGGTCACCACCGGGTGGCGATGCCCGAGGATCATCGGCCCGAGGCCGAGCAGATAGTCGATGTAGGTGTTTCCATCGACGTCGGTTACCCGCGAGCCGGTGCCTTCCGAGATGAACAGCGGGTAGGGCTTCCACCCGTTGCGCGGCAGCCGGGCAGTCGAACCCGCGCCGCCCGGAATGGTGCGTTTGGCCCGCTCGAACAGCGCCTTGGTCTTGGGCGTGCGGGCGGCGAAGGCGTCGTCGGAGGACATTGATCTCTCTTCGTTCTTGATGGTGGTCATATCAGCGGCTCGCCGAGACGGATGCGCCGAGCAAGGAGACGGCAGCCCGGCGAAGGATCTCCGCGGTCGCGACGAGATCGGGTATCGACACCCACTCCCCGGCAGCGTGATAGCCGGAGCCCTCCGGGCCGAAGAGGACCGTCGGAATGCCGGCGATCTGGAAAATCGCAGCATCGGTCCAGGCGTTGAGTCCGGTCACGGGTGAGGGTGTGCCGTTGACGGCTTCGGTCGCCTCCACCAGCGCGTCCAGGATGTTCTGGTTACCCTCGCCGGTGAATGGATCGCGATCCAGTGCGACCCGGACCTCACCGCTGAACTGCGGTTCCATCTTCTTCACCTCGGCGAATATCGCCTCGATATCGGCGACTCGGTTGGCCAGTGTCTCGCCGGGTTGGGTGCCGATCTCGATGCCGACGATGATCTCGTTGGGGTAGGTGGCGTAATCGGTTCCGCCGCGGGCAGTCCCGGTGTGGAATACCGTGCGTCCGTTCTTCGGATCGGGATTGGGCTTCCACACCGTCTCATCAAGGTGATGCAGACGAGTGAGCACCTCTGCCATGTGAACGATCGCATCGACACCCTTTTCCGGGGCTGAGCCATGCGCAGGAACTCCGTGCACGACGATATCGATCCACCCGAAGCCCTGATGCTCGCCGAAGATCACATGTGAGCCGTGCGGTTCGATGTTGATCGCCATGTCGATCTCGTCGCGGTGGTGGGCGACCAGATGCTCGGTGCCGATGCTGACACCTTCCTCGTCGATGACCAGAGCCACCAGGATGTTGCCGGCTAGTGGTTGCTTCGAGCGAACCAGTTCGCGCACGGCCAGCATCGCGGCCGCGCAGCCGCCTTTGTCATCGGCGGTGCCCAGGCCGATCATGCGATCGCCTTCTATCACAGGATTCAACGCCGTATCGGGCCAGCTGGCATAGCCGACGGTGTCGCTGTGCGCACTCAGGCACAGCGTCGGGCCTGGTTCACTGCCCCGCAACCAGGCCAGCACATTGGGCCGTCCCGGCTCGACGTCCTCCAGCGTCACCTCCAGACCCAGATCGGTCAGCCAGTCCCGCATGAATCGTGCAACCTCACCTTCCCCGGCACCGCCGGGGATCAGCCACGGTGTCACAGAGTCGATGCGAACCATGGCGTCTAGCAGCTCGATCGCCTCTTCGTGAGTGACCGTCATGAGATGTTCTCCTTTGGTGTTGTGGATGTGTCGCCGTCCGAGAAGTGGCATGCAACAACGTGATCGACACTGGCATCACTGGCGATGATGGGCAGTGCAGGTTCTTCGGCCTGACAGAGTTCAGGCTCGCCGAGTTGGCGGTATAGCGGGCAGCGCGGCCGGAATCGGCAGCCGCACACCGTGGCGGTAGCGTTCGGGGGCTCGCCGGACAGTATCGGCCGGGGCCCGCGATGCCCACCGCCGGCCTTGGGCATCACCCCCACCAACGCCGCGGTATAGGGATGTCGTGGGCTGCCGATCACCTCGGCGGCCGGTCCCTGCTCCACCACGCGGCCTAGGTACAGCACCGCGACCCGATCGGCGAACACCCCGGCCAGGGCGAGGTCGTGGGTGATGAAGAGCATTGCAATTCCCAGCCGTTCGCGTAGATCCAGCAGCACGCGGATGACACCTGCTCGCAGCGATACGTCCAGCATCGACACCGGCTCATCGGCTACCAGCAGTCGCGGTTCGATCGCCAGCGCCGCCGCGATGGCGACCCGTTGGCGCTGGCCGCCGGAGAGTTGGAAGATGCGGCGTTCGGCGATCGCTGCGGCCGGGGTCAGCCCGCACATCTCGAGCGCGGTCAGTCCCGCCGTCCGGCGCGCGGCCGTGTCAAGATCGGCGCGATGGATACGAAGGCCTTCGGTGACGACGTCGATCGCCGTTGAGTTAGGTGCCAGGCATTCGAACGGGTCCTGGAAGATCATCTGGAAGTCGCGCCGCAATCTGCGCAGCCCGCGGCCGCGAACCCGGGTGATATCGACCCCGCCGATCGCCAACGAACCGGAACTGGGCTCCTGCAGGCGCATGATGGTGCGGGCCACCGTGGTTTTTCCACAGCCGGACTCCCCTACCAGCGCGACGATCTCGCCCTCATGGATCTGCAGGTCGATACCGTCGACAGCGCGTGCGGTGAGCCGTCGGTGGCCGCGGCGAACCGGGAAATGCACTCGCAGGTCACGGATTTCGGCAATCACGGCGCTGCTCTGCTCGGTGCTCATCGGCTCGCTACCTCAGCGGCGCCGACCAGGTGGCAGGCCGTCAGATGGCTGACCGAACCAGCAACCATCTGCAGTGCCGGATCATCAGTGCTGCATCTCGGGATCATCTGATCGCATCGGTCGTGGAATCGGCAGCCCGATGGCGGGTGGGCCAGATCCGGTGGGCTGCCGCCAATACCGCTGATCGACCCCTGTCCACCGTCCAGTTTCGGATAACAGTCCAGCAGTCGACGGGTGTAGGGGTGCGCCGGGCCGGCCACGCCGAAGATCTCATCAGCCGCGCCGCGTTCAACGATGCGGCCGGCGTACATGACCGCGACCCGGTCGCAGAGTTCGGCGAGCACGGTCAGATCGTGGGAGATGATCAGCATCGCCAACCCGAGTTCGTCGGCCAACCGCCGGATCAGGTCGAGGATCTGAGCCTGTGTCATCACATCGAGAGCGGTGGTGGGCTCGTCCGCGATCACCAGGTCGGGCCGGCAGGCCAGCGCCATGGCGATCATCGCGCGCTGTTTCATACCGCCGGACATCTGATGGGGAAA
>JBAXIA010000190.1:0-4411 GCA_037138615.1 Mycobacteriaceae bacterium | reverse complement strand
CGTTTGGCTCATCGCCGTTTGAAGCATCCTAGGGCAGACAGCCTGCTCAACATGCTGCGGTAGGCTCGCAGCCACGCGATTCGGGGCAATGCGGGGAGATACGCCATCCAGCAGTTCATGATGCGCCTGAGCGGCATTCTGCGCAGACACCGGTGGCTGGTCTTCGGCTGCTGGCTGTTGGTGCTCCTGCCGTCGATCTTCCTTGCGCTGACGCAGTCCAACAAGCTGACCGGCGGCGGTTTCGAGGTGTCGGACTCGCAGTCGCTGCACGTCCAGCGCCACCTCGAAGAGCACTACGCGCAGCAGGGCGCCTCACCTCTGGCACTGGTCGCCGCACCGCGAGCAGACGCCACCTACGACGATATGGCTGTGGCGGTCGCCCAGCTCGAGCAGGCGGCACAGCAGGTGCCCAGCCTCGAACTGGTGGATAACCCCGCCCAGCCGGCGCCCGCGCCCGACCGGCCCTACGTGGTGTCCCTGCGGCTGAGTTTCAACAACTCCGGCGCAGTCGATGTCGCCCGTCAGTTGCGGGCCAAGATCGGAGTCGAGGGTGACCGGCCCGGCGCGATCGACAACGGCCGGGTGCGGCTTTACGTCATCGGACAGGGCGCACTCGGGGCGGCTGCGCAAACCAGTACCAAACACGATATCGCCGCCGCTGAACGCTGGAATCTCCCGATCGTCCTGCTGGTGTTGGTTGCCGTATTCGGCTCGCTGGCCGCTGCCGCGATACCCCTGATATTCGCCATTTGCACGGTCGTGGTGAGTATGGGTGTGGTTTATCTGCTGTCGACGCTGACCACGATGTCGGTGTTCGTCACCTCCACGGTGTCGATGTTCGGCATCGCGCTGGCGATCGATTACTCGTTGTTCATCCTGATGCGTTTCCGGGAGGAGTTGCGCGCCGGACGGGATGCCGAACAGGCCACCGACGCTGCCATGGCGACATCTGGTCTGGCGGTGCTGCTTTCGGGACTTACCGTCATCGCCTCACTGACCGGTATCTATCTGATCAACACCCCGGTTCTACAGTCGATGGCCACCGGCGCGATCCTCGCGGTAGCGGTCGCAGTCCTGACCTCGACAACTCTGACCCCGGCTGTACTCGCTACATTCGGGCACGCCGCGGCGCGACGCTCACCACTGCTGCACTGGTCTCGTCGGCCGGAGTCGACCCAGTCGCGGTTCTGGACCCGCTGGGTCGGTGCGGTGATGCGCCGGCCATGGGCCTCGGCGTTGGGAGCCGCAGCCTTCCTGCTGTTGCTAGCCGCACCCGCGTTTTCCATGACACTCGGCAACAGCATGCAACGGCAGTTTCCGTCCTCACATGAGATTCGCGGGGGCGTGGCTGCCGCCGCCGAAGCGCTGGGTCCCGGTGCGCTGGGCCCGGTGCGAGTTCTGGTCACGTTCCCGGGCGGTGACGCGTCCAATCCGGATAACGTCGGGACCCTCGACGCCGTCGCGGCGAAGATTTCCGAGGCTCCCCATGTGGTCTCGGTGGCGCCGCCGGTGTTCGCCGATGATGGCAGCAGCGCACTGATCTCAACGGTGTTGTCGGTGGATCCGGAGGATCTCACCGCCCGCGACAGCATCGACTGGATGCGGGCGCAACTGCCGGCGGCGGCCGGTTCCACCCGAGTGGATGTCGGCGGCCCCACTGCGTTGATCAAGGATTTCGACGACCGGGTTTCGGCGACCAAGCCCATGGTCTTCGGTTTCGTCTCACTGATCGCCTTCGTGATGCTGCTGATCTCCATCCGGTCGTTGTTCCTCGCGCTCAAAGGCGTCCTGATGACTGTTCTCTCGGTCGCGGCGGCCTACGGCAGCCTGGTGGCGGTATTCCAGTGGGGCTGGCTGGAGGGCATCGGGTTCGAGCCCATCGCCTCCGTCGACAGCACCATCCCGCCCCTGGTGCTGGCGATGACATTCGGCCTGTCGATGGACTACGAGATCTTCCTGCTGACCCGCATCAGGGAGCGCTACCTGCAATCCGGCGATACCCGCGACGCCGTCGCCTACGGGGTGGCCACCAGCGCCCGCACCATCACCAGCGCGGCGCTGATCATGATCGCGGTCTTCATCGGCTTCGCCTTCGCGGGCATGCCACTGGTCGCCGAACTCGGCGTCGCGTGCGCGGTGGCGATCGCCGTCGACGCCACAGTGGTCCGCCTGATCCTGGTGCCGTCGCTGATGGCGATGTTCGATCAGTGGAACTGGTGGCTGCCCGGCTGGCTTGACCGCATTCTGCCGTCGGTCGACTTCGAAAAACCGCTCCCCAAGATCGATCTCGGCGATCTGGTGGTGATCCCCGACGAGATATCGACAAGCGCACCGCCCGCCGCCGACCTGCGCATGGTGGTCAGGAATGCGGCCCGGCTCAAACAATTGGCTCCCGACGCCGTCAGTGTGGCCGACCCGCTGGCCTTCAGCGGCTGTGGGACCGGGACCGAGAAGGTCGGTCTCATCGGCCAGACCCGAGTGCGTCGGCTCGCCAGGGGTTCCCGTGGGGCCAGATCCGCGACATTGCGGCCGATTCACCCGGTGACGATGTGGCGGGGCCGACTCGCGGTTGCACTCGACGCCCTGGAAACCGAGACCGATGTCGAGCGCCTGAGTCCGGTCGAGACCACCAACGTGCAACTACCCACCGGCGATCGGCTGCAGATCCCGACCGGTGCCGAAACCCTGCGTCTGCAGAGCTATCTCGTGCTGTGCCGGAACAACCGCTCGGACTACGCCGAACTTGCTGACCTGGTCGACTGTATGGCCATCGATAATGCGGCGGTGGTGCTGTCCGGAATCGACGGGTACTACAGTTCTGGGCAACCGCACCAGCACTGGATTGCGACCCAACTGGTCCGTCGGCTGGCTGATCCGGTTCCCACCGATGCGGCCGACGATGCACGGTGGTCCACCCCGGACGCGGCGGTGGAGTGGGACGATGTCCGGACGCGGTGCCTGTCGCTCGCGGTGGCGATCCTGGAGGAGGCGAGCTGACGTTGTCCATCGACGACCGGCCCGTCGAGTTCTGGCCCACGGCATCAATCCGTTCGGCGCTCGAGACCGGCGATATCACCGTCTGGCAACGCATCGTCGTCGCCATGAAGCGTGACCCGTACGGACGCACCGCACGCCAGGTCGAGGAAGTCCTGGAAGCCGCCGCGCCCGAGGGAATCGCCAAGGCGCTCAACGAAGTTCTGGCGCGCTCCCGAAGCCATTTGGATGCCAACGAAAGGGCCCAGGTCGCTCGTCACGTCCAGGTGCTGCTGGAACGTTCAGCCCTCGACGAGCCGGAGTTCGCCTCCAGGATCGGCGTCACACGAGAGGACTTGACCGCCTACCTCACTGCGACGACGAGCCCGCAGGCCTCGCTGATGATCCGGATGCGCAGACTGTCCGACCGGTTCGCCAAGATCCGGGCCCAGCAGACCGCAGACGGCGGGTTCTCTGATATCAGCGACGCCGAAGGTCCCGAATCCGAATCCGAATCCGAATCCGAATCCGAATCCGACTGACTGTCGCATCCCTCAGCGGGAATTGATCGGCGCCACGTCGACCACTCTCCAGCCGCCCTGCTGTTTGGCGAGGGCCACCCGAAGCGACAGCACCGCGACACTGGGGTCCTGACCCGGCGCACTCTGGGTGCCCCGCATGATCACGGCCACGCTGGCCGACGATGGTCCCAGCGCCTCAAGACCCGCGGAGACGGTGCTTGCCTGAGCGGACATAGTGCGCTTGGCCATATCAGCAGTCGCGGATCCGAATTGGGCCTTGAACGCCTCCGCGCGCTCGGGCACCATCAGTGCCGCGGCGCGCTCGATGGATGAGTTCGGGTCACCCGGGGTGAAGGTCGCGGTCGCCTCGGACACCTGGGTGGCAATACGCACAACTTCGGCCGAGTCCGTGGTGAAAGCCCGGTCGGGCAGGACCCAGTTGGTGTACCCGACCGCCACCGCCGACGCCAGCGCGGCCGCAGCCAACCCCGTGACCGCCAGTCGTATCCCCGGCTTGTCGTCGTCGGTGCCCACCGTCACCGAATCACGCCGGTACAGAACGAGATTGACCAGCGCACCTTCAACGATCAGCAGGCACAGGATCGAACACACCGATACCCACCAGAGCGGCCATTCGAGCATCACCCCGATGATCAGCAAGGCAGAGATCGCGGCCACCGGCGCACCGATATCGAATGCCAGCACCCTGGCCAGGTTCCTCATCGGAGAGACTCCAGCCGGGAGATCATCGGCTTGCCGTCAATGTCGGAGACGCCGAGGCGCAGATTCCACCGCACCGTGGTGGGTGTGTTGCCGGCGTTCTCGCTCACCGACGTCGCAATGACGAGCACGGTGTCGGTGCGTGCGGAAAACTCGGGCGCCAGGCTCGCCGGTGCGGTTGGACGCTGAGGATCCCG
>JBAXIA010000189.1:0-4416 GCA_037138615.1 Mycobacteriaceae bacterium | reverse complement strand
AGCCGGATATTGGTTTCGGCAAAAGTGCCGAAATACGGAACCGGCGGGCTTGGCCCCACTTTGGTGCGGCTCATCTGGAACGGCACCAGCGCCGCATAGGTCATGCCGTCGGCGAATACATCCGGGCGGGTACCCGGCGGAAAGAGATGGGCGACGTCGACCGGCCGCACCGGCCAATGGATGAATGTCAGTTCACCCCAGTGCTGATCGAACAGTACGGGGCGCGGCAGCGGGGGCGGGCTGATCGGATAACCGGCCAGCGCATCGACTAGGACTTGACGACCTGAGTTCCGCCGGCCAGTTCGTCATGCTTGCCCTGTTTGGTCGGGCTGCCATTGATCGTCACCGCGATCACGACGATGGCGATGACACCCAACAGTCCGCCGATGAAGGGGACGATCGGCAGCAGCGTGAAGGCATTGCGAATGGCCGACTGCTTGAAGTCCGGCTTCGGCGCACCGCCGGGACCGCGCACGCTCAACCCCAGCGCCATCTTGCCCAGGGTGCGGCCCTGGGTGACTTCCATGGCGACGAAGTAGGCGAACGTCATCAGTCCGGAGAACAGTCCGGTGACAAGGATGCGGCTGCTGTCATCGAAGAAGAAGGACAGAACGAACGAGATAATGAACACCAGCAATCCGTCGATGATGCGGGCACCCCAGCGCGCACCGAGGCCGCCGGGCTGTCCACCCCAGGCTGCTGGCGGCGCCGACGGATAACCGCCGGGAACTCCATAGGGATTGGGCGGTGGCAGATAACCCGCCGGCGGCGGCGGGGGATACCCAGGAGGCGGTGGCGGAGGATAACCACCGGGAGGGGGTGGGGGAAAGCCGGAAGGCGGTCCATAGAGGTTGGGATCCTGATCGGTCATCGACTCGCTCCTGGCGCTAGGTGTTCGATCAGCCCAATCTACCGGTGCGATCATGGTCCAGACCACTGCTGCCATTGCATGATGCAACAGAAAAACTGTAACGTGTTCTAGTTGTTGAACACGACAGGGGAGACTCCAGTGAGCACCGACATTCGTCAGATCGATACCGGGACATTGCCCGATCGCTACGCGCGCGGTTGGCACTGCCTGGGTCCGGTGAAGGATTTCCTCGACGGCCAGCCACATCCGATCCATGTGTTCGGCACGAAACTGGTGGTGTTCGCCGATTCCAACAACGAACTGCATGTGCTCGATGCCTACTGTCGGCATATGGGTGGCGACCTGTCCCAGGGCACCGTCAAGGGCGACGAGGTGGCCTGTCCGTTCCACGACTGGCGCTGGGGCGGCGATGGTCGCTGCAAGCTGGTGCCCTATGCCAAGCGCACTCCGAAACTCGCCCGCACGCGGTCCTGGGAGACTGACGTCCGCAGTGGTCTGTTGTTCATCTGGCACGACCACGAGGGCAACCCGTCGCAGCCGGAGGTGCGGATCCCCGAGATTCCTGAGTTCACCAGCGATGAATGGACCGACTGGAAGTGGAACAGCCTCCTGATCGAAGGCTCGAACTGCCGCGAGATCGTCGACAACAACACCGATATGGCGCACTTCTTCTACATCCACTTCGGTATGCCGACGTATTTTAAAAACGTTTTCGAGGGCCACATCTCCTCGCAGTACCTGCACAACGTGGGTCGGCCCGATGTGACCCTCGGTGGCTCGGCTTATGGCGGCTCCCATTTGGATTCTGAAGCGTCCTACTTCGGGCCGTCGTTCATGATCAATTGGCTGCACAGCAATTACAGCGGTTTCAAGTCTGAGTCGATCCTGATCAACTGCCACTATCCGGTGAGCCAGAACTCGTTCATGTTGCAGTGGGGCGTGATCGTCGAGAAGCCCAAGGGCATGGATGAAGCCATGTCGGACAAGCTTTCCGAAGCGATGGTCGTCGGTGTAAGTAAGGGCTTCCTACAGGATGTCGAAATCTGGAAGCACAAGACCCGGATCGAGAATCCGCTACTGGTCGAGGAGGACGGCGCGGTCTACCAGATGCGGCGCTGGTATCAGCAGTTCTATGTCGACGTTGCCGATATCGAGCCCGATATGACGGATCGTTTCGAACTCGAGGTGGACACCACCAAGGCCAACGAGAAGTGGCAGACCGAGGTCGATGAGAACCTGCGGCGGCAGGCCGAGGAATCCGCTCAGGTCTGACTGCGAAATGCCGGGGAGACGAATGACCTCAGCATGCGAGTCTCGGCGGCTTCGTCGTGGCCGGGCCAGAACAACAACGACAGCGTGACCCGGTTGATCCACTGAGAGGCGCTTGTGTCCTCGGGGTTCAGTCCGGCGGACTCCGCGGCAAAGCGCGCGAGCATGCCCGAATCGGCAAGCAACGACGCATTTCCCGGCCGGCCCGGAGCGAATACCTGAGACGCGACGGGATCGGAGCGAATTTCTCGTAGTGCGACGGTGATGGCCTCGACAATGCGATCACCGCCGGTCAATCCCTTCGCTGCCGTCATGACCGCGCTATTGATCCGTCTGGCTGAGCGCGCCAGCACTTCATCTCGGATCTGTGTCTTGCCACCGGCGTGCCGGTACAACGTCGCTCGTGAGCAGTGGGCAGCCTCGGCGAGTGAATCCAGATCGAAACGGTCAAGGCCGCGCCGAGCGATAAGGCTCGCGGCCGCGGCGTAGATCCGCTCGGCTGCCAGCTCGTGGCGATCGCCGCCGGCGAGCCAGTCTGCTTTTCTCACTGTCTCAGTATGAGACAAATGTCTGATTTCGACTCACGATTTCACCTGGTGGGGACTCCGCCTGAGACATCGGCGGTCGAGACGGGATGGCCGGGCGTATCAACTTGCGAGAGGTGTCTTGACCTAGGGTGTTTTTGCAGATCAGGCTGGGAATCATGCTGGTACTCGATGACCCATATCCGTTCTACGCGCAACTCCGCGAGACCGATCCGGTGCACCGGGTGGGTGATTCGAATTTTTACCTGGTGTCGACGTGGGAACTGGTCAATGAGGCGGTCATGCGCCCACGAGACTTCTCATCGAACCTGACCGCGTCGATGGTTCTGGATCCCGACGGCAGCGTCAGCGAGTTCACCATGGCCCCTCCGGGCGATCCAGGTCATGTGTTGGGCACCGCGGACGATCCCGTCCACGCAATCCACCGCAAGATGGTGCTGCCGACGGTGGTGGCCAAACGGGTTCGGGCTCTCGAACCACTGGTGATCGAGACCGTCGCAAGGCTCTGGAGCGAGGGCCTCGGCGACGACGGTTATATCGACTGGGTGGCCGCAATGGCTAACCGTCTGCCGATGACGTTAGTGAGCAGACTTATTGGGTTGCCGACAGTGGATATGGAATGGCTGGTGACCGGCGCCTACGCCACCGCACAGATGCTGGACGGTGCGATCACGCCCGATCAGCTGAAGACGGCGATCGCGGCCGCCACCGAACTCGCCGGCTATCTTGCCGAGCAGTTTGCCGCTGCCCGTAAGGATCCCGGTGACAACTTACTCGGGGACTTCGCCCGACAGTGCAATGCCCGCGAGCTCAAGCCGGAGACCGCAGTCATCATGCTGATCCAATTAGTCAGTGCCGGAGGCGAATCCACCGCAGGGTTACTGGGCAGCTCGGCGCTGACACTGGCGCATCGCGACGATATCGCTGCACAACTCAGGGACAATATGGACTTACTGCCGGCGTTCATCGAAGAAGTCGTGCGGATGGAATCACCGTTCCGCGGCCACTATCGCCACGTTCTCGCCGACACCTCACTGGGCGGGGTGGACCTTCCGGGCGGTTCACATCTGCTGCTGCTGTGGGGATCCGCTAACCGTGACCCGAAGGCGTTCGACGCGCCCGACGAACTGCGGCTGGACCGGCCCAGCGGCAAGGCGCACCTCGGTTTCGGCAGGGGTGACCACTTCTGTTTAGGCGCCGCATTGGCTCGACTGGAAGCCAAGACCGCGTTGACCCGCCTGCTCTCCGATACCCGATCGATCAGGACGTCGGAGCCACCAGCCTGGATCCCCAGTGTGATGGTGCGGCGCCTGCAGAGGCTGCCATTGGACGTGGAGGTCGCGTGAGTGCCGCCAAGGATCTTCTCGACGAGGCGTCATCTGCCTCCGGTCTCGATGACTTCGGTGACGATTCGTTTCGCGAAGGTCTGGAGATCCTCGTCGAGTCATTGCGGTAAGAGGCCCGACTCAACGCTATCGGCGAGTTTGCGATGCGACGCCAAGTCGTGGGCCACCTCATCCAGCGACTCAAGGTCGAGGACTGGTATCGCCGGCACCCCGAGATCGGTGACGAGACACTGCTGCCGGCGTTGATCGGTCTCGGGCTTCCTCGTACCGGATCCACGGCTCTGTCGGCTCTGCTGGCCGAGGACCCTGAGGTGCGGTCGCTGAGCCTGTTCGAGGCGAACCGGCCATGTCCGCCACCATCCACCGTGATCGGGGACGATCCGCG
>JBAXIA010000188.1:0-4490 GCA_037138615.1 Mycobacteriaceae bacterium | reverse complement strand
TGTGACCGGAGTTCTGGTCTCGATTGGAAAGGTTCAGCGGCATAATCGTCACCGCCCTGTCGGAATCGTCACCGCAGGTCGCCGCCGAAGCGCATCCGATAGTCCGCCTGGACCTCATCAGCGAGGGCGGCGAACGCGACGTTCATCCGCTCAGCCAGCTCTCCGTGGCTGTAGTCGGTCACCACATTGGGCTGCAGAGTGAGTTGGATCAGTTTGCCATCGCAGTTGGCAACAGCATGGATATCGCCCATATCGACGGCATATGTGATCGCCTCGGCCTCTAGTAGGAGCGCCTCCCAGTGATTATTGCCCGCATCCAAAGCACGGAGGACAGACGCGACACAATCCCTGTCGCTAACTCCATTCGGCTCCGTTTGGCCCTCCATCGACCAATTATGAGAGGCACTTCTAACAGCGTCAATTCACTCTTTACGGTCAGACTCCGAATTCACCAACATTCTCACCAGCAATCTCTTTTACATCATGCGCCACAGCGCTGGCGGCGGCAAAACCAGACCGCCCTCGTTACCGACCAGCTTCGCCGCCGGAGTTGTGACACCTCACCGAACCGGGAGCCTCAGCTGAGAAGAAATCTTTGCCAGATCCGCGGCCAGCTCGTCCGTGCCTAGCCCAATGGCTGGTTGCGCCGAACGCCGCGGTAAATGCCGCGCCGCACGATCCACGGCATCAACACCCGGTCGACCGGCCACGCCGGGACCCGGTACGGCCGACCGTTGGGGGCGAACACCTCCACCCCGTCGGACTGGATTCCGATCACCGACCCCCAGCGCCGACGCGGCGGCTTATAAGAGCGCAAAGGCCGCCCGGCGGGCTCGGCGCGGATGTTGTGAGCGAGCACCGCGTCGGCACGGTTGCGCGCCGACGACCGCAACGGATCGGTTGCGGCCACATCACCGATGGCGAAGACTCCCCGGTACCCAGGTACCCGCAACTCCGGGGTGACGTGCACGAAGCCGCCGTCATCGAGGAGGTCAGGTGGTAGCCAGTCGGTATTGGGCTGCACTCGCCCGATGGCCCACAGCACTGCATCTGCCCGCGCGGGCGGCTGGCCGGTACTCCACTGCACCGGATCACTGGTGATCGCGTCGCAGTCAAACCCGGCCGGTATCACCGCCCGGTGGCCGGGGTGTAGGCCGATTCCAAGCCGGATCAGCCTGCGCCGCAGATGTTCCCATGTTCGTGGGTGGTGCTCGCGCAGGGGCCGCTCATGGGGAAAATAAAGATCGACCCGTTTTCCAGTCCAACGAGCGGCGATATTGGCGGCCGCACTGACCGCAGCCGCACCGCCACCTACCACCACTACCGAACCGGCGGCGGCCAGCCGGTCGTAGTCGGCCATGATCTCCGCGCGGATCTCCGCCGGTGACTGCAATGCAGTCTGGCGCCAGAAGCCGTTGCGCACCCCTGTTGAAATGACGAGCGCGTCATAGGATTCACAGACCTCAGTGCCGGCGGGGTCCTGGGCATAGACCACCCGGGCCGCAAGGTCGACTCTTGTCAGCCTGGCCTGCACGGTGCGCACCCGGTCCAGTGCGCGGTAGCGATCGAATGGCACGAAATAGTCGCGGGCCCAGTCCGCCGGGCGAGTGAGCCGCACCCCTAACTCCTGGCCGCTGACCAGAGCCGGCTTGACCGAGATCCCCACTACATCGGCGAAACGAGCCAGCCGGATCGCCGTCAGCAGCCCACTGTCGCCGAGACCGGCGATCACCACCCGCGGCCGAATCACCCCGGGCCAGCGACTTCCGGAGCCCGGCGGGGCGGTCGCGGAACCAGCCTCGGCACGCGATCGATGACATCCTGATACTGCGGGCGGCGTTCCAGGCTGCGCTTCTCCATCAACGGAATACTTGCGCCAAGGAACATCACGATCATCAGTGCGACGCCGACGAACAACCACCACCCATCGCGGGGCGATGCGGCAATGCCAAACAGCGCCAGCGAGAACCAGAAGCCAATCTCACCGACGTAGTTGGGATGACGTGACCACGCCCACAATCCGCGGTCCATCGCGGCACCCGGGCGTCGCTCCGCGACGAAATGATGCATCTGAACGTCGGCGACTAGTTCGACGGTGACGGCCACGATGCCCACGGCGAAGGCCACCCATGTCAGCCACATCAGTCCGTCACCGGGCCGGGTCAGTGCGATGTAGACCGGCAGCATGCCGACGAACACCTGCAGCGTCGGAAATAGGTGAATGCCAAACAGATCGGCCAAGAACTCGAACCTACCGGCACCGTCACGAAGTATCGGATAACGCCAGTCCTCATGGTGCAGACCGGGAAAACCGTAGGCCCAGTTGGCTGTCAGCCGCACCGCCCAATAGGACATCACCGCGAAAAGCAACCAGCATCGCAATGAACCAGGCCCCGTCACACCCAATGGCCCCTGCAACCACCAGTACAGCGCAAGCAGTGGCGGAATCACGCTCCAGTAGGCGTCATAGAAGCTGGAGTTGCGGTACACCCGGCTGAAGCCGAAGATCACCGCGGTGGCGAGCACATCGGCGATCAGAGTGTCCAGCCACAGTCGGCCGGTGAGCGGTCCCCAGTACAACCATCCGAGCCCAACCGCGACAGCGACGACGTAGGCAAGCGTGACCAAGGCCAGCGAACGGCCCTTGCTCATCTACAGGCCTCCTCGATATCCATAGTCCACAGCGCGACTCCGGCGTCCGGCGAGGGTGAACCTAACACGGTGTCCTCGACGGTCGCCGACCATTTGCGGGGCCTCGTGACGAGATCTCCGGACCATTGGAAGCCAGCTAGCGCGGCATTCCTGGTTGGGTCTGTGATTCGGCAACGACGCGGGAGCGTGGGCCGGCGTCGGAGTCGCTCGCATCCTTTCCACGCCCGAGCATTCCGGCTCCGGTCGGCGGCATCGGCAACACGCTACTAGCAGTCGTGGTCGTTGCGGGCCCATGCAATTCGGCAGCGCTCAGCAATCCGGTTTGCAGGCCTCTGGGTCGACCCGCACCTTCCGGGGCAAAGCTGCTCGACGGGCGGGAGTAACTGGTCACCCCACCACCCGGCAGAGCACCGATACCACCGCCCGCCGTACCGGTAACACCGACACCGGTGCCAGGGCCACGCTCGAAAACCGCGGTACCCGCGCCAGTCGACGTCGCCGCGGGAACCGCGGTCTCGTTGGCCTCCCCCCCAACCGACGTACCGCGCAGCGATCCGGCCAGCGACTGAGGTAGGCCTGCAAGGGTCTGAACCGCTTGTACCGGGGTCTGGAACATCCCCGCAGCGGGCTGCAGTGAACCCAACACAGCCTGAATCGGCTGCATCATCATCTGTCCGGTCGCAACCGCGGCTTCACTCGGCCCCACAGCACCGTCGCCGGTTGATTTAGCCAGCTGCCCGGACTCCTTCATGGCTTCGCCCGCGACGACCCGGCCGGCAGCCTCTGCCACCGCGGCGGCAGACGTCGCCGGCGCGGCAGCGGAGGCGCCCGGTGGCGAAATGGGCGGGGGGATCGCCAGTGCTGCGGCAAGTGCTGTCAATGCGGCTCCATAAGCCGCGCCGATACCGGCGTTGTGCGGCCAATGTTCGCCGAAGTACTCGGTATCCAGCGCGATGATCGCCGGAGTGAGCGCTCCCAGCACGGCCGGGTTTGTCGCCACAGCCGCCGCCTGCTCGGTGCGGTTGGCAATACAGATCTCGGCCGGAATCATCGCCGACACCGCTGTCTCATACGCGGTGACCGCACTGGCCGCTATGGGGGGTTTCTCCTGAACCCAGTCTGCGAGGAGTTGCAGCGAGCTATTGAGGGCGGTGATCGTGGCGACTGAACTCAAACCACCTACGCCCTCGAAGTTCATCGCGGTCACGGCGGTGTTGAGTGTCGACAGCGAGAAAGCGCACTCATGATTTACCGCCAGCGCTTGCCAGGCCGCCGCATTGACCATCGTTGTCGCCGTTCCGGCTGAACCTGGGCCGACTAACCGCAGATAGTTGGCTTCCGGCGGGAGAGAGGGCCACGAGGGATCTGGCATGGCTGCGCACGAGTCCTGTAACCGCGAAGTCGCATCAGTCCTAGAGCGACAGCGCCGTGTTGTTGATGACGTCGGTCGCGGTGTAGGTCGCGGCCGCGAGATTCTGCGCCTCGGCAAAAAGGCCACGGTGGGACAGATGCTCGATTGCAGCTCCGATACAGGCCGCACCAACCGCATTCAGAACCGCCGCGAACTGCACCGAATCGAGATCCGCGCCCATCGGCATAACACCGGTCAGTGCCTCCGCCACTGCCGCGGTAGCGGTACTCAACTGCGCCCCGATACCTGCTTCAGTGGCAGCGGATGCGCCCACCGTTGCCGCGTTGACGTTGAGAACCATAGGTCTGCCCTCCCGATCGCCGCGGGCCCTCGCCGCGGTAAGCCCTCACCGTAAGAGCGCTGGCGGGCGCTGTCGATTCACCCTTGGGTGCAGCGCCCGAAGGCCGCGTCGATTCACCCTTGGGTG
>JBAXIA010000187.1:0-4709 GCA_037138615.1 Mycobacteriaceae bacterium | reverse complement strand
TCGGGGTTGCTCACACCGCGATGCTAGCGATACATCAACTGCCTACGAGTGGCCCATCCCTGGCATTCCTGTCATCGGCGGCAGTTGGCCGAGTAGCGGTAGCGGGGTAGCAGCCACATTCGCGGGGTCGATCGCTCCCCTGAAGCAGCCGACCGAGTAGGGATACTCACTGTTGAGCACGTAGTGATAAATGTTTTGGACCTTGCCGTTGAAGAGCACCGGCGACGTCATGCCATGGCATTCATCGAGCTGGGCATTGGTGATCTCCTTGCCATCGGCGCCGCGTGGCCCGTAGATACCGAATCCATCAAGGGCGTAGCCAAGCAACGGGGACTGCCCGGTGGTGCCTTGATTAGGTAAGCACTTCCACGAGTAGGCGTGCAAGTGGTACTGCTGGCTGTAGGGGTGCCCGTAGCACTGATCCAGCGGCAGGATCGAAATCGGGTTGTACCAAGCAGAAGAGGAAGCATTTGCAATTTCCGCGTGCCATACCGTGCCGGTGAGCGTCACACCGAGGATCAGATATTGGATCGGTTGAGGTGTAGCGAGGTACTTCGGCGCCATGGGCACTCGAATATCGAGATTGTAGGGCGAGATACCGATGGCGGCGGCGCTCGAGTAGTTCTGGCCGAACCCGGGAGTGCCCGGCGTGCTGTTGGCCCCGCCCGGCGCCGCACTGTAGTAGGGATACGCTGCGGTGCCGGGTTGAACTGGTCCGAAGATCCCCATCGGGGTGTTCGGCAGTCCGTTGCCTTTGAACATGCGGTAGTTGGCATCCGTCGTCACGGCAAAAACGCTGCCGCGCGGATCGATATCCTTGGCGGTGACCGTTCCGGACACCGTGGGTAACTTGGCCATGACGATCGTGTTGTCCGCAGGGTTCACCCAAGTAGCTGTGCTGATTTGCAGCGTGGTGTCCTGAGGCAGTAACTGCTGGAAGAGTGGTCCGCTGACATAAATCCTGCCTTTCGAACCAGGCGGCGGTACTTCGAGAATTCGAAAATTGGAGCGGGAATTCACCATCGTGTTCGGCACCGTGGCATCGACCGGCGATGCCACCGATGTCGCTCCCACCAACAGCCCGGCACAGAGTGCTCCGATCACACTCTTTTTGCGGATCAACATCGCAGTCTCCTTACGGTTCAGTCATGAGGTGGTCTATCCGTGGCCCATCGCTGGCATGCCCGGCATCGGCGGCATTTGGCCGAGTAGCGGTAGCGGGGTGGCACCGTAATTCGCGGGGTCAACCGCCCCCCTGAAACAGCCGATCGCATAGGGGAACTCACTGTTGAGCACATAGTGGTAAATGTTTTGGATCTTGCCGTTGAAGAGCACCGGCGACGTCATGCCGTGGCATTCATCGAGCTGGGCGTTGGTGATCTCCTTGCCATCGGCGCCGCGGGGCCCATAGATACCGAAACCATCCATGGCGTAGCCGAATAGCGGCGACTGCCCGGAGGTGCCCTGGTTGGGGAAGCACTTCCACGAGTAGGCGTGGTAGTGGTACTGCTGGCTGTAGGGATGGCCGAAACATTGGTCCAACGGCAGGATGGAAATCGGGTTAGTGAAGACAGTTGCGCTGAGGTTTGCCAATTCCACATGCCACAGCGCGCCCGTGAGCGTCACACCGATGGCCAGATAATCGATCGATTGAGGTGTAGCGAGGTACTTGGGATTCAGGGGAACCCTGATGTCGAGGTTATAGGGGGATATACCGATGGCGGCGGCGCTCGAATAATTCTGTCCGAACCCGGGCGTTCCCGGAATAGTGTTCGCGCCACCCGGGGCCGCGCTGTAACCGGGATACGCCGCGGTACCCGGTTGGACTGCGAATGTTCCCATCGGGGTGGTTGGCAGTCCGTTGCCTTTGAAGGTGCGGTAGGTGCTATCCGTGGTCACGGCGAAAACGCTGCCGCGGGGATCGATATCCTTCGCGGTGACAGTTCCCGTCACGGAGGGCAACTTCGCAATCGTGATGGTCGATGGAGTGGTTGCAGTGTTTACCCAGGTTGCTGTGGAAAGCGTCATCTTCAGGTCTTTAGGGAGCGCTGTTTGGAACAGTGGACCGCCTACATAAAGCCTGCCTTTCGAACCGACTGGCGGTGCGTCAAAAATCTTGAAATCGGCGCGGGAATTCACCAACGTATTCGGCACGGCTGCGGACGCCGGCGATGCCACCGAGGTCGCGCCCACCAACAGCCCGACGCAGAGTGATCCGATCACGCTTCTTTTGGTCATCAAGATTGCGTTCCCTTTCCGGCGGGCTTTATTGCTGGCGCGGTTCGTTGCGGTCATGCGCTGATCACCGACACCGTGCCATTGCTGAAGTTGGTGATGTAGACGTTGCCGGCGTTATCGCCGGTCGAACTGACTGCGACTCCGTAGGCGAAGGCACCGAGATCGATGGTGTTGACGACAACGCCGGCGGGATTGATCACCGACACCGTGCCAGCGTCGCCATTGGCGACGTAGACGTAGCCGGCGGTGGCGCCGGTGGTGCTGATCGCCACTCCCTGCGGGTTGGGGCCGACCGCGATGGTGTCGACGACTCTGCCCAGCGGGTTGATCACCGACACCGTGCCCGTGCCACTGTTGGCGACGTAGACGTAGCCGTTGCTGTTGACCGCCACTCCGCTCGGGTTGGTCCCGACCGCGATGGTGTTGACAACGACACCGGCGGGATTGATCACCGACACCGTGCCGGCGCTGTTATTGGTGACGTAGACGTAGCCGGCGTTGGTGCCGGTGGAACTGACTGCCACCCCAGCCGGGTTGTTGCCGACCGCGATGGTGGCGATGACGATGCCGGACGGGTTGATCACCGACACGGTGCCGGCGTCGTTGTTGGTGACATAGACGTAGCCCGCGTTGGTCCCGGTGGGGCTGACCGCCACCGCGCTCGGGCCAGCACCAACGGTGATGGTGCCGATCAGGGTGCCAGCGGGGTTCAGCCACGACACGGTGTTGTCGCCGCTGTTGGCGACATAGATGTTGCCGATGGTTGTCCCCGTTGGGCTGACTGCGACGCCGTTCGGGCCGTCGCCGACGGTGATGGTGTCGATGATGATGTCGGTGGGGTCGATCACCGATACCGACCCGAGAAAATCGACGACATAAATGTCACCGGCGTTGCTGGCGCCCGCGCCGGCCGCGCCCGCACCTGCCAGGTATCCACCCACCGCGATGCTGGACACCGTGAAGGTGGAACCCGCCGAACCGTTGGCACCGTCGCGCGCACCGAACGCGTCACTGGTCCCGCCGGCCCCGCCCGTTCCGACAACCAGCGTGACGTCAGCGGCGCTGGTGCCGGCCGCACCTGCGCTGCCGCCGTTACCACCGTTACCGCCCAGGCCGAATGTATTGGCGCCCCCGCCGGCCCCGCCGGCCCCGCCGGTACTCACCGACGTAGACGCGGCATCGGTGTAGACGCTGCTACTACCGCCATAACCGCCGGCCCCGCCATTCGACCCATAGCCACCCTGCCCACCGGCCCCGGCGGTGGCGTTACCGCCATTACCGCCGTCGGCCGAGCCGGTATAGGCGTTGCCGCCGAAACCACCGGCACCACCGTTGGCGAGGGTATTACCTTTACCGCCCTGCCCGCCCGTGCCGCCGGTCGCCGTACCAGTGCCGTAGGCCTTCGCGGTACCACCGGTGCCGCCGACTCCCCCGACACGTCCGAATTGATTGGCCCGGCTGCCGACGCCACCGTTGCCGGCCACCGCGCTGGCGCCCTCGTAGGCGACCGCCGCGCCACCGGCACCGCCGGCACCGCCGGGGCCGGCGAACCGAGCGATCCCCCCGTTACCGCCGACACCAGCGGTCGCGGTGCTACTGATCAACGAGGTGGCCGCGCCGCCTGAACCGCCGGCGCCGCCCCGACCGCCGATCGAACCCCGACCGCCATCACCGCCGGCACCGGCGGTCGCCGACCCGTTGGCGCGTGCCGTCCCGCCGGCACCGCCGGCACCGCCCGCGCCGCCGGTGAACAAGGTCCCGATGATGCCGCTGCTGCCGCCGTTGCCGCCGCTACCGGCGATTGCGATCCCGTCGCCGAGGTTGATCGCGCCGTTGCCGCCGCCCGGGAAGTTCGCGTCCCCGCCTGCTCCACCGATACCGATGAAGATCACCGAGCCGCCGACACCACCCGAGCCGCCGGTCGCCGCACCCGAGCCTGATGTCCCCAAACCATCGACGCCGATATTGGCCGAGGCGCCCATGCCGCCGATCCCGCCGGCACCGCCGGCTCCGATCGTCGCATCACCACCGGCACCCCCGTTACCCGCGGTCGCCGCGCCGAACGTACTGAACACCGAGCCTGCAAAAGCGTCGCCGCCGGCACCGCCGGCTCCGACCAGCAGACCGCCGCGGCCGCCGGCACCGCCGTTGCCGCCGGTGGCCGAGCCCACCGCCCCCGTCACGGTGCCATCCCAATTCTGAGTGGCTGAACCTCCGCCACCACCGGAACCGCCATTGCCGAACAGACCCGCCCGGCCGCCATTGCCGCCGTTGCCACCCAATACGTTGCCGTTGACCGCGAACGACACATAGCCGCCCACACCGCCGGCGCCACCGGTGCCGAAAATCAGGCCCGCCCTACCACCGTCGCCGCCATTACCGGCGGTGGCCCCGGATACGGTCGCGCTGCCGTTGTCGGCGCCGCCATATCCGCCGGCACCGCCGATACCCCAGATCAACCCGCCGTTACC
>JBAXIA010000186.1:0-4812 GCA_037138615.1 Mycobacteriaceae bacterium | reverse complement strand
CAGCCGCCGCACAAAAGGTCATCTTGCCTGGTGGAGCTAAGGGGATTCGAACCCCATGGTCAAAAATCAGAACACTGCTGCTGAACAGCGGAGACGGCGCGGGAGGCGGTCGGTGGCGGGGCAATTCATCCTGGAATTCGGCCACGGACCGCATTCACGACTAATGTGCGCATGACCGAGGTCATGGGCAAAGCACGTCAACAGCTTCGGTTGGTGCGGCGACCCCCCACGTGAGTTAGACCTCGGAACGACATCCCTGGGAGCGGCCATGGAAACGCACATCCTAGATCTGCCGGCGTGGCAGTTCGGAATCCTCTTCATCGGCGGATTCATCGCGCTGAGCGTTGGGTTAGGCCTCGTGCTGCGTCCCTTCGTGCAGAAGCGTTTCGGCGAGGAACACAATGCCGTTTTCGCCACCGGCTTCTCAGCGGTAGGGACCATGTACGCGATCGTGGCCGGCCTGCTGGTGTTCGGCGTGTACAGCACATTCGACGATGCCTCGAAGGCAGCCGCCGACGAGGCGTCCAACCTGGTCCTGATGTTCCACAACGCCGCAGCATTCCCGCAGCCCCAACGCGATCAAGCGCAACAAGCCATCACGAGCTACGCCAAATCAGTCATCGAGGACGACTGGGCTGCCCTTGCCGACGGCAAGGGCAGCCCGAAGACGGACCAGGCTCTCGACCGCCTGTACACCGTGTGGGCGCCGATGGAACCCGGCTCACAATGGAGCGATCAATACAGCGCGTCGGTCGATGAACTGAACACCGTGCTTACACTTCGCAACGAACGCATAGACGACAGCGCGGCGGCCCTTAATCCCATCTATTGGCTCATGCTCTTCGTCGGCGCATTCCTGACGATCCTGCATCTCGTCCTGCTGCGCATGGAGAACCGCACCATGCACCTCATCGCAATCGGGGTGACCGCGGCCATGCTGGGAATGGTGCTCTTCCTGTTGATCGAGGTGAACCAGCCCTTCCGGGGACAAATCTCCCTGTCGCCAGCGACGTTCGAAGCGGCGTTGGCCACAATAAAATCCCTGGAGAACTAGCGCGATCGACGAGTGCTGCGTAACGGTGGCCGACAGCGTCTTAATCTCTGGTGGAGCCAAGGGGATTCGAACCTGACCCCCACACTGCCAGGAACGGGCGCGTGTCCCGATTAGGCGTGTCGCGGCCCTAGAAGCCCTGCAGTCAGGGCCGTGGGGGTAATGACTGTCGTCGGGGTTGTCGTCAACAATGTCGTCAAACATCGGCGGCGTCGAAGGGCTCTCGACAGCGGTTGCTTAAGTTCGAGTGGCTACCGCATTTGTCCCAATACCAAGGCTTGCACACCTCTGCTGGGGCCGTCGGGCACCGCCACCTTTCCTTCAGCCCGGAGTCGGTTCAGAAATCGTCGTCCCCGTCATCCCCGGGGTCGAAGGGCTCATCCTTGCCGACGCTGCCCTGATCGAATATTCCCCTAGATGCCGAAGGCTCTGATTCGAGCGGGTCGAGTTGCGGATTTTTGATGCGGCTGAGATGTGAGTCCACATGTACGGCGGAACTACGGACCTAATGGCCCGGGTCCCGGCTCGATGTCGTGTTTGCGAAGGGCGTCTCCGAGACCGGCGCGCCTCGTGATGCCCAGTTTGCGGAATGCCGCAGCGAGATGGGAATCAACGGTGCGCGGTGAAAGATTGATGTTGACGGCGATTTCTTTCGACGTGTATCCGGCCGCGGCGAGTTGGGCCACCCGGCACTCCTGGGCGCTGAGCGGGACAGCTTCGCCTAACACATACTTAAGCGAGGCTCCGCTCGCGCGCAGTTCGGCACGTGCCCGTTCGGCCCACGGGCGCGAGCCCAATTCATCGAAGCGCCCGGCAGCTGACTCGAGCACTGCCCGCGCTTCGGTGTAACGCCTCATCTTCCTGAGCCACATTCCCTGTGCCAGAAGGATTCTCGTGTGTTCGAATGGGAATTCGACGATGCCGGGATGAGCCAGTGCGGACCGGTAGCGTTCCTCGGCCTCGGCATCGGGCGCCGTCATCGCCGTCATTGCCATGCACAGAGCCTCGACGCGTGGGGAAACCTCCGCAAGGTTCAGTCGCATCGCCTCAACGGCGTGCGCGCGAGCCTCCTCAAGACGTCCGGTGTGAATCAGTGCCTCGACCATATCGAGCATGTCATCGCCCACCAGAATGTTGTGACGAGGAAAATGTCCCGGTGGGCTGATTTTGATGGCCGCCTGATAGGCGGCCTCGTAATCACCCTCAGCAAATGCGACCCGCACGGCAATCCGGTGCGCAAAGCGTAAGAGCAAGTTCAGACCGCGCGGCTTTGCCCACGCGGTCACTTCAGCGAAGTAGCGACGTGCGGTCTCCAGATCACCCCGGCAGGCAGCGAGTAGCCCGAGGTCGGTCAGGCACGTTTGACGAAGCAGTTCGCTGCCGTGGACGCCGGCAGCCATCTCGAGGCATTGCGTGCCGATCTGCTCGGCCTCATCCCAGGATCCCGTGGCGATCAGATCAAGCAGCACCACATGCCCGCCCTCGATAGCATCGAGGGAAGCCCCGTGCGCACTCACTTGCGTGACGGCCGTTCGCAGTGGAGTGCGAAACGCCGCCATCGCGTTAATACAGTAAGCCGGGTAGGACATCATCAGGACGTACCGCGCGGGTACCTCCGACAGAACCGCAGCATAACTCTCCAGGGTGGAACGGATGGCTTTCGCAGAGCTGGCGATGTCGTCGGCGCCGTTCTGGTGATAGAGCAGCACTGCCGGGGCCACCCGCGACTGCACCTTGGCAATACAGGTGTTGGTGAGGGTGCGTAGCCGGTCGTCATCGGCGTAGCCGGCGACAGACAGCAGGAGGTTGACGAGCCGATTCACCACCTGTTCGTCGAGTTCGTCGACCTTGGTCAGCGCTTCCAGTAATCGCCGATGTGTTGAGATCACTTCCCCGTTGGCGTGAAGCGCCTGGTAGCAATCCGTCAAGGCCGCGAGTGCGAATTGCGTTGCGTCGGACTCACCGTTAACCAGAAGCTCCCTGGCCTCATCGATCCGTCCGGCTCGGGTGGTGACGAACACCGCTTCGGCCGACAACACGTTCCGTCGCTTTGGATCAGTGCTCAGCGCGGCGGCTTCTCGTAACCAGTTGATGGCAGCCGGAATTCCACCCAGGCGAAGGGACAACAGCGCGGCCTCGCCAAGCATGTCAGCGACGTCCTGGTCAGGTCCGGTGACTGCTGCAGCCAGGTGAGACGCACGGCGAAAAAGTACGTCACTGTAGAGCTCTGCGAGGTCACGGTGGGCAGCGCGTCGTTCCTCGGGTGTGGATTGGTGGATAACTGCAGCGCACACCAATGGATGACGAAACACGTATTGTCCCAACGGATCCACGACGAGAAGACCCACTGCCATGGCGGCCTCACCGTTGTGAATCGAATATCGGGAGTTGGTGGTACGCACCATAGGGGCTGGACTGCCATCCAGAGCTGACCGCAACAGATCTGCGCGCACATCGGCGTCAAGTTGTCTGGTGCGATCGCCGAATACCGCGACCAGGCGCTCAGTCAACGGCAGTGCCCGGGAGCCATACTGTGATGTGGCGGCAGATATTGAACCCGCAAAGCGGGGAAGTTCAGCCAGCGCCAACGGGTTTCCGCATGCCACCGCCAGAATCGCCGCGGTCGCCCCCGTCGTCAGCACAGTGCCGGACCGCTCCAGAAGCCGCACCGAATCCTCAGCACCCAGCGGGGCCACCGGCACATCTACCCACCCCGTGGTGGAGAACACCGACTCATACGGCACCCGCCGCCCGGCGACGATCCGCACTCTCGGATGGGCAAGTCGACGCCCGAGTGCACCGAGCACCTCCGCACTGATGCTGTCCAGCCAGTGCACGTCATCAACGACCAGCAATACCGGCCGGGCCTGCGCAGCGACCGCCAGTAGGTTCAGCATTGCCGCCGCGAGCGGTAGCACGGACACCTCGGTGCGCGTATCACCGATCAACACCGGAACCAATACCGCGCGGTCGTGTTCTTCTAACTCGGCCTGACAATCTCTGAGGGCGAGCACAATTTGATTCAAGCCGCCCAACGCGAAGGACTCCTCCGCCTGCGATCCCTGTGCCCGCACCACCCGCCAGCCCTCAGCCACAGCGAACGCGCACAGATGATCGATCAATGCGGTCTTACCGACGCCGGGTTCACCAGAAACCACGACGGCGCGGTCGGTGTCTGTGGCGAGCATGCGGGTGAGCCGGGATAACTCATTTTGCCGACCCACTAAATCTTGCTCGGTGGGCATGTTTCCAATTATGTCGAGGCATGGTCGTGGGTGCCAACCTGTTCAACATTCCGTAATTTCACGGATCCCTAGGAAGGTCCCTGCTGGGTACCTTTCCCACCCTGCCAACCGCTCATCCGATCTTCAGGGGAACTTCCTTGCCACCACGCACGCCCAGTTCTGGGCCGGAATTCGATTCCGGTGTGCGGCCGGCCGCCCGCCTGCGGCGGTCGGCCAAGGCTTTGGTGCGCACAATTGAAGCGCGTCGTCAGTCAAATCTGTTGGCTGCGGTGGATTCGGCGAATGTCGGCTATGGGAGCTATGTCGGCCGGGTGGGTGCTCTGGCGGTAACACTCGGCGTGGGTTCGGCGGTGGTGGCGATTCCGGTGGCGTTAGCTGACACGACGGGTTCGGCCGGTTCGACCGGGTCAAGTGCAGCGGGTTCACCGTCGGGTTCATCATCGGTATCGACGAAGGTGCCCGCGCGGGAAGCGGCTCGGCCGGCGAAGGCCGGGACTGGTGCGGGCGGGCGGTCTG
>JBAXIA010000185.1:0-4846 GCA_037138615.1 Mycobacteriaceae bacterium | reverse complement strand
GGGGTTCGAATCCCCTTAGCTCCACCAGGCAAGATGACCTTTTGTGCGGCGGCTGAACGCCGGTTTCCCAGACTGCTCTCGTTCGTCCTACCTGCGCTCAAAGCCGGATGACGATGCCGGTGTCGGGGCTCTGGCGGCCGGCGAGGGTGGTCGCGAACGAGTCCTGCGCGGCCGCCAGCCCCTCCCGGTTCTCGACGCCGAAGAACAGCGCGGTCTGGCTGACGAAGCCGGCCCACGCCGCAGCCACCGCATCGGTGAACCGTTCTGCTCCAAGGGCTTTGATGGTCTCCACCGCCTCGCTGGGCGCGAAGAAGAGCAGCGGCGCCGGGCCGGGCAGCGGATCGCCGTTGTCGGCCGGGGCGCCAACGTGGGTCATACCGACGGTGCTGGAGTACCGCAGTTCGGGTAGGTGGGTATGGATTGCCCGCAGCACGCCTGCGTTGCCCGCGAAATCCACCGCCACCGAGGGAGCGACGGCGATGCTGTCCACCGCGTCGTAGGCAAGCGCCTCGTCGTACAGGCCGGATTCGCGCACGAAGTCCACATGATCGGGTGCGGTCAGTCCGATCCGGCGGATCTGGGGCGATCCGATCCGCGTGCAATAAGCAAGCGCCAGAGCGGTTTTAGAGGACGCGCTGGTCATCACGACCTGTTGTGCGCCGAACCAGTGGTTGCGCCGATAGAACGCCTCAATAAGGAAGCCGGTCTTGAACAGCGGCCCGAAGATCATCCGGGCATCCTCATGGGCCGGGTCGTGCTCGGGATCGGACTGCAACCGTCCGTACTGGTTGTAGAAGGGGCTCATCGGCCTGCGATGAGCGGAGGTGTCGGTGAACTGCGCGGCCGATACCTCGCCGGGCAACACATCAAGGTGCGTCGCCATGGGAAGGTAGCCGTAGAGGCGTTCGCCGACCGCCAGTTCCGGGCACTTCGATGATTCGACCACCGCGTGACCCCACACCGGGACGATGCCCCAGTCATCGGCGGCGGGAAAGAATTCCCAATAGGACATGGCGTCGCCGAACACCGCGTAGGTCACGTTATTCGCCGTGACGGCGAAGCTTTCGACCCGCAGTCGGACCGCGCCGTCAGCAAGCGGCACGACCGGCTGATCGGACACTGTCGAAACTGCCGGATCGTTTTTGCGGACCCAGAGTGCCTGCGGCATGGCCGTCTCTCCCTTAGTTGCCTATCTCGAGCAGCCCATCAGCACGGTCGCCGCGGCCACGACGGTGCGTCATTACCCCGGAAGCTTCTCACCCAACGTAAACGTCCAGCTGGCATCAGTGGGCGATGTGACCGTGGTGATGGTGATGGTCAGGCGAAACTCCTGATCGAAGCGTCGGAGCACGCAATCCTCGGATGCACCAACCTTGGCGGGCAGATCACCGGGGCAGGTGATCCGAACGGGTGGCCCGGGAAACTTCTGCCGTAGCTCTTGACCGGTGATCTGTTCGAGGTCGGCGCGGGGCACACCGGTGGAAGCCTTCACCTCGGGTGGAGCTTGCTCGACATGGCGGGGTTTCAGCCACAGCGTGACGGCAGTAACTACTGCGGCCACGGCGATCACGGTCACCACCGCCAACGCCCAGCGCAGACCGGTGGTGGGGTCCGGGTAGCTGGACCTGAACTCGTCCCGCGGTCCTATTGCCATCAGCACGATCCTAGCCGCGTGAGGCGGCATTTAGTGGGGGAGCGCAATCTGAAGCCCCACTGCACGAAGATCGCCGACTTTCGCAAAAGGTATCGCTGGGATTGATGGCCGACAGGTGAGGATGGCCCAGCCGTTCCTGGCGCTTTCGGGGGCGGCAGCCCCGAGCCCACAACAGGCTCGCGGCGCCGACCAAAAAATGCGGTCAATCTGACGATACGTGTTCAGAAATATGTTAGAAAATCGGCCATGACCAAAAAAATCGCACGTGTCACTGTCGTAGCCGCATGTCTCGCAGTCAGCGCAACGGTCGCGGTGGGATGCTCCAAGACCCAGGAAGCCGCTAAGGATGTGGCTTCCAGTGCCACGAGCGCGGCCTCATCGGTTCCAAGCAAAGCCGCGATGCCGGAAGGTCAGGCCGGCGGCGGTGCCGCCTCGGCCGCGGGCACGACCACCCTCTACTACCCCGATCAGCAGGGAGCGATCTTCTCCGTCGTCGCCCCCGACAACTGGACAGTGACCAAGGCCGACAAGGTCGGCGATTTCGTCTCGCTGGAGAGCGTAAACGGATCGATTCTTCAGTTCCGCGAACGGGAATTTCATACCGATGCTGACGGTAAGAAGGAAGTCGACGAGATCGTCAGCTCAACCCTGGACTTCATCAATGACAACTACACCGACATCAAACTGAGCGATCCGGAGAACATCACCATCGACGGGCAGCCGGGATTTGCATTCACGGGTGACGCCAAAGACAAAGACGGCAACGCGGTGAAGCTCGTCTCCGCGACTCTCGTCCTCGACACCGCCCGGGTCGTCGAGGTCTGGGCTGCCGTTTATGGCGAGGGCAACAACGACGGCGATGTCGCAGGCAACGTGCTTGACTCGTTGAAGTTGACTCCCGCACAGCCTTCTGGAGCCAATTAGGCTCCGGCGTTGTTGGCGAGGGCATCGGTGGCACCGACAACCTATTAAGTGCCACACAGGGCGACGGCCCTAGGGTGTTCCTATGCCCGCAGTGACCGCAGACCCGCTGAGCCTGCAGAGGGTTAACCCCCCCGCGACGACGGACACGGAACGGCCGGTCCGGTCGATCACCACCGGACCTCGGGGGCTGGAGGGTGAGGGTTTCCCAGTGGTCCGGGCCTTCGCCGGCGTGAGTGCCGCGGACCTCGATCCCTTCGTGCACATGGACCAGATGGGGGAGGTGCAGTACCAGCCCGGCGAGCCGCGGGGAACCGACTGGCATCCGCACCGCGGCTTCGAAACGGTCACCTACATGATCGATGGCCGTTTCGCCCACCAGGATTCACACGGCGGAGGCGGGCTGATCACCGACGGCGCCACCCAGTGGATGACGGCGGGCGCCGGAATCCTGCACATCGAAACCCCGCCCGCCGAACTCGTTGACAGTGGCGGGTTGTTCCACGGGATCCAGCTGTGGGTGAACCTGCCCCGCAGGGACAAGCTCACCGCCCCGGCATACCAGGCCATCGAGGGTTCCGCGGTGACCCTGCTGTCCTCGGGCGACGGCGGCGCGCTGCTGCGCGTCATCGCCGGCGACATCGACGACCGCGTCGGCCCGGGTTCCACCCGAACGCCAATCACTTTGGTACACAGCACTATTGAGCCCGGCGCACAGCTCAACCTCGGATGGCATCGTGAGTACAACGCCTTGGTCTACGTGCTCGCCGGGCGCGGCACTGTCGGCCAGGGCGGGCATCCGATCCATCAGGGCCAGCTGGCCGTGCTGGGTTCCGGTGATCGCATCAGCGTCACCGCTGACCGGGTGCAGGATTCCCGCACTCCCGCTATGGACGTCCTGCTCCTAGGCGGCAAACCCATTCGCGAGCCCGTCGTCCAATACGGGCCGTTCGTGATGAACTCGAAAGCCGAAGTTGCCCAGGCGTTCGAGGACTTCCAGGCAGGCAGGTTCGGCACCATCCCGCCCAACGCGCTCAAGCCGTATCGGGGCGGCCGGATACCGGACTGAATGTCCGGTTCAACGTTTGCCGCGACACGCCCGGCGGGTTCAGCATGACGGCTTCGGATATCAGGCAGCGGCGGCAGATCCCCTGCTGGAACCTCACATCCAGGGTCGAAACCTACATCCCGGTGGGAGTTCGGGGGGGTTAGCTGGCAGGGCGGTACCCAGGCAGGCATAATGGCGGCGAAAGCGGGGCAGGGGCTCCGCTGTTTTCGTGAGGGAGCAACGATGCCCGAGTCAAAATCCGCCACGCATGACCGCCGTTTACCGAAGGCCGCGGTGCGAGCCATCGAGTACAGCCGGCGTGTGGAATCGGTGACGGCGCCCCGCTTCGCGAAGTATGTGGGCCGGGTGGGCGCGTTGGCGGTGGCTCTGGGTGTGGGTTCGGGCCTGGCCGCGATGCCGCTGGCGTTCGCGGACACCACCGGCTCGGCGGGCTCGGCTGGCTCGGGTTCCTCGGATTCATCGGCGTCGGCCCCTGCCGGTTCGTCGACCAAGGCCAGCGCTCCGGCCCGCCGCTCGGCCCGCGGAAGCGCAAGCGGATCGTCCTCGTCTGGAGCATCGTCGGACTCCACGGTGCGCGGTGGCGGTACGCCGGCACCTGCGGCTCCGAATCGGCACAACTCCGACAACACCTCATCGCTGGGCAACAGCGGCGCCTCGCGCGCGTCGATTCAAACCTCCCAGCCCGCCGATGTTGCTATCGAGGCGGCGACCGTTGCGCGCGATGACTCGGCACCGGCGGTCTCCGCCGTTCCAGCGGCGGCTTCTGTGGCGGTCAGTGGTTCGGGTTCAAATCTGTTGTCCTGGTTGGGTTCTGGCGACGGTGACGCTCCGGATGCGGCCCCACTGATGTGGACGGCGCTGGCGACCACCCGTCGGGATTCGGGTATCGCTGCGAAGACGGCCAAGCCGGCGGCGGCGACCATCACCGGTGAGCCCGCCGACTCGCTGCTCGGTTCAGCCGCCCGCGGCGCATCCCCGTCGGCCTCGGCGGTCGGCGCCTGGCAGCCGGGCAGCATCCTGCGAATCTTCTTCGGCAACGGCACCGAAGACAATGTCAACGGCGGCATCATCGTGGGCAACGGCTACTCGTGGACGGCGTCGACCTGCACCAGCGGTACCGCGTGCAATGGCGGTAACGGCGGAATCTTCGGCAACGGTGGCAACGGCTACAACGGTGGTAACGGCGGAGCGGCCGGCTGGTT
>JBAXIA010000184.1:0-4902 GCA_037138615.1 Mycobacteriaceae bacterium | reverse complement strand
GCGTAGAAGGTGGCGGTCTCGGTGGCCTTGCTCAGGACGACGGTGCGACTGCCGCGCCGATGCGCGGCGAGCGCAGCCGCCAGACCGGCCACGCCGGTGCCGATGACGACGACGTCGGCGCGCTGCTCCCAGTTGACCCCCGCGGTGTTACCGCAGGCGCCCCGGCGGGTCATTCGCCACCGCCCGGCTGCCCGATCTCGATCATGCGTTGCACGCTGGCGCGGGCACGACGCACGGTATCGGGATCGACGTCGACCTCATCGGCACCCTCGATCAGACAGCGCAGCAACGCGGCCGGGGTGATCATCTTCATGTACTTGCACGACGCACGATCGTTGACGGCCTGGAAGTCGATATCCGGTGCGGCTTTCCGCAGCTGGTACAGCATGCCGATCTCGGTAGCCACCAGTACCTGCTTGGCATGAGAGGTTCGGGCGGCGTCCAGCATCCCACCGGTGGACAGGATCTTGACCCGGTCGTCGGGGAACGCACCCTCGCCGGCCAGGTACAGCGCGGAGGTGGCACAGCCGCATTCGGGGTGCACATACAGTTCCGCGTCGGGGTGACTACGCGCCTGAGCAGTCAACTCGTCGCCGTTGATACCGGCGTGGACGTGGCATTCGCCAGCCCAGATGTGCAGGTTCTTCCGGCCGGTCATCCGGCGGACGTGGGCGCCCAGGAACTGATCGGGGAGGAACAGCACCTCTTGGTCCGCCGGAATGGAATTGACAACCTCGACGGCGTTGGACGAGGTGCAGCAGATATCGGTGAGCGCCTTCACCGCCGCGGTGGTGTTGACGTAGGAGACCACGACGGCGCCGGGATAGTCGTCTTTCCAGGCCTGCAGATCCTCGGCGGTAATGGAATCGGCCAGCGAGCACCCGGCACGTTGATCGGGGATCAGCACCGTCTTGGTGGGGCTGAGGATCTTGGCGGTCTCGGCCATGAAGTGCACGCCGCAGAACACGATGGTGTCCTCAGGCGCCTCGGCGGCGATACGAGACAGGGCCAGGGAGTCACCGACGTGATCGGCGACATCCTGGATGGCCGGCAACTGATAGTTGTGCGCCAGGATGGTCGCGCCACGCAGGGTCGCCAGGCGGCGGATCTCGGCGGCCCACTGCGCGTCGCCGGTGACACCGGTGTAGCCACCGGGACCATTGATGATGCTCCCGGCCAGCACTGAATCTGTGCGATCAGCGACGGTCATTGCCGCCTCCTGTTCCGCGTCCGAGGTTTTCGACTTATAATCGAAAACATGAGCCATACTAGCACTGAACACGAGGTGCTGGCCGTTGTATTCCAGGTCCGCGAAATCGCTTCCGGCAAACCCGGCCTCAACGTGCTGCTCTGGCAACGCGCCCTATCACCCCAGCGTGGTAGGTGGTCACTGCCCGGCGGCCAGCTCGGCGCCGGCGAAGACCTCACCGTGTCGGTGCGCCGCCAGCTCGCCGAGAAGGTGGATCTGCGCGAGGTCGCGCATTTAGAACAGCTCGCGGTCTTCTCCGAGCCGAACCGGGTCCCGGGTACCCGCGTGATCGCATCCACCTATCTGGGTCTGGTGCCCTCCTCGTCGACTCCGGAATTGCCGTCAGACACCCGATGGCATCCAGTGAGCGACCTACCTCCGATGGCGTTCGATCACGGACCGATGGTGGCCTATGCCCGTTCCAGGCTGGCGGCCAAGCTGTCCTACACCAATATCGGATTCGCCCTGGCGCCAAGGGAATTCGCGTTGTCAACGCTCCGCGATATCTACGGCGCCGCACTGGGTTACCAGGTTGACGCCACGAACCTGCAGCGGGTGTTGGCCCGCCGTGGCGTCATCACACCCACCGGGACCACGGCGCATCCGGGCCGCAGTGGCGGGCGGCCGGCGGCGCTGTACCGCTTCACCGAGTCCCAGTTGCGGGTGACCGACGAGTTCGCCGCGTTACGTCCGCCCAGCTGACACCTCAGCTTCTTCGAGCTCACGTGCGCTATTATGATTTTCTCAGGTTCCGTTAACACGATTCTCATGTACAAAGGTGGATATGACGCTGGCAATCGGGGCACTTCGTCCCGAGTGGATCGGCCGCGCGCCGCACGATGAGTTGCAGCGCGGCGGTCGCCCTGTGCTGCCGTCGAAGGATCCGTTCTACGAGCCACCGTCAGGTTTTCACCACGCCGCCCCCGGCACAGTGCTGCGGTCCCGCGAGGTCGAGCTCGGCTTTCTCGGTCTGATCCCCCAGCGCGTCACCGCGACCCAGCTGCTCTACCGGACCAGCGATCGCCATGGATCCCCGGAGGCGACGGTCACAACGGTGCTGGTGCCGGCCGGACACTCCCCCAATCAACCCCGCCACGTGGTGTCCTATCAGTGCGCCATCGATGCGATCTCATCCCGGTGCTTTCCCTCGTACGCGATGCGACGCCGGTCCAGGGCACTCGGGTCGCTGGCCCAACTCGAGTACCTGTTGGTGGCGGCGGCACTGGCTGAGGGCTGGGTGGTCTCAGTACCCGACCATGAGGGTCGGGACGGTATCTGGGGCGCGCCCGTGGAGCCGGGATACCGAGTGCTTGACGGACTTCGCGCGACCTTGAACTTCGAGCGCTTCGGACTCGCGCCGGACAGCAAGGTCGGGCTGTGGGGATATTCCGGGGGCGGGCTCGCCAGCGCCTGGGCGGCGGAGGTCCACGCCGACTACGCACCTGAGCTCAATATTGTTGGTGCCGTGCTGGGTTCGCCGGTCGGCGATCTGGGCAACACATTCCGTCGGCTCAATGGTTCGTACATGGCGGCATTGCCCGCGATGGTGGTCTCAGCCCTGGCGAAGACATTCCCGGATCTGGATCGGGTGCTCACCGAACACGCCACCGAGCACGGCCGCACAAAGCTGGGGGCGGTGCAGCGAATGACCACCATCGAGGCGATCGTGCGGCTGTTCCGGACGGATATGGATGATTGGGTGCACCCGCCGCTGGATGAGGTCCTCGACCTGCCGGCGGTACAGGATGTTTTCGATGCCATCCGGCTCGGCGGTACCGCGCCGGGGCTCCCACTGCTCATCGTCCAGGCCGTGCACGACTCGCTGATCGGGGTGGAGGACATCGACACCCTGGCTGATCGTTACTCCCAGGGTGGCGCCCAGGTCACCTACCACCGGGACATGTTCAGCGAGCACATGCTGCTGCACCCGATGTCGGCGCCGATGGCGCTGCGCTGGTTGACCGACCGCTTCGCCGAACGGCCATTGGACGCCCACCTCGTCCGGACCAAATGGCCGACACTGTTCAACCCGATCACCTATGCGGGCATGTGGCGCCTCGGCGGCATCGTCGCGCGGGTGGCTTCCGGTGGACGAGTGGGCTTGCGGCCGCTGTAAACGTCAAGAACCGCGCATTTTTTCGCAAATCAAATCTGATTTAAATCGGCGCCGTCTATGTTAAAGACCGTGGAGATGCTGCGGAACCATCTTAAAACTCATGCCGCGCAGTCAGACTGGGGGAGCTATACCCAGGCTGACTACTTCCGCAAAGAGTTGCAGCGCCAGATCGACCAAATTAATGAGCACGCACGGAAATGTCAGACGAAGCTGGCAAACAATTCGCGGCGCGGCCAGACCGATCAGGTCCGCAACCTTCAGGCGCAACTCCGGAGTTGCGCCATTGAGCGTAGGAAGTGTTTGGGGATGATCGCCGCACTCACCCGCCGATTCCCCGATCGAGAGACCGTACCCAGCAGCTGAGCCGGATCAGGTCGTCCAGTTCAGCGACGTCTGGCGATGTGCCAACACAGCGCGGGCCTTGCGTTCGACCAGCAGAGGCACGAACTCGCGAACTTTCGCGTCGTCGAATCCGGCATGCAGGATGTGAACGACCCGCGTGATATCGGCAGTCGAGATCTCGGGGTAGATCGCCGCCACCCGCGTGATCACCTCGTCGATCTGCACGGCTTCGTGCGTCTGCGCCACCGGCATATCCTCAATGAGCCAGACAGGGAGGTCAATTGTGACGCGCCGTCAGGCTGTCCGCTGTCGTCGATGGCCACCGCTGATCCACCACCGGCCAGCCACCGAGATCATCGCGCGGGGCGGCCACCGCCAACACTGAATAGACCAACGCCGCCAGCGCCGCCGGCAGCAGAAGCGTGACGGCGATCTGCAGCGGACCGTGACCGACGAACACCGGTGGCGCCTCGGTGAAGTAGTGCACCCGGTTCTCTTGAGTCAACGCCACGCCCTGATGGTCAGGAGTTCCGTACCGCCAGTGGGCCAGGGCCGCGCCGACCCCGGCGGCCGCGGCCCCCGCTGTGACCAGACCGATCCACAGTGCCGTCGCCAGAACCGGCCCGCGATGAGCCCGCCACTGCCATACCGCGACGGCCGCGACGATCGCCAGCATGCACAGCAGTCCGATCATCATGGCGGCGGCAACGAACAGATTGTCGGCTTCGGTGCCCAGAAATGCGTCCACCCGCTCACCGGATCGGGTCAGTGCGGTGAGGGTGTGGACCGACGGAGCGATCCAGGCCCACAGCGCACCCAGCGCAGCACCGCAAACCGTGAGTGCCACAACAACACTCACCGCGGCAGCTGTCCGGGAACGCCGAGGCGGACTGATCATCTCGTGCTGTCCAGATCTTCTGAGTCCACCCGTCCGTGCCGGGAGCACTGCGCCCACCAGCCATCGGGCCGAACCTGTACGACCATGCGCCTGCCGCACTCGGCGCAGAATCGCGGCGGCTCCAATCCCAACCGTGCCGCGAGTGGGACGCCATCGCCCACCGGAAATCCGGTGTAAACGTCGTAGACGCCCGCGCCGATCGGCGTCGGAAGATCGTCGACCATCAGGGCTCTACAGGGTGGCATTGAGCGCTTTGATCGGCATCTGCAGATCATTGAGCAACTCGAGGTCGGCCTC
>JBAXIA010000183.1:0-5069 GCA_037138615.1 Mycobacteriaceae bacterium | reverse complement strand
CGTGCGCTCTTCGTTGTCGAAATATCGGGTCACAAAGCGATAGAAGGGTTCGGGGCTGAATGTCACTGCCGCACGATCTACCATTCGTGCGATCTGGGTGAAGAAGAAGAACGCAATCGGGTTATCGGTGCCCGCCACCTCTAGGGCAAGAGATGTCCTGGCCACGTAGATCTCCGGGAAGATGTGGCTATTCACCAGCAGGTCGAACAGAACACCATGACCGCCGGCCGGAATACACGTTTCCTGTTCAATCGAATAAAACTGATCGAAATCCTCACCGGCAACCCGATCATGAAGAAACCAGGGCGCGAACACCGCACCGACATCGGGATTCGCCTCTAGGTAGGCGATATAACGTCCCAGCACCTCTAGCCGGAGCAGATCGTCATCAGCGACGTAGACCACGTATCTGCCCTTAGCGGCACCGAAAAGCTGCGAGATGTTGTGCACTGCGCCCACATTCTCCGGTCGCCGGAAGTAGCGGATCGTCAACTGCCCCTCGTACCTGCGCACCACATCGGCAGTCTCATCCTCAGAAGCGTTGTCACCGATCAGCAACTCATAGGAATACCCAAGCTCCGCAATGTGTTCAACGAGATCGGCCAACAGACAGTCCAGGTACCGAGCCCGATTGAACGTGGGTACACAGATACTCAGCACGGGCGGCCGCAGAGAATCGGGAATGTCTGCTGGGTTCACGACATCCCGGGCCCACGAAAGAATGTCCGCACGTCATCCGCGAACAACTCCGGTTGCTCGAAGGCAGCGAAGTGCCCACCGCGCGGCATGTCCGTCCAGTGCGTGATGTTGTACTTCGACTCACACCAGCGGCGCGGGGACCGCAGGATCTCCTTCGGGAACGCCGCAACACCAGTCGGCACCTCGACCCGACCAAACTCGGCGAGGTTCTTGAAGCTCTCCCAGTACAGCCGCGCCGACGATGCACCCGATGCGGTCAGCCAGTACATCATCACGTTGTCGAGCATCTCGTCTCGGGACAGCACATTCTCCGGATGTCCGTCGCAGTCGGTCCACGCCCAGAACTTCTCCACAATCCACGCCATCTGGGCCACCGGCGAGTCGACCAGTCCATAGCCCAGCGTCTGGGGCCGGGTGGCCTGCTCCTCGGAGTAGCCCATGCCCCAGCGCTGGTGGTAGGCAAGCCCCTCCAACGCAGACTGCTCCGCGGGTGTGGGGTCCTTCATGCTCTCCGCGGTCGGTAGACCGAGTGGCATGTTGGTGTGAATGGCAATGCACCCGTTACCGTCACCCGCCGAGGCGTTGCTCCCGATCTGGGTGGTGACCACCGCACCCCAGTCACCGCCCTGAGCGCCGTAGCGCTCATAGCCGAGCCGCTTCATCAGGATGTCCCAGGCCGTCGCGATGCGTTCAATGTTCCAGCCGGCGGCGGTCGGCTTACCAGAGAAGCCGTAGCCCGGCAGCGACGGGCACACCACGTGGAAATCTTCTGCCAAAGGCTCGATGACCTTCATGAACTCGACGACAGAGCCCGGCCAGCCGTGCGTGATGATCAACGGCAGCGCATCTGGATTCGCACAGCGCTGGTGAATGAAATGGATATCCAAACCATCGATCTCGGTGACGAACTGGTCGAATCGATTCAGCCGGGCCTCGCGAGCCCGCCAGTCATACCCGTCGGCCCAGTAACCGGCAAGGTCGCGGGTGTAGTCCAGCGGGATGCCCTGGGTCCAATCCTCGACGCATTCGCGCTCCGGCCAACGGGTACGGATCAGGCGCTCACGCAGATCGGTGAGGTCACTGTCCGGGATGTCGATGCGGAACGCCCGGATAGCCGGGGAATTGTTCGCCATGGCCTGATTATGGCTGGCCGGGTTCACTAGGCTTCGCCCTATGCGCCTGGTGATCGATCTCAACAAGTGTCAGGGGTATGCCCAGTGCATTCCCCTGGCGCCTGACGTGCTGAAACTCAACGGCGAGGAGGCCGTTACCTACGACCCCAACCCGGACGACTCCCAGCGTCAGCAGGTGCTGCGGGCCGCTGCGTCGTGCCCTGTGCAGGCGATCATCCTTGAGGTAGACCCGCCTGCGGATCGCGACACCAAGTGAGCGGGGCGGAGGGGTTGTTCGACCAGATCGTCAGCACCTTTCGGGCTGAGGGCCGCATCGTCATCGTGGGCGCCTCCCTGGCCGGGCTACGCGCCGCGGAAGCGTTGCGGGAGAAGGGGTTCAACGGCTCGCTGACGATCATCGGCGACGAGCCGCACGAGCCCTATGACCGTCCGCCGCTGTCCAAGCAGGTACTCAAAGGGTGGGTGCCCGCCGATCACACCAAGCTTCCCCGCCTGCGCCGGGTTGATGCCGACTGGCGCCTTGGCGTGGCAGCCGTCGGATTGGACCGGTTCAACCACATCGTGAAGCTGGCCAACGGCGACGAGGTCGAGTACGACCGGCTGTTGATCGCCACCGGAACCCGGGCCCGGCCCTGGCCCGACCCCCACGAAGGTGCCCTGGAGGGCGTCTTCAGCGTCCGCACCGTCGAGGACGCTGCCAAACTTGCCGCTGCCTTCAAGGCCCGTCCGCAGCGGGTGCTGATCGTCGGTTCGGGTTTCGTCGGCTCCGAGATCGCCTCGGTGTGCCGGGATCTGGATCTGCCGGTGACCGTGGCCGAACGCGGTAGGGGTCCGTTGATGGGCGCACTCGGCGGGGTGATCAGTGAGATCGCCGCGCAGATGATGCGCGACGCCGGAGTGGATCTGCGGACCGGCGTCGCGGTGGAAGGCCTTGAGGGTGACGCTGGCGGCCACGTCCGCAAAGCGCGGCTCTCTGACGGAACCGTGCTCGACGTTGACGTGGTGGTGGCCTCGCTGGGTTCCATTCGCAACGTGGAGTGGCTCGAAGGCGCGCAACTGGCGGCCGGGCAGTGGGGGCTGGCCTGTGACGCGGGTTGCCGCGCCTTCGATATCAACGGTGTGGTGACTGATCACATCTTCGTCGCCGGTGACGTCGCCCGCGCCCCGCATGTGCTCTACGACTACGAGTTCATGTCCCAGGAACATTGGGACAACGCGGTTTTCGGCGCCGAGGTCGCAGCCAACAACATGATCAACCTCGAAGTCGGCCGCCGCCCGCACCTGCCGCTGCCGTCATTCTGGTCGGGGCAATTCGGGGTCAACATCAAAAGTGTCGGGGTCTGCTCCTACGGCGACGAGATCGTGTTCACCCAGGGCTCGCCGGCCGACCGCCGGTTCGCGGCAGCCTACGGCCGCAAGGGCCGCATCGTCGGCGCGGTCACCTTCAATCACGGCAAGTGGCTGCCCTACTACGCCGAGATGATCGAACGGTCCGGTCCGTTCCCGCCGCCCCCTCCCGGATATGACCGGCCGACCGACAACGCCGTGATGCCGGCCCGGTTCCCGGATCCACGTGAGCCCGCGGGACTTCCCGATGTGGTGCTCACCGGACACGACCCGACCTCGCGTGGCGCCGAATTCCGGCCCCGCAGCCACTAGAGAAGCGACAAGCAGGAGATCCCGATGGATGCCGCAACTGCCTGGGCCGAGGCGATGAAGTTCTCCAACCGCCCGAATCCCTATCCGTTCTTCGACGAACTGCGAAAGACGCCGGTGGCCAAGGTCTCTGAGAAGACCTACGTCGTCACGGGCTACCCGGAGGTCGCCGCGCTCGCGCACGACCCTCGGATCAGTTCCGATATCGCGCTGAGCCCGTCGGGGCTGTTCGGCGAGAAGCAGGCGCAACTCGACGCCGCCGAAGCGGCGCAGGCCCGTAACTTGAGCATGCTGACCTCCGATCCGCCCGAACACGACACGATGCGACGCCAGTTCATGCGGCACTTCGGCCCGCCGCATACCCCCGACCTGATCCCGAGCATGGCGGGGTTCGTTGTCGATCTGGCCAATGAACTGCTGGACAAGGTAAAGGCCCGCGGCGGCACTCGAATGGACGCCGTGGAGGACTTCGCCTATCCGATCCCGGTATCGGTGATCTTCCGGGTGCTCGGTGCACCGATCGCCGACGAGGGCAGGTTCCATGGCTGGGTGATGGACTTCATGCAGGGCGCCGACGTGGGACCGGAGGCCGGCACCGAAGAGGGCCGGGCCGCAATGGCGAAGGCGGCCGCCAGCATGGGCGAGTTGGACACCTACGTCCATGATTTGGTCGAGCGTCTATCGCGCGAACCCGGACCGGGCCTGTTGTCGGCGGTACTGCACGACGACGGACCGGACGGGCCGGTCTCGATCGAGGCCGCCGCCGCGAATGCGATGCTGTTGCTGATCGCCGGACACGACTCGACCGTCAACACCATCACCAACTCGATCATGACGCTGCTACGCAACCCGGGCTCGTGGGATCTGCTGCGGGACAACAGCGATTTGATCCCGCGCACCATCGAGGAGGTACAGCGGCTGCAGTCGGCGGTGCAATTCTTTCCCAGTCGCTGGGCTACAGCCGATATCGAGATCGCCGGCACAGTGATCCCGGCGGGTTCGGCGATATTCCTGGTGTATGCCGCGGCCAATCGCGACCCGCGCCGGTTCCCGGACCCGGACCGGTTCGACCCGATGCGCGAGGACAACGAGCATTTCGGCTTTGGCAGCGGTATTCACATCTGCTTCGGCGGCCCGCTGGCGAGACTTGAGGTGAACCTGGCACTCGAGGTCTTCCTGCGCCGGGTGCGATCGCCGAAGCTGGTGGTGGACCCGCCGCCGTACCGGCATAACCAGGTGTTCCGCGGTCCGCGGCATCTCTGGGTGGACTTCGCCGAGATCCTCGACTAGATCACCGGCCACCTATGCCGCGGTCCAAGCCCCAGTCCACACAGCAGTCATTGTTTTCACTGGGCGATACCAACGCGTTCTTCGCGTTACTGCTCGATAACGTCGTCAATCTCGTTGTGCTCAGCGGAATCCTGGTGTTCCAGTTCGGGTTTCCGGCGGACTTCGTGCTGACCCGGATGGTCCCGGGGACCGCCCTCGGCGTCATGATCGGGGACCTGCTGTACACCTGGATGGCCGTCCGAAAGGGAGGCGGCCGCACCGCCATGCCACTGGGACTGGATACGCCGTCCA
>JBAXIA010000182.1:0-5215 GCA_037138615.1 Mycobacteriaceae bacterium | reverse complement strand
CAACCTGGCCGCGTTCAGCCCGCTTCGGCTGCAGGCTTCGGGGGCGGCGCCGGGAGCGCCGAGTACAGGTCGTGCTCCAGCGCATCGACCGCGGCGGCAGAGGACGGTGCCGAAATGGCGAACACGTCGATCACCGAGGAGCCCAATGTGGTGATCTTGGCCCAGGCGATGTCCACGCCGGCGCGTTCGAACACCGCCGTCAACACAGCAAGCAATCCGGTGCGGTCCGACGCACGGATCTCCACCAACGTGCGGTCAGGCTGACCGCCGTCGTGCCAGAGAATCTTCGGCGGGGCCGGTGCTGCCGCAGGCACAGCGGGCCTGGGTGCGCCCGCCGGTTCACTGCCGTACCGGGATGTCTCGTGATCGCGCTTCTGCAGGGAGTCAATAGCGTCGAGTTCACCGTCGAGGGCAAGAATGAATTGCTGGCGCAGCAACTCAGGCGCCGGAGGGGAGCCGAACAGCGGGGACACCACGAAGGTGTTGATGGCTGATCCGTCCGCGCTGTTGACCGTCGCCGAATGCACGCTGAGTGAATTGAGCGCCAGCACCCCGGCTGCCTTGGACAGCAGACCACGTCGATCCGGGGCGATCATCGTCACTGCAAAGGTGTGCGGCGAATCACCCGGCACCATGTCGACGTGCACAGCACCATCACGGGCGATCAAAAGATGTTCGGCCGGAACGGGCTCTGGATGCGGCTCTTCATCACCGGCAAGCAGTACACGACAGCGTCGCACCAGATCGCCGATCAACGCGGCCTTCCAGTCGCCCCACACTCCCGGCCCGGTGGCCAACGAGTCAGCCTCGGAAAGAACAGCCAACAATTCCAGCAATACCGGATCGCGATCGATTGCCTCCACAACACTGGCGGCCGTAGCCGGGTCCGTCAGATCACGATGGGTGGCCGTCGAAGGTAGAAGCAGGTGATGACGAACCATGCCCGATAACAGCTGCACATCAGAAGGCCACAGCCCCAGCCGATTTCCCACTCGGATAGCCAGCTCTGCACCGATCACGCTGTGATCGTCACCGCGACCCTTCCCGATATCGTGCAGGAGGGCACCCAGCACCAGCAGATCCGGTCGCGACACCTGGGTCGTGAATCTGCTTGCACGCGAGACGGTTTCGACCAGGTGACGGTCCACCGTCCAGATGTGGATCGGGTCACGCGGCGGAAGATCACGTACTGCGCCCCACTCCGGGAAAAGCCTCCCCCACAGACCCGTCCTATCCAGCGCCTCGATCGTGGTCACTGTGGTCGGCCCGGCTGTCAGCAGAACCAGTAGATCATCGAGCGCATCACGCGGCCAGGGCGTGCGCAGCTCCGGCGCGGCCTCGGCCAGCCGACCCAGAGTGGACGCCGCTATCGGAATACCGGTCGTCGCCGAGGCCGCGGCCACCCGCAGCGTGAGACCCGGATCGCGTTGCGGCTTGGCGTCGCGGGCCAGGACCACCTCACCGGCGAACTCGACTACACCCTCGTCCAAGGGTCTGCGGGCCGGACGGCGAAACGCGGAAAGACCCCGGCGCGGAAGCGAGTTGGCGGCGGTCCGCAGGCCGGCGTCGACGTAGTAGCTCACGGTGCGGGCGGCGTCGGACAGTACCCGGGCCAGCTCGAACCGGTCACCGACTCCCAGCGCCGCACCGGTCTCGTCGGCGTACTGGGCCAGGAGTTGATCGCGGCTGCGCTTGGATACCCGGTGCAGTTCGGTGCGGACATTGAGCAGCGCCAGGTGCGCCGATGCCAGCGAGCCGGCCGGCGAATCCGGGGCACTGCCGGGGTGGACGTCGGCGAGTTGTGCGATTGCCAGTGAGTTGAGCAATTGGACGTCGCGCAGGCCGCCCATACCACTCTTGAGGTCAGGCTCGGCTCGGTGGGCGATCTGGCCACTGCGTTGCCAGCGCGCGCTTGCCTGTTCCACGAGTTCGTCGAATCGGGACGAGATACCGGCACGTCATTGCCGGCGTGCCCCGCCGATCAGCGATGACGACAACTCCTCGTCACCGGCAATGTGCCGAGCCTCAAGCATCGCCAGCCCGGCCGACATCTCTCCACCGGCCACCTGGAGTGCCTCGGAGACAGTCCGCACGCTGTGGTCTAGCCGAATATTGGCATCCCACAACGGATACCACAGCAGTTCGGCGACCTGGGTCACCACGTCGTCGGGCATATCGTCATGCACCAGCATGAGATCCAGGTCTGAATAGGGCGCCAGTTCGCGCCGGCCCAGTCCACCGGTTGCGACGATGGCGAACCCACTGGTGGCTGTGATGCCGATTTCAGCGGCTTTGGTGGTCAGCCACAGCTCGTGCAAATCAAGGAGAGCCTCGCGAACTGTCGCGGCGTCCAGACGTCGTTGGCCACCGTCGAGCAGTTGCCGACTCGCGGCAGCGAGATCTGTTGCGGGGTGGGGCGACGCCGTCGCCGGTGGTGTCCACCGACCGGCGGCGGCGTCGCTTGCCCGCTTTATCATCTGGTTTCCCCGACTCCCATCACCGTTGCCCTGCGGGCACGGTGTCTACAGAGCGTCGGTTCCCCGCTCTCCGGTGCGAACCCGGACTATGGCCTCCACCGGACTGACCCAGACCTTGCCGTCACCGATCTTGCCGGTGCGGGCAGCGGCCACGATGGTGTCAACCACCCTGTCGGCGGCGGCGTCATCGACGACCACCTCGACTCTGACCTTGGGCACGAAGTCGACGGCGTACTCAGCTCCGCGGTAGACCTCGGTGTGACCCTTCTGTCGCCCATAGCCCTGGACTTCGCTGACCGTCATACCGTGGACGCCCAACTCCTCAAGACCGGTCTTGACGTCCTCGAGCGTGAACGGCTTGATGATTGCAGTTATCAGCTTCATATCCCTCATGCCTCCGCGCCGTGCCGGGAGAGAACCGAGCCGCCACCGGACATCGCGAAGTCGTACGCGGTCTCCGCGTGTTCGGCTTCGTCAACACCGGCCGCCTCGGCCTCGCGGTCAAGCCGCAGTCCGATGGTGTATTTCACGAGCAAAGCCAAGATAGCCGTGACGACGGCCGAGTACCCCAGAACCGCGAACGCACCCACGGCCTGACGCCACAACTGGTCGGTTCCGCCGCCGTAGAACAACCCGGCGACGGCCGCTGGAGCCTCGGGCGCGGCGACCAGGCCGACCATCAGGGTCCCGAATAACCCGCCGACCAGGTGCACACCGACGACATCGAGCGAATCGTCGAAGCCGAACTTGAACTTCAGTCCGACCGCCAGGGCGCAGAGGATTCCCGCACCGGCACCGATCGCCAGGGCACCCACCACGTTGACCGACGAGCACGACGGGGTGATGGCGACCAATCCGGCCACCACACCCGAGGCCGCACCCAACGATGTGGCATGACCGTCGCGGATGCGCTCGGTGAGGAGCCAGCCCAGCATGGCCGCGGCGGTGGCGATCGTGGTGGTGATGAATGTGGTGCCCGCGATACCCCCGGAGGAGACCGCCGAACCGGCATTGAATCCGTACCAGCCAAACCACAGCAGACCCGCGCCCAGCATCACGAAGGGCAGGTTGTGCGGACGCATCGGTGTTCCCGGCCAGCCCGACCGCTTGCCGAGGACGATGGCCAGCACCAGGCCGGCGACACCGGCGTTGATATGCACCGCGGTTCCGCCTGCGAAGTCGATCGCCTTGAGTTTGGTGGCGATCCATCCGCCAGTCTCGGCGGTGACACCGTCGAACGCGAACACCCAGTGCGCCACCGGGAAGTACACGAACGTGGCCCACAGCCCGGCGAACACCAGCCAGCCGCCGAACTTCAGGCGGTCGGCAACCGAGCCGGAGATCAGCGCGACGGTGATGATCGCGAACATCAGCTGAAAGGCCACGAACACCGTCTGCGGAATTGTTCCGGCCAGCGGGATCCCGATCGCGTCGACCGCCACGACACCTGCGCTCGGATCAGCAACCACCTCGGCGACCGCGTTACCACCGATCAGACCCTTCAGCCCGAAATACTGGCTCGGATCACCGACGAGATTGTTGACGTCGTTGCCGAAAGCCATGGAATAGCCGTACAGCACCCAGAGCACCGTCACGACGCCCATTGCAGCGATGCTCATCATGATCATGTTGAGCACACCCTTGGCGCGCACCATGCCGCCGTAGAAGAATGCCAGGCCCGGTGTCATCAGCAGCACCAGTGCTGAACTCGCCAGCATCCACGCCGTGTCACCGGTGTCCGGCGCACCCAATATCGGGAATTGGTCCACCCGCAGGTCCCTCCTTCATGTCGCGGTCGAGCACCGACGACTTAGTCAGAAGATTGCGCAGTGGTTGTTTCGGGAATGCCGCCCTGGTGTTTCGTGCAAGTGAACGGATGCCAGGTCTTCGTTTCGCTGTTGTTACATGCCGGGATTCGCCCCGGCAGGATCCGCGCGGAGGTCAACCCAGCAGCGCATCGACGAACGCGGCGGGCTCGAAGGGTGCCAGATCGTCGGGACCCTCGCCGAGACCGACCAGCTTCACCGCCACACCGAGTTCCTGTTGGACGCGGAACACGATGCCGCCCTTGGCAGTTCCATCCAACTTGGTCAACACGACACCGGTGATGTCGACGACATCGGCGAATACTCGGGCCTGCGCCAGTCCGTTCTGCCCGATGGTGGCGTCGAGAACCAGCAGCACCTCGTCGACGGCAGCCCGCTTTTCGACCACTCGTTTGACCTTGCCCAGTTCGTCCATCAGACCGGTCTTGGTGTGCAACCGGCCCGCGGTGTCGATGACGACGACATCAGCACCGATGGCAATGCCCCTGTCCACAGCGTCGAAGGCGACCGAGGCGGGATCGGCACCCTCCGCGCCGCGCACCACCTCGGCTCCCACTCGCGCGGCCCAGCTCTGCAACTGGTCGGCCGCGGCCGCGCGGAAGGTGTCGGCCGCGCCGAGCACGACCCGGCGCCCGTCCGCCACCAGCACCCGCGCCAACTTGCCGACGGTCGTGGTCTTGCCGGTGCCGTTGACCCCGACCACCAGCAGCACCGACGGCTTCTCGGCGTGCGGCAGCGCTCTGATGGAACGGTCCAGTGCCGGGTTGAGTTCTTTGATGAGGACCTCCCGCAGGATCGCGCGGGCCTCGGTTTCGTTGCGGACACTGCTCGCGGCCAATTGGGCACGGAGGTGTTCGATGACCGACGCGGTGGTCACCGGACCGAGGTCGGCGATCAGCAGGGTGTCCTCGA
>JBAXIA010000181.1:0-5239 GCA_037138615.1 Mycobacteriaceae bacterium | reverse complement strand
TCAGCGCTGCCCCGATCGCGGAGCCGATGCCCAGTGCCGCCAGCAGTCCGCCGTACCCGATCGGACCGGTCTGAATGTTCTCCTTGGCTTCCAACGGCAGCAGACCCAGCACGGCGCCGCAGGTAACCATCACCATTGCAGTGCGCATGATGGGTCCGTACAGGTTCGGCGATCCCCGCAGAAGTCTCCACCCTTGTCGCAGCGACCGGGACGCATCGGGATCCGCTGTCCGGTCGCCCCCGGTGGTCTCAGCCCCGGTGGTCTCAGCCCCGGTGGTCTCAGCCCCGGTGGTTTTCACGACGACGATCATGTAGAGGTGCGAGAGCGTGCTGGTGAACAGTACGACGGCGGTGCCGAAGTACCCCATCAGGTAGCCGCCGATAGCGGGTCCGGCGGCCCGGCCGATATCGCTGCTCAGCGAATTGAACGACAGAGCCGCGATGATTTTGTCTTTCGACACCAACTCATAGAGGAACGGCTTCCACGACGACTGCTGAACCACTACTCCCACGCCGAGCAAGAACATCGTGAACAACAGCAGGCGCGGGGTGAGATCCCAGCCCCCGGCGATCGCGATCACGCCGAGCAGAGCGGTCACGCCCAGCATCCAGACCTGGGACACGATCATCATCCGGCGATGGCCCACTGAATCGGTCGCGATTCCCAACGGAATCGCGAATAAAATGAACGGCAGGCTCGATGCTGTCTGCACCATGCTCACCAAGATCGGGCTGTCGGTCAACGACGTCATCGTCCAGGCGACGCCGAGGTTCAGCATCACCAAGCCGAGGTTGAAAACGAGGTTTGCGGTCCAGACGTTGCGGAACTGCTGCTGGCCGAATAGTTCGTACCCCGAGTCCCGTCTAGTCATCCGTGTCGTTGCGGCGCTCGACGAAGTCTCTGCCGCAATCCGTCAACGTTCTCGCGCACCGTCTGCAGCTGGGAAGCAACCTGTTCCGGAGCGGTGCCGCCACGGGCATTGCGGGCTGTGACCGAACCCGTCACCGTCAACACGTCTCGCACCTCGGGAGTCAGCTCGGCGCTGATCGCGGCGAGTTCATCATCGGTGAGCTCATCGAGGCCCACACCGCGACCTTCGGCCGCCTGAACCGCCGCGCCGGCCGCCTCATGTGCGTTTCGGAACGGCACACCGCGGCGCACCAGCCATTCGGCGACATCGGTGGCCAGGGTGTAGCCGGCCGGGGCAAGTGCGGCCATCCGATTCACATCGAAGACCAGGGTGGCGACCAGCCCGGCCATCGCCGGCAGCACCAGTTCGAGTTGAGCCACCGAGTCGAATACCGGTTCCTTGTCCTCCTGCAGATCGCGGTTATACGCCAGCGGCTGCGCCTTGAGCGTGGCCAGTAGCCCCGCGAGGTTACCGATCAGCCGGCCGGTCTTACCGCGAGCCAGTTCGGCGATATCCGGGTTTTTCTTCTGCGGCATGATCGAACTTCCGGTCGACCAGGCATCGTGCAGCGTGACATAACCGAATTCGGTGGTGCTCCATAAAATGATGTCCTCGGCCAGCCGGGAGATATCGACGGCGATCATGGCCAGCACGAAGGCTGCTTCGGCGGCGAAATCGCGGGACGCGGTGGCGTCGATCGAGTTGTCCGCGGCCGCGGCGAAACCCAGGTCCGCGGCGATGGCATCGGGATCCAGACCCAGCGAGGACCCGGCCAGCGCACCGGATCCGTACGGTGACACCGACGTGCGGTCATCGAAGTCGGCGATCCGATCCACATCACGCAGTAGCGGATGAGCATGAGCCAGTAGGTGATGCGCCAGCAGAACCGGCTGCGCGGCCTGCAGATGAGTTTTACCGGGCATGACCGCGCTCGGGTGCGCGGCCGCCTGCGCGGTGAGCGCCTCGACGACACCGAAGACACCGTCGGCCACCCGGCGCATGGCATCGCGCAGCCACATCCGGAACAGCGTGGCCACCTGATCATTGCGCGACCGGCCGGCCCGCAGCCGACCACCGATGTCGGCTCCGACCCGGTCGATGAGACCGCGTTCCAATGCACCGTGGACGTCTTCGTCGGTGACGATGGGTGTGAAACTGCCGTCGGCGATATCCGACCCCAGACTGTCCAGCCCGGCCAGCAGGGCGTCGCGCTGCTTGTCGGTCACGAGGCCCGCTTTATGCAGCACCATGGCGTGGGCTTTGGATGCGATGACGTCATAGGGCGCCAGCACCCAGTCGAAGTGCGTGGAGCGGCTCAGGGCCGCAAGTTCCGGTGCGGGGCCGTCGGCGAACCGACCTCCCCACAGCGATCCCTCGTTGGTGGTCACGTCTGGCCATCCCGCATGTCGCCCCGGGCAGATTCGTCTGCCCGCATATCTCTGGCCGCCGCGATCTTTGACGACAGCCCGTGCAGGTGCACGAATCCCTTGGCCGCGGACTGATCGAAGGTGTCGCCTGCGTCGTAGGTGGCGAGATTGAAGTCGTACAGCGACTCCGGGCTGCGGCGGCCGTTGACCGAGATGTGCCCGCCATGCAGCACCATCCGGATCTCACCGGTCACCCGCTCCTGAGTCTTGGCCACGAAGGACTCCAGCGCGGTCTTCAGCGGCGAGAACCACAGTCCGTCGTACACCAGCTCGCCCCAGCGCCGGTCGGTGGTCCGCTTGAACCGGCCGAGTTCACGTTCCAGGGTCACATGCTCGAGTTCGGTGTGTGCGGTGATGAGCACCATCGCACCGGGGGCCTCGTAGATCTCCCGACTCTTGATGCCGACGAGGCGATCCTCGACGACGTCGAGGCGGCCCACGCCCTGGGCTCCGGCCCGGCGGTTGAGTTCGACGATGGCCTCCAGCACCGTGACCGGTCGGGCGTCGATGGAGACCGGCCGACCGGCCTCGAAGCCGACGATCACCTCATCGGGGGTGTTCCAGTTCAGCGTCGGGTCTTCGGTGTAGTCGTAGACATCCTTGGTGGGGGCGTTCCACAACTGCTCCAGGAAGCCGGTCTCCACCGCGCGGCCCCAGACGTTCTGGTCGACGGAGAACGGCGAACGCTTGGTGACGTTGATCGGGATCGCGTTCTCCTCGGCGAACGCGATGGCCTTCTCCCGGGTCCAGGCGTAATCGCGGACCGGTGCCAGCACCTCCAGATCCGGTGCAAGCGTGGCGAATCCGACCTCGAAACGCACCTGGTCGTTACCCTTGCCGGTGCAGCCGTGGGCGACCACGCCGCCGCCGTATTGCCGGGCGGCGGCCACCAGATGCTTGGCGATCAGCGGCCGGCTCAGCGCCGAGACCAGTGGATAGCGGTCCATGTAGAGGGCATTGGACTCAATGGCACGCAGGCAGTACTCGTTGGCGAACTCGTCGCGGGCGTCGATCACGACCGCCTCGGCGGCCCCGCAGTCCATGGCCCGCTGGCGCACGACCTCCATATCCTCGCCGCCCTGTCCGAGGTCGATGGCGACGGCCACCACCTCTTTGCCGGTCTCCCGGCCGATCCAGCTGATGGCCACCGAGGTGTCCAGGCCGCCGGAGTAGGCCAGGATGACGCGCTCGGACATGAAATTTCTCCTCTTGTTGGTGCTTAACGGACGGCTTAGCGAATGTTCTCGAACATGGTGGCCAGTTGCGCGCCGGTCATCGGCTCGCGAGCTATCACCAGAATGGTGTCATCCCCGGCGACGGTGCCGACCACTTCGGGCAGTGCGGCCCGGTCGATGGCACTGGCCAGGTAGTGGGCCGCACCCGGCGGGGTGCGCAGGACGGCCAGGTTGGCGCTGGCGTCGGTGGACACCAGCAGTTCGCCGAGCAGCCGCGATACGCGTTCGGTGCCGCCGGAGACCCCGCGAACCGGGCTGCCGTCCTCGGGCACCACGTACACCCCACCGCCGCCGTCGGCGCCGCGCAGTTTCACCGCGCCGAGTTCCTCCAGATCCCGCGACAGGGTGGCCTGGGTGACATCGACACCGTCATCGGCCAGCAGCGCTGCAAGCTCACCTTGGCTGTGCACCGACCGTGACGACAGGATCGCGACAATGCGCGCCTGACGCCCGGCCCGGGTGGTGGCGACTTCCGGTGACCCCGTCATTGGGCTGCTCGTTCCAACAGCCACACCAGCAGTGCCTTCTGCGCGTGCAGCCGGTTCTCGGCCTCATCCCATACCGCGCTGTGCGGGCCGTCGATCACCTCATCGGTGATCTCCTCACCCCGGTGTGCCGGAAGGCAATGCAGCACAATGGCTTCCGGGTCGGCCAGGGCCAACAGTTCGGCATTGAGCTGGTAGGGACGGAACGGGCCCACCCTGTCTAGTCCGTCGTTCTCCTGACCCATGGATGTCCAGGTGTCAGTGACGAGCACATCGGCGCCGGAGGCGGCGCTGTGCGGATCGTCGGTGAGGGTGACCGTCGCGCCGGTCTCGGCAGCGCGCGCTCGCACGGCGGCGACCACGGATGCGTCGGGTTCGAAACCGGGCGGCGCGGCGATCGTGACATGTACACCCGCCGTGACCCCGCCGAGCATCAGCGAGTTGGCCATATTGTTGGCGCCGTCACCGAGATAGGACATCCGCAGGCCTGACAGTGATCCCTTGCGCTCAGCCAGGGTCTGCAGGTCGGCAAGTACCTGGCAGGGATGGAAATCATCCGATAGCGCATTGACCACCGGAACCGTTGCCGCCGAAGCGATCTCGTCAAGCCGGTGCTGGCCGAAGGTCCGCCACACGATCGCGTCGACGTAGCGGGACAGCACCCGGCCGGTGTCGGCCAGGGTCTCATCGCGGCCGAGTTGGGTGTCGCGGCCGTCGACCACGACGGCATGCCCGCCGAGTTGCGCGATGCCCATTTCGAAGGAGAACCGGGTGCGGGTGGAGTTCTTGTCGAAGATGACCGCCACACCCCGGGGGCCTTCCAGTGGCCGTCGGTCAAACGGCGTCTTCTTGAGTTCGGCGGCAAGTGCCAGCACCTCGGACTGTTCGGCCGGGCTCAGATCGTCATCGCGGAGGAAGTGTCTCGTCATATTCTCCCTCCCGCGGTATCCAGGATGGCGGGCAGCGCGGCCAGGAACTCCTCGATCTGCGCCTCGGTGATGATCAGCGGCGGGGCCAACCGGACGACGTCGGGTGCTGCCGCATTGACCAGGAAGCCGGCCTCCCTGGCAGCGCCCTCGACGACCTTGGCGTGCGGCGCGGTGAGCACCACCCCGCGTAGCAGCCCACGTCCCCGGACATAGTCCACCAGAGGGTGGCCGAGCGACTCGATACCGTGCGCCA
>JBAXIA010000180.1:0-5264 GCA_037138615.1 Mycobacteriaceae bacterium | reverse complement strand
CCGACGGTGACATCGGCGACGCGCACCCGGGTGTTCTGCTGGATGGTCACCACGTCGGGCAGTTGCGCCTGGACGGTGTATGAACCGTCTCCGCGGCCCTGCGTGCCGGGAAGTGACAGCGAGTTCAGTCCCCGCCAACCACATCCACTCAGCAGCAGCGCCACGGCGAGCAGACCCACTAGCAGGCGCCTCATGGTGTGCCTTCCGGCGGAAGCATGAGCCCGACCAAGCCTCGGCCCGGATCGGTCGAGGTTGCATTCACCGCTTCAGCCGGCAGTGGCGATCCAGACGGTACTACCGGCGGTGGTGCCGCATCTGGGCGCAGCCAGTCCTCGCTGTAGGTGAGTTCATTGGGTCGAGCCGACGCGCCAACGAATGGGTTGCCGCCGATGGGCAGGTAGTTGTACTGCCGATTCTTGATGATCGGCGCCAGGTATTGCACGCATAGTTTCGACGACTGTTCGAACCCCTTGCGGGACGCGGCCTCGATCGCCCCGCAGATGAACTCGACGGTGTTGGCGAAGTTGACCGGGGCGAGGATGCCGGAGATGGCGCTCTGGGCGGGCTGATAGATGTTGGTGAAGTTCTGGAACACCGTCGGGGTGATGTGTAGGACCTGTTTGATATCGCCGCGGTTGTCGTTCAGTGCGGTGGTGATGGCGTTGAGGTGATCGAAGGTGACGCCGACACCTTCGCGGTTTTCGGCAACGAATTCTCGCAGTTCACCGACAGCGCCGTCGAGACCCGTTGTGGCGGCGGCGATCTCGTCGGGGGTGTTCGATAGGACGGTGGTCACGTCGGCCAGGTTGGTGTTGAAGTTGGCGAGTAGGTCGCTGCTGGAGGATAGAGCGGAGACCAGCAACTGGAGGTTCTTGACGGTGGAGAAGATGTCGGTGCTGTGGTCGCCGAGGGCCGATGCCGCCTGGGATAACTTGATCACAGTGTCCCGCGCGGTGTCACCCTGCCCGCGCAGGTTCGCCGCGGCGGTGTTGATGAACTCGCCCAGCGGACTTTGACCACCCGGTGTGGTGGGTTGCAGCGAGTCGGTGAGCTTCTCCAGTTGAGCTCGGAAGTCATCCCACTCGACGGGGACGGCGGTCCGTTCCTGCGGGATCGACTGTCCTGAAGCCAGTTTTGGTCCGCCCGAGTAGGCCGGGACCAACTGCACCGCCCGTGCGCTCACCAGGGACGGCGACAGGATTGCCGCCTTGACGTCAGCGGGGACCGGATACTGCGCGTCCACCGAGAAGGTGACCTTCGCGGTGGCGGGCTGAGGTTCGATCCTGTCCACCGTCCCGACGGCGACGCCGAGGATGCGCACTTCATCGCCGGTGTAGAGACCGTTGGTGTTGGCGAAGTAGGCGACGAAGGTGTTGCGTTTGGGGTTCCAGCTGTTGCTCGCGAGTGCAATCCCGGCGATCAGGGTGGCGATCAGGGTGAGCGCGGTGGCGATTCGCAACGCCGTGCTGTGACGGGGGTTCTGCGGTGTCATTGTCACTGCCCCCCGGATGCGGGCGGACCGGGAGGCGGACCGCCAGGTGGCGGTGCCGGCAACGGCTCCCGGTAGGGGTAGCGCGGATCTCCCGGGTTGCCGGTGATCGCATCGGGCAGTGTCAAATTCGGCTCCCCGCCTTGGCCGGTGCGGGGATACGGCGAGGGCAGCGGGGGCGTGCCGGGCTGACCGGTCGGCGGATCCACCAGTTGTGACGGCAGCAGCACATTCGGATCAAGGCCCAGATCGGAGAAGGCGGAGTCGATGAACGGCTGGGAGAACTGTCCCGGCGCGAGATTGACCACTGACGCCTTGAAGAACGGACCCGAGCCGAGCACCTCGCCGAAGGACATCGCATAGCGGCGAAGCAGGTACAGAGTGCGCTCCAATTCCTGCTTCCGGTGGTCCAGAATCCCGAGCACCCCGTTGAGCTTGTCGACCGCGGGCTTGAGCTGAGTCCGGTTGTCGGCGACCAGGCCGGAGATCTCGCCCGTGGCTCTCGTCAGGCTCACCATCAGCGTGTCGATGGAATTGCGTTGCGCCACAAGCTCAGCCAGCAGCGCGTTGGCGTTGGCGACCAGGGCGGCGATCTGATCGCTGCGCTTGGCCAGCACCGAGGTGACCTTGTTGGCGTTAGCCAGCAGGTTGCGCAGCGCATCGTCGCGGGTGTTGAGGGTGTCTGAGAACCGGGCCACTCCCTGCAGCGCTGTCTTCAGGTCTGGCGGGGTATCGGCGAAGGTCTGCGACAGGGTCGTCAGTGCTTGTGACAGCTGGTTGGTGTCCAGACCGCTGATGGTGGTGGTCAGATCGCCCAGTGCGGAAGGCAGGTCGTAGGGGGATTTGGTCCGTTCGAGCGGGATCGTGCCCGACAGTGTGCCGTCACCGCGCGGGGTCAGTTCCAGCATCTTGGTGCCCAGCACGGTCTCGGTCTTGATAGCCGCCTCACTGCGCTCGCCGAGTTCCACACCGTTGCGGACAGTGAAGTCCACCCGAACCTTGTTGCCCTCCAACCGGATATCAGAGACTCTGCCCACACTCATCCCGGACACCCGCACGTCGCTGCCGGTTTTGATGCCGCCGGCCTCGGTGAAATAAGCCGAGTAGTCCGAGGTGCCCTTGATGAGGGGCAGCTTGTCGTAGGAGAACGCGGTGATGATCAGTCCGATGAGGAACGCGATACCGACGGCGCCGACGGTCACCCGGTTGCGTTCGGCCAGCGGCTTGAATCGAGGACGCTGAAGTCTGCTCATTTCGGTGTGCACCGTCCGGTGTCTTGCCCGGCGACTTTGACGAACACCGGTTGGCCACCCTTGCCGTTGAGTTTGAGAATCGCATCGCAGAGATAGAAGCCGAAGTAGTCGCCGTAGAGGCCCTGGCGGGCCAGGATCTGATAGGCGTCGGGCAGGGTGCGCACAAGTTCGTCGACATAGTCTTTATCGGCCATAATCTGGCCGGCGAATCGGTCGGTCTGCGTCACGGTGTCTTTGATCGGCTGGCGCGCGGCAGTCAACAAGTCGGACACCGAACCCGCCGCAGTGTTGATATAGGCCGCACCTGTGGCGATATCGCCGCGGCGATCGGAAAGTTCGGTGACCAATCGGGACAATGTGTCCAGCCCGGTGCCGAACTGCTCATCACGGGCCGCGAAGGTACCGAGCACCGTGTTGAGATTGTTGATGACCTCACCGATGAGCTTGTCGCGGCCGGCCAACGTAGTTGTCAGCGCGGTTGTTTGGGCCAGTACCGAGGAGACGGTTGCGCCCTGGCCCTGGAATACCTTGAGCAGTTCCCCGCTGAGCGCGTTGACCTGATCGGGGTCCAGCGCCCGGAACAGCGGACGGAATCCGCCGATGAGAGCGTCGACGTCGAGGGCCGGCGATGTCCGTGCCAGCGGGATCGTCGCACCCGGCACCAGCTTGCGCACCGCGCCGGGGCCGTCCTCCAGTGACAGGTAACGATCGCCCACGAGGTTTTCGTACCGCACGGCGGCTTTGGTGCCCTCGGTGAGAGGCAGTGTTTTATCGACGGTGAAGTCGACTGTCACGGTGCCGTCCTTGTGCAGGGTGAGGTCGGTGACCTTGCCCACCTCCACCCCGGCGACTCGGACGAAGTTGCCACCCTTGAGTCCGGAGATATTGGTGAACTCCGCGCGGTAGGCGACCCGAGAGTCGAACCGGAATTGGCCGAACACCGTCACCAGAATGAAGACGAAGACCAGGCACATGGTCGTGAACAGCGCCACTCGGATCGCGGTGCCGAGGGTGCGGCGCCTCACGGCGGTCCCTCCTCGACGACCGGCGCCCCAGGTGCGGGTTCGGGCCCGGGCAATGGTCCGGGCGCCGGCGGGCCGGGGTAACGGATGCTCGGCACTTCCGGGACGGCCCGGGTCGCCGGGAAGTAGTTGGCCCAGCCGGGGAAGCCGATACCGGGGTTGGGTCGCACGTCTAGTCCGGTGCCGAATCCGGTGTCGGTGACGAGGTACTTGACCGGGAAGTTCTTGGTGGGATCGGGCAGTGAACCGCAACTGGGCCGTCCGCCCGGGCCGCCCTTGGCCGCGACCCTAGGCAGATTGTCGGGGAAGCGATACGGGTCGTCGCCGAACAGAAGCGCGGCGTCCATCACCACCGATTTGCCGTTGCCGCCCAATGCATCCCGGCCACCGTTCTCCAGGAACCACTGCGCACCCTGGAACATGCAGGTGTAGGCCGGTGAGTAGGTGTTCAGCAATCCAGTGGTGGGAGCCAGCGTGTTCAGTGATCGGACCAGGTTCTCCTGGTTGGCACCCAGCGCGGTGATCCCCGATTGGGAGAATCCCACCGCCGAAAGCAGCACGCCGTCGAGGGCGGTGGCCTGATTGCTGATCGTGGTTGCGGTGGTGGAGAACGAGTCGAGGATGGACAGGATGTTTCGGGCCGCACCCGAATAGATGTTCATGGTCTGGCCGAATAGCTGCCAATCCCGAGTGATGGTCGGCATCCGTGGATTCACGGCGAGCAGCACGTCATTGGATGCGGTGATCGCCTCGCCGATGATCTCGCCCTTACCTCGCAATGCCTCGGACAGTGCCGACAGAACTCCGTTGAGTTTGGCTGGGTCGATCGACGTCACGACCGATTGCAGATTCTCGAACACGGTATTGACCTCGACCGTCACATTGCGCGACTGCAGTACTGCCCCCGGTTTCAGTGCTGCGGGACTGGCTCCGGGGTCGGGCACCACGAGGTCGACGTACTTCGCGCCGAACGCGGTACTGGACTTGATCTCGGCCTCGACGTTGCTCGGCAGGAATCGGAAGGGCTTCGGGTCGATCTTCAGGTTCAGCGTTGACCGGTTGGCCGAATTGGTTCCGATGGAGCCGACCTGACCGATCTCCACCCCGCGCAATTTCACCTTCGCGCCGGGCTCCATTACCAGACCGGCCCGGTCGGAGACCAGGGTCAGCGGTACAACTGTGCGCAGCGTTCCGTTGAAGAGCAGTGCGGTCATGATGACGATTCCGATGATCACCGCGAACAGCACTGGCGCCCACCAGATCGGGTCAATCTGCCTGCGGGGATTGCCTTTCTGTGTGGTCACCGGTGTCACCCGGACAGGTGGAAGTTGCCGGACTGCCCGTACACGGCCAACGTGATGGTCAGTAGAACGAATACTGTCGCGGTCACCGAGGTGCGGACCGCGCGACCGACCGCCTCGCCGACGCCGGCCGGGCCGCCGGTGGCGGTGAACCCGTAGTAGGTGTGAATCGTCATCACGGCAGCAGCCATGCCCAGTG
>JBAXIA010000179.1:0-5441 GCA_037138615.1 Mycobacteriaceae bacterium | reverse complement strand
CACCAAGGCTTCGGACGCATCATCGCAATGAGCTCTGCAGCCGGCGAACGGGTGCGGCGGTCGAATTTCGTCTACGGCTCTACCAAAGCCGGACTCGATGGCTTCTACCTGGGCCTCGGTGAGGCACTTAAGGAATACGGAGTCGGCGTCCTGGTGATCCGGCCCGGTCAGGTGCGCACCCGGATGAGCGCTCACGTCAAGGAAGCACCGCTGACCGTCGACAAGGAATATGTGGCCGATCTCGCCGTCACCGCCTCGGCCAAGGGCAAAGACCTTGTGTGGGCGCCGGGCGCTTTCCGCTACGTGATGATGGTGTTGCGGCATATCCCGCGGCCGATCTTCCGCAAGCTGCCAATCTGATTGGTATGCGCCATGCCCTGACTACCGCCGCCCAGATGGCTCTAGCCGCCATCGCGGCAGTGCTCGTCTCGGGTGTGGCACTGGCAGCAATCGCACGGGTGGAGTGGCCGGCGTTCCCATCATCGAACCAGTTACACGCGTTGACGACCGTCGGTCAGGTCGGCTGCCTTATCGGTCTTCTCGGTGTCGGATTGCTGTGGCGGCGTGGCCGGCGGTGGATTGCCCGAATCGGCGCGGCGGTGCTGCTTTCCGCGTTCGCAGTGGTGACCCTGGGGATGCCATTGGGGGCAACAAAGCTGTACCTGTTCGGTATCTCCGTCGATCAGCAGTTTCGCACCGAGTACCTGACCAGACTCGCTGACAGCAGCGCGCTGCACGATATGACCTATGCCGGGCTGCCACCGTTCTACCCGCCCGGCTGGTTTTGGATCGGCGGCCGGGCCGCATCCCTGACATCCACGCCGGCCTGGGAGATGTACAAGCCGTGGGCCATCACATCGATTGCGATCGCTGTGGCGGTGGCGTTTGTGCTGTGGTCGACGCTGATCAGGTTTGAGTACGCATTGGCGGTGACCACCGCAACGGCTGCGGTCACTCTGGCCTACAACTCAACTGAGCCCTATAGCGCGATGATCACCGTGCTCATCCCCCCCGTGCTGGTGCTGGCATGGTCGGGCCTGCGGGGAGGCCAGCGACACGGCGGCTGGGCAGCCGTCGTCGGCGTCGGGGTGTTCCTCGGCTTCACCGCCACCTTTTACACCCTGCTGCTGGGCTACACCGCCTTCGCCCTCACGGTCATGGCGGTGCTGGCGGCGATCGCCCAGCGAAGTGTTGGTCCGCTGTTGCGATTGGCGGTGATCGCGGTGATCGCAGCATCGATCGCGGCGATCACCTGGCTGCCCTTCCTACTGCGTGCCGCCCGCGGACCACTCGGTGACACTGGAACCGCACAGCACTACCTGCCCGGCGATGGCGCGGTGTTGACGTTCCCGATGCTGCAGTTCTCCCTTCTCGGAGCACTGTGCATGCTGGGCACCCTCTGGCTGGTCTGGAGAAGCTGGAGTTCCGGCGGGCTGGGGGCACCTCCCGCGTGCGGGGGAGAGCGACGCGACCCGGGAATCGGATCCATCCGTGCTGCCGCGATCGGGATCGGCGTGCTAGCGCTCTACGCATGGTCGTTGTTGTCGATGTTGACCACGCTGGCCGGCACCACCCTGCTGTCGTTCCGGTTGCAACCCACCCTGACCGTGTTGCTCTCGGCGGCAGGTGTTTTCGGCTTTATCGAGATCGCGATGGCAGCCGCGGCCCGCATGAGTAGGCGGGTGATTCCGGTGGCGGTGGCGATTGGCGTGATCGGCGCCATCGGCTTCAGCCAGGACATACCCCATGTCTTGCGACCCGATCTCAATGTCGCCTACACCGATACCGATGGCGACGGCCAACGAGGTGACCGCAGGCCGCCCGGTGCCGAGAAGTACTACTCACAGATCGACGCGGCGATCCGGGAGGCAACCGGGAAGCCACGAGACGAGACGGTCGTAATGACCGCGGACTACAGCTTCCTGTCCTACTACCCGTACTACGGGTTCCAGGGCCTGACTTCGCACTACGCCAATCCACTCGCACAGTTCGACAAACGGGCGGCCACAATCGAGTCGTGGGGCAAGTTGCACAGTGCCGACGAGTTCGCGCGCGCTCTCGATTCGATGCCGTGGGAACCGCCGACGGTGTTCCTGATGCGCCGCGGCGGGGCAGCCGGTTCATCGAATACCTACACACTGCGGCTGGCCGAGGACGTCTATCCAAATCAGCCGAATGTGCGCAGATACACCGTTGACCTGGACGCCACGTTGTTCGCGGAGCCGCACTTCCAGGTCACATCCATCGGCCCGTTCGTGCTGGCCATCCGAAACCGCCCGTGATGGCTGCCAGCGCTCCCGTGACCGACTCCGTGACACCCGGGGAAGCAACGTACCGAACCGCCCGCCTGGTGGCCGTCATCGCCGGCCTGCTGGGCACCGCACTGGCGATCCTGACGCCGTTTCTTCCGGTACAGCAGACCACCGCACAGCTGAATTGGCCGCAGAACGGAACGCTGGGAAGTGTGACCGCTCCGCTGATCGGTTATGTGGCCACGGATTTAACCATCACCGTGCCGTGCACGGCAGCCGCCGGTCTGGCCGGGGCGGCGAATGCGGACAAGACCGTCCTACTCTCCACGGTGCCGAAGCAGGCACCCAAGGCCGTCGACCGCGGACTACTCATCCAGCGGGCCAACGGCGATCTTGTCGTCGTCGTGCGAAACACACCGGTCGTGGTGGCCCCGATGAGCCAGGTACTCAGCCCGGCCTGTCAGAAGCTGACGTTTACCGCCCATGCCGACAAGGTCAGCGCCGAGTTCGTCGGCCTCAGCAAGGGTCTTGACAGCGATGACCCGGGCGCACCACTACGCGGTGAGCGGGGCGGCTATGACTTCCGGCCGCAGATCGTCGGGGTCTTCACCGATCTGTCCGGACCGGCACCGCCCGGCCTGAACTTCTCGGCCACCATCGACACCCGCTACAGCAGCGCTCCGACCCCGATGAAGATGGCGGCGATGGTGCTCGGCGTGGTGCTCACCGTCGCAGCGCTAATCGCCCTGCATGTGTTGGACACCGCTGACGGTGCCCGACACCGCAGGTTCCTGCCACGACGCTGGTGGTCATTGCGCGGACTGGACGCCCTGGTGATCGCCGTGCTGGTGTGGTGGCACTTCGTCGGTGCCAACACCTCAGATGACGGCTACATCCTCACGATGGCGCGGGTGTCGGAGAACGCCGGTTATATGGCCAACTACTACCGCTGGTTCGGTACACCGGAGGCACCCTTCGGTTGGTACTACGACCTACTTGCGCTGTGGGCACATGTGTCGACCACAAGCATCTGGATGCGCCTGCCCACTCTGCTGATGGCGCTTGCCTGCTGGTGGCTGATCAGCCGTGAGGTCATCCCCCGACTCGGGCATGCCGTCAAGATCAGCCGAGCGGCCGCGTGGACTGCGGCAGGCATGTTTCTCGCTTTCTGGCTGCCACTGAACAACGGCCTGCGCCCCGAGCCGATCATCGCCCTCGGCATCCTGGCCACCTGGTGCTCGGTGGAACGCGGGGTGGCCACCAGCCGACTACTGCCGGTTGCGGTGGCCTGCATCATCGGCGCCCTGACCCTGTTCTCCGGGCCCACCGGGATCGCATCGATCGGCGCCCTGCTGGTGGCTGTCGGCCCGCTACGGACAATCCTGCACCGGCGCGCCCGGCAGTTCGGCCGCTTGCCCCTGCTGGCACCGATCCTCGCCGCAGCCACGGTGCCGATCATCCTGATCTTCCGTGACCAGACTTTCGCCGGGGAGGTCCAGGCCAATGCACTCAAACGCGCGGTCGGGCCAAGTCTGAGCTGGTTCGACGAACACCTGCGCTACGAACGGTTGTTCATGGCAACCCCGGATGGGTCGATCGCTCGCCGGTTCGCTGTACTGGCGCTGCTGATTGCGTTGACGGTGTCGGTCGCGATGATCCTGCGCCGCGGCCATATTCCAGGCACCGCGGCCGGACCAAGCCGGCGGATCATCGGCATCACCACCATCTCGTTCCTGGCAATGATGTTTACCCCGACGAAGTGGACTCACCATTTCGGAGTCTTCGCCGGTCTAGCCGGCTCTCTCGGCGCGCTTGCCGCCATCGCGGTCACCCCGCACGTGTTGAGGTCGCGCCGTAACCGCGCGGTGTTCGCAGCGGTGGTGCTGTTCATCACGGCACTGGCATTCGCCAGTGTCAACGGGTGGTGGTACGTCTCCAGCTTCGGCGTCCCGTGGTCCAACCAGTTCCCCGCGTGGCACTTCGGCTTCACCACCGCGCTGCTCGGCCTGACGGTTGTCGCCCTCTTTGTGGCGGCATGGCTCCACTTCGCGAATGTCGGCGACGGCGACGCCGGCCGACATCGATGGTCGGGACTAGGAGGCTCACCGTTGGCCGTCGCCTCGTGGGCGTTGGTGATTTTCGAGGTGGCCTCATTGACACTGGGAATGGTCATCCAATACCCGGCATGGTCGGTGGGCCGCTCCAATCTGGAGGCGCTCACCGGTAAGGGCTGCGGGCTTGCCAACGACGTGATGGTGGAACAGGATCCCAACATCGGCATGCTGACACCGGTGGGTACGGCGGTCGGCGAGGCGCTGGGCTTGGTCACCTCAGAAGGCTTCTCCCCCAACGGTATTCCTGCTGATATCGCGGCAGATCCGGTCAAAGAACCACCCGGCGGCGGGAACTTCATCGATGCCGCCGACAAGAGCGTCACGGCCGGCGAACTCGGAACCGAAAGCGGCGGCACCGCCGTGACCGGTGTGAACGGATCGGAGGTCCGCCTGCCCTATGGCCTCAATCCGGCCAGCACCCCGGTTCTGGGCAGTTGGCGGGCCGGCGTCCAGCAACCGGCGCTGCTGCGCTCGGCTTGGTACCGGCTGCCTCCGCGGGAGACGACCGGCAAAGAATCCGCGCCCCTGCTCGTGGTGTCGGCTGCAGGTCGCTTCGACGAGGGGGAGGTTCAGATCCAGTGGGCCACCGACGAACAGGCGGCGGCCGGTAGGGCGGGCGGCTCGCTGGGCTTTGCCGATATCGGCCCGACGCCGGCCTGGCGCAACCTGAGGGCACCGCTTGCTGGTATCCCGGCCGCGGCAACCATGGTCCGGGTGGTGGCCAAAGACGACGACCTGGCGCCACAGCACTGGATCGCTGTCACCCCACCACGAATCCCCCTACTGCGGACATTGCAACAGGTGGTCGGATCCGACGATCCGGTGCTGCTGGACTGGCTGGTGGGCCTTGCCTTTCCCTGTCAACGGCCATTCGGGCACACCAACGGTGTTGCTGAGGTGCCGAAGTGGCGGATTCTGCCCGACCGGTTCGGCGCGGACGCCAACTCGCCGGTGATGGACAACATCGGCGGTGGTCCGCTAGGCATCAGCGAGTTGCTCTTCCGGGCGACCACGCTGCCCACCTATCTCAAGGACGACTGGTTCCGGGACTGGGGCGCACTGCAAAGCCTGGCCC
>JBAXIA010000178.1:0-5506 GCA_037138615.1 Mycobacteriaceae bacterium | reverse complement strand
CGGCCAGGATCCGATCACCAGGCCGGCACACGAAACGCTCTTGTTTTCAAGGGCTTCCAGGGTCAGGGCGGTTTGGTTGAGAGTGCCGAGACCGGCTTCGCAGAACACCAGAACCGGCGCGCCCAACTCAACGGCAAGTTCTCGCAGTGTGACGCCACCGGCGGCGAGTTCGACCAGCAGCCCACCGGCGCCCTCAATCAGGGTCAGCCGGCCAGGCCGGTCAATGGAGCGTACGGCGTCGATGATCTGTTCAGCCGACGGTAGTGACCGCCCGGCCGCCGCGGCGGCGGCAACCGGTGCCAGCGCATCGGGATAACGCGCCACTGAGACTAATTCACGCGCACCGGACAGCCGAGCGATCTCGGCCAGGTCGTCGTCACCCCCGGTCTGAACCGGTTTGCACACCGCGACACCAGGGGCGCAACTGGCCAGCGCAGCCGTCGCGATCGTCTTACCCACACCGGTCCCGGTTCCGGTGATGACGACTACGGTCATCGGCCGCCGGCCGCGAGCACCCGGGTGAGCACCGTGCGGGCAAGGTCCATCTCATCGTCGGACAGTGATGCGCGCGCGGTCAGGCGAAGTCGCGAGGTTCCGACCGCGACGGTCGGTGGCCGGAAGCACCCCACCCGCACACCCGCATCCAGGCAGGCGGTGGCGGCCGCCACGGCCACATCGGGATCGCCGAGGATCACCGACACCACCGCCGATTCGGGTGTCTCGGGCACATCGCAGACCTCGGCCAGAGTGCGAGCATGCGCCAGCACCGTCTCGGCGCGCCACGGCTGGGCACCGAGCACCCGCAGTGCGGCCAGGGCAGCGCCCACCGAGGCCGGCGCCAATCCGGTGTCGAAGATGAACGGCCGTGCACTGTCGATGAGGTGATCGCGCACGGCCTCTGATCCGAGCACCACACCGCCCTGACTTCCCAACGCCTTCGACAGCGTCGTCGTGATCACCACATCCGGAGCACCCGCGAGCCCCAGCTCATGTAAGAGTCCGCGCCCACCGGTCCCCCGCACACCCAAACCGTGCGCCTCGTCGACGAGTAGCAGGGCGCCATGTGCACGGCACACCTCGTGTAGGCGCCGCAGCGGCGCCAGCACACCGTCGGTACTGAATACCGAATCCGTAACGACCAACGCGCGTTCCTCGTCGCGACCGGCCAGTGCAGCTGCCACCGCGTCGACGTCGCGGTGCGGCGCGACCACGATCCGGGCACGCGACAGTCGACAGGCGTCCACCAGCGAGGCGTGCGCAGCGGAATCGGAGACCACCAGCGAACCCGGTCCCGAAAGGCTGACCACCGCACCGAGATTGGCGGTATAGCCCGAGGAGAACACCAGCGCCGATGCGGCACCGACGAAATCGGCCAGCTCCGACTCGAACTCCTCGTGCAACTCGGTGTTCCCGGTGACCAGTCGCGATCCGGTCGAACCTGAACCCCAGGTGCGCAGCGCCTGCACACCTGCCTCAATCACATCGGGATGCTGTGACAGGCCGAGGTAATCATTGGAGGCCAGGTCGACGTCACAGGCGACTGCGCTTCGGGAACGCAACGATCGCCGCAGTCCGGCCGCCCGGCGCTGACGTTCGACAGTGTCGAGCCAGGCCAGCGGGGAGCTGTCGGTGCGGGGCGGAAGTCCGGGAGCCATCGGTTCCTAGCCTAGAGCCCGGGCCACCGCCACCATGGCCGAGGTGATCTGGTCGATCTCCTCCGGGGGACAGATGAACGGCGGCATCGCATAGATGAGGTTGCGGAACGGCCGCAGCCACACCCCGTGGTCGAGTGCCACCGACGTCGCCACCGTCATATCGACGGGGTGACGCGTCTCGATCACCCCGATCGCCCCGCACACCCTCACGTCGGCGACACCGGGCAGTGTGCGCGCCGGTTCCAGCCCGGCGGCCAGGCCCGCGCCGATCTCGGCGACCCGGGCCTTCCAGTCCTGACGCAGCAGCAGTTCCACGGATGCCACCGCCACCGCGCAGGCCAGCGCGTTGGCCATGAACGTCGGCCCGTGCATCAATGCGCCAGGATCACCCTTGCTGATCGTTTCCGCGATCACAGTGGTGCACAGCGTCGCCGCCAGGGTGATGTAGCCGCCGGTGAGTGCTTTACCGACACACATGATGTCGGGGCTGACGCCGGCGTGATCGGCGGCGAACAGTTCTCCGGTGCGGCCGAAGCCGGTGGCGATCTCATCAAAGATCAACAGCACATCGTGGCGGTCGCAGATCACCCGGAGGTCTGAGAGATAGCGCGGGTCGTGGAAGCGCATCCCGCCGGCGCCCTGCACCACCGGTTCGACGATGACCGCGGCCAGTTCGTCGGCGTGGGTGGCCAACTGTGCTTCGAAGGCGGCGATGTACTCCGGGTCGTAGTCGGCTGGCACCGCCGGGGCGAACACCTGCGCGGTCAACACGTCGTGCCACAGTGAGTGCATCCCGCCGTCGGGGTCGCACACGCTCATCGGGGTGAACGTGTCGCCGTGGTAACCACCGCGCCAGGTCATCAGCCGGTGCTTGGTCAATCGACCCCTGCTGCGCCAGTACTGCAGCGCCATCTTGACGGCCACCTCGATGCTCACCGAGCCAGAGTCGGAGAAGAAGACGGTGTCCAGTCCGACCGGTGTGATGTCCACCAGAAGTGCAGCCAGCCGGGCGGCCGGCTCATGTGTGAGACCGCCGAACATGACGTGGTTGAGCACCGTCAGTTGGTGAGTGATCGCCCCGTCAAGCTCCGGATGGCCGTGCCCGTGAATTGCGGTCCACCAGGAGGACATCGCGTCGAGCACCCGGATCGGTGCGCCGTCGCGGACCACTGTCAGCCACGCGCCGTCGGCCCCCATGGCAACCACCGGCGGAACCGCCTCGGCACCGATCGTGGCGTACGGATGCCAGATATGAGCGGCGTCAATGGCGCTGATCTGCTTCGGAGTCAACGCCGACACGGTGTGCAGCCTAATCCGGCGCTTCGAGCGGTAGCGATTCGCCGCAGCTAATCGGGACGCCGGAATTGGTAGATTAACGGGCGATCATGTCCACTCTTACCCTGTTCCGGCCCTCGTCGGCGAGCTCACCGGACCCGGCAGCACCCGAGCCGGCTCCCCCGAGCCCGGCCCCTGGGTATCGCCATGACCTGGACGGATTGCGCGGTGTCGCGATCGCGCTAGTGGCCGTCTTCCACGTCTGGTTCGGTCGGGTGTCCGGCGGTGTCGACGTGTTCCTGGTGTTGTCCGGGTTCTTCTTCGGCAGTTCGCTGCTGCGGTCCGCACTGGCTCCGCGGGCTTCGCTGTCGCCATGGCCGACGATTAAGCGCCTGGCGCGACGTCTGCTGCCCGCCCTGGTCGTGGTGCTCGCCGCCGCAGCGGTATTGACCGTCCTGGTGCAGCCCCAGACCCGCTGGGAGACCTTCGCCGACCAGAGCCTGGCGAGCCTCGGCTACTTCCAGAACTGGGAACTGGCCGCCACCGCATCGAACTATCTGCGCGCCGGCGAGGCAGTCTCGCCGTTGCAGCACATCTGGTCGATGTCGGTGCAGGGGCAGTTCTACATCGCCTTCCTCTTCCTTGTGCTCGCGTTCGTCGCGCTGGCGCGCACCCGGTTGGGCAACCGGTTGCGGTCGGCCTTCATCGCGCTGCTGGGTGTGTTGATGACGGCCTCATTCATCTACGCGATCGTGCTGCACCACACCGACCAGACCGCGGCGTACTACAACAGCTTCGCGCGGGCCTGGGAGTTGCTGCTCGGCGTTCTGGTGGGCGCGCTGGTGCCCTTCATCCGCTGGCCGATGTGGCTTCGGACGCTGCTGGCGTCGGTGGCACTGGTGGCGATCCTGTCCTGTGGCGCCCTGATCGACGGCGTCAAACAATTCCCCGGCCCATGGGCGCTGGTGCCGGTGGGTGCGACGGTGCTGATGATCCTGGCCGCGGCCAACCGCACGTCAACGGGTGGCCGCCTTCCACTGCCCAACCGGCTGCTGGCCGCCGCCCCGCTGGTGACACTCGGCTCGATGGCGTACTCGCTGTACCTGTGGCACTGGCCGCTGCTGATCTTCTGGCTCGCTTACACCGGCGGTGCGCACGCACAGTTCTTCGATGGTCTGGTGATTCTTCTGATCTCGGGTGCCCTGGCCTATCTGACGATGCGTTTCGTGGAGGAGCCGCTGCGCTCTCGGCGCACGGCCCTCGACACCGCCCCCGCCGTCCCAAGCTCGAGTAGATCCTGGCGATCCCGATTGCGCCGGCCCACCATCGTCAGCGGAACCGCCGTGATCTTGCTCGGGGTGACTCTGACGGCCACTTCCTTCACCTGGCGTGAGCACGTTGCGGTGGAACGCGCCAGCGGCAAGGAACTGATTGACCTGTCGCGCACCGACTATCCGGGTGCCCGCGCGCTGATCGATCACGCCCGGGTGCCGCAGCTGCCGTTCCGCCCCACCGTGCTGGAGGCCACCGAGGATGTACCGGAGTCCACCAACGACGGCTGCATCAGCGACTTCGACAACGTCGGCATCATCAACTGCAGCTACGGCGACCCGTCGGCCACCCGCACCATCGCCCTGGCGGGCGGTTCGCATGCCGAACACTGGATCACCGCGCTGGACATCCTCGGCCGCCAGCACCACTTCAAGGTGGTCACCTATCTGAAGATGGGTTGTCCGCTCACCACCGAGCAGATGCCGCTGGTGATGGGCGATAACCGGCCCTATCCCAAATGCCGCGTCTGGAACCAACGGGTGATGGCCAGGCTCATCAAAGACCATCCAGACTTCGTGTTCACCACCTCGACGCGGCCGTGGAATATCAAACCCGGCGACGTGATGCCGGGCACCTATATCGGAATCTGGAAAACGTTGGCGGATAACAAGATCCCAGTGCTGGCGATGCGGGACACGCCGTGGCTGGTCCGTGACGGTAAGCCGTTCCAGCCAGCCGACTGCCTGGCCAAGGGCGGGGACGCGGTGTCCTGCGGCATCAAACGCTCCGAGGTGCTCTCCGAACACAACCAGACACTGGACTTCGTCCAGCAGTTCCCGATGCTCAAGCCCCTCGATATGAGCGACGCCGTATGCCGTGACGACTACTGCCGTGCCATTGAAGGCAACGTGCTCGTCTACCACGACGCCCATCACCTGTCGGCGACCTACATGCGCACCCTGACACCGGAACTCGGACGCAAGATCGGTGCCGCAACCGGATGGTGGTGACAACCCTCGCGGGAGGCCGACCCGGCCGTTAGGGTCGACCCATGGCTTCCGAACCCGTGCGGACCACCGTCTGGCCCGGCACCCCCTACCCCCTCGGTGCCACCTTCGACGGCGCGGGCACCAACTTCTCGGTGTTCTCCGAGGTGGCCGATCACGTCGAACTCTGTCTGATCGACGACGGTGGCGCCGAGACCCGCATCCCCCTCGATGAAGTCGACGGTTTCGTCTGGCATGCGTACCTGCCGACCATCACCCCCGGGCAGCGTTACGGCTTCCGGGTACACGGGCCATGGG
>JBAXIA010000177.1:0-5515 GCA_037138615.1 Mycobacteriaceae bacterium | reverse complement strand
CCCGCGGCACCCGCGGCACCCGCGAAGGGTCTTGGCATCGCCGCCGGAGCCAAACGGCCCGGTGCCAAGAAGTCAGCGCCTGCGGCACCGGTGGCCGAGACTGCGGCACCGGCGGCACCGGCGGCCGAGGCGACTTCACCGGCTCAGCCGGTCAAGGGTCTTGGTATCGCCGCGGGAGCCAAGCGGCCCGGCGCGAAGAAGTCGACACCTGCAGCAGCACCTGCCCAGCCAACGACGACCCCTGAGCCCGCATCAGAGCCCGCAGCCGCTCCATCCGAGGCAGCGGAAGTGAGAGGCCCGGAAGTTAAAGGTCTGGGTATAGCCAGTGGCGCGCGGCCACCGGGCAAGCGGAGCTAACGACAACGTTTGCCAAATCGCCGCGACGCGTGCGGCCTCGGCGCCGGGTCGCGCAGTACCAGACATGGCTCAGCTCGTCGTGGACCCGATTTCATTGATGGTGCGGAGCCGGATCCGGACACTGCGCGACGCTGTGGTTGGTGAATGTCGCACCACCATCGGTGGAAATGCTTACGCCCGTGCTGGCCGCGTACACGGTGTCCCCGACGGCGTACACCCCATGCACGCCGCCCTCACCCAGTCCGTCGGCACTGGTGCGGTTACTGAAGGTCGCCCCCCCGTCGGTGGAAATACTCAGACCGCCATCGGTGCCCGCGTACACGGTGTCCCCGACGGTATACACCGAGTACACGTAGTTGCTGCCCAGCCCGTCGTCGGTGGTCCTGGTGGTAAACGTTTTGCCGCCATCGGTGGAAATACCCAGACCGCCGCGGTCGGTAGCCGCGTACACGGTCTTCCCGACGGCGTACACCGCGTTCACATCGTTGGTGCCCAGCCCGTCGGCGGTGGTGCGGTTGACGAACGATTTTCCACCGTTGGTGGAAATACCCAGCCCACCAAGGGAGGTGGCCACGTACACGGTGTCCCCGACGGCATGCACCCCGAACACGGAATTGCTGCCCAGGCCGTCAGCGGTGGTGCGGTTGACGAACGTCGCCCCGCCATCGGTGGAAATGCTCAGACCGCCGTCGGTGCCCACATACACGGTGTCCCCTACCGCATACACCTGTTTCACCCCGTCGTCCCCCAGGCCGTCGGCGGTGGTGCGGTTGACAAACGTCGCCCCGCCATCGGTGGAAATACTCAGACCGCCCTCGGTGCCCACGTACACGGTGTCCCCGACGACATAAATCCCAAACATGTTGTTGTCACCCAGTCCATCGGCCATGGTGCGGATCGTGAAGGTTGTTCCGCCGTCAGTGGAGATACCAAGACCGGCCCCGATTCCGCTGCCCTTTGAACCACCGGCGTTGGCCGCGTACACGGTATCCCCGACGGCATACACATCGGCTACCGCACAAACGAGGGAGTCGGAGGACGTCGGCCCGGCGGGGTTGGCGGTGCCGCCCGTCGCCGCCTTCGGCGGGGCCGACTTGGCCGGGGCGCCTGACGCCGACGAAGTCCCCGCAAGAGCGCTCGACGTCGACGCAGTCTTCGACGCCGACCCACACCCGGCAATCGCGACGCTCAACGCCACCACGGCGATCGCAGCCACACAGGCCACGCGGTCACGTTTCACGGTGGTCTCCCTCTATGCCGACGCCGACAGTCGACGGTAGAACACGACACAAAGGACTGCTCGGGAAATCATCAACCACGCACGCTGGGCCGCCGGCCCACCACCGTGCTAGGTGGTCAGCCGATCTTTTGGAGCTGGATCGGCGCCTGGGTGACCTGGCCTCCCGGACACTCCCCGTTGGAGTCGGCGGTCACCGTTCCGGCCAGGGTGTTCGCGTCCAACGAGTAGCGGATCACGACGTCAGCGTAATTGCCGTCGCCGCACACGACCCCGTCGGGCTTGGTCACGTTGTAGTTCCAGCGGCCATTGGTCAGGGTGGCGACGGAGGTCCAGCCGCGGTTGCTGACCAAACTGGCAGTGCAGCCCTCGGTGGCGCAGGTCGAGGCAACGGTGACGTAGAACTGGTCGGACCCGCCGACAAGGGAATACTGGCCGTTCGGCGGCACCGGATCCGCGTAAGCCGGGCTCGCAAAACCCAGCGCAGCCATTGCCGCCAGCGAACATGCGGCTACCAGCCCGCGAGTAATGGTGGATTTCATTGCGCCTCCTCGGTTGTTGCAGGAAGTTAGCAGTGTTTTAGCCGCGAAAACCGCCTGCACACAGGCAGATATGAAACCGAGTCCGAGATGTGACTGGAAAAGCACTTGGTCCGCCATGGGAGAATCAACAGCGTGTCCACCCATCAGATGCCGTGGCATGGCACCAGCCACCAACCACGGCCGCGGACGTTCGCGCAGTCGAGCAAGCTGCAGGACGTTCTCTATGAGATCCGCGGCCCGGTGCACGACCATGCCGCACGACTGGAGGCCGAGGGCCACCGCATCCTGAAGCTGAACATCGGCAACCCTGCCCCGTTCGGCTTCGAAGCACCGGATGTGATCATGCGCGACATGATCCAGGCGCTGCCCAACGCGCAGGGATACTCCGATTCCAAAGGCATCCTGTCCGCACGCCGCGCTGTAGTAACCCGCTATGAACTCGTTGACGGATTCCCGCGCTTCGACGTCGACTCGGTGTTCCTCGGCAATGGCGTTTCCGAACTCATCACGATGACACTGCAGTCCCTGCTGGACAACGGAGATCAGGTATTGATCCCGGCGCCCGACTACCCGCTGTGGACGGCGTCGACGTCCCTCGCCGGCGGTACCCCGGTGCACTACCTGTGCGATGAAACCAACGGCTGGCAACCCGATATCGCCGATATGGAATCGAAGATCACTCCGCGAACCAAGGCATTGGTGGTGATCAACCCGAACAACCCGACCGGTGCCGTCTATAGCCGGGAGGTGCTGGGCAAGATCGCCGATCTGGCACGCAAGCACCAACTGATGGTGCTTGCCGACGAGATCTACGACAAGATCCTCTACGACGACGCGACGCATGTGGCGATGGCGACGGTGGCACCAGATCTGCTGTGTCTGACCTTCAACGGATTATCGAAGGCTTACCGGGTAGCCGGATACCGCTCCGGCTGGCTGGTTATCACCGGACCGACCGAATACGCCACCAGCTTCATTGAGGGGATCAGCCTGCTCGCCAATATGCGACTGTGCCCGAATGTTCCTGCGCAGCATGCCATTCAGGTAGCCCTGGGCGGGCATCAGAGCATCGACGACCTCGTCCTGCCTGGCGGTCGGCTACTCGAGCAGCGCGACCTGGCCTGGGAGAAACTCAACCAGATTCCGGGAGTTTCCTGTGTCAAACCGCAGGGCGCGCTCTACGTCTTCCCGCGGCTGGATCCCGAAGTGCACGACATCATCGACGACGAGAAGCTGGTACTCGATCTATTGCTCGACGAGAAGATTCTGGTCACTCAAGGCACCGGGTTTAACTGGCCCGCGCCGGACCATCTGCGGATCGTGACCCTGCCGTGGGCCCGTGATCTCGCGAACGCCATCGAGCGGTTGGGTAACTTCCTGGCGAGTTACCGGCAGTGAGTCATTCCTAACGCCGTTCCAGCAGATCCAGCAGATATTGGCCATAGCCCGACTTCAGTACGGTGTGCGCTCGCACGGCGAGTTGTTCATCGTCAATGAGACCCATCTGCCAGGCGATCTCCTCAGGGCAGGCGACCTTGAGACCTTGCCGGGACTCGATGGTGCGCACAAAGTTTCCCGCCTCCAACAGTGAGTCGACGGTGCCGGTATCGAGCCACGCGGTGCCGCGCGCAAGCACCTCGACGGACAGTCGACCGCTCTCGAGATAAGCCTGATTGACGGCGGTAATCTCCAACTCACCGCGCGCAGAGGGCTTAAGAGATCGAGCAATCTCGATGACGTCATTGTCGTAGAAGTACAACCCGGGAACCACATAATTCGACTTCGGCGTGGCGGGCTTCTCCTCGATCGCCAAAGCCCTTCCCTCAGAGTCGAATTCGATAACACCGTAGTCGGACGGGTTCGACACCCAGTACGCGAAGATGGCACCGCCGTCGACCGTGACGAATCGCTTGAGGTTCGTTCCCACACCGGGCCCGTGGAAGATGTTGTCGCCCAGGATCAGCGCCACCGGTCCGGTTCCGATGTGGTCAGCGCCGATGACGAATGCCTGCGCCAGTCCCTCGGGTCGCTCCTGGATGGCGTGGGTGATGCTGATCCCGAACTGCGACCCGTCGCCAAGCAGTCGCTCGAAGGCGGGGCGGTCCTGGGGTGTGGAGATGACCAGGATTTCGCGCATGCCGGCCATGATGAGCGTTGACAGCGGGTAGTAGATCAACGGCTTGTCGTACACCGGCAGCAGCTGCTTGCTGACACCCTGGGTGATCGGATGCAGGCGTGTGCCCGATCCGCCAGCCAGGATGATTCCACGCATGGGGATCAGACCTGAAGATCTTCGTCGGTCAGTTCGGTAGCGGCCAGGGCCGCGGCGAGGCTGTCGTGGCGGAACGCCGAGGTGATGTGATCGTGCACTACCCGAAAGGCTGACGCTGAGGTGCTGACATCGCCCGGACCGGATTTTTTCGTGATGCGTTCCTCGACCACTACGACGCCGTCGCGGTAGTAGATCTCGCCGACCTCGACGGTGGCGTCCGTTGTTTGTGCCCAGTCGCGCAGTGCAGCATGGCCCTGCGCGGCACCGTTCGCGTCGCCGATCTCGATATCGTCACTCGCCAATGACACCAGGGTGTCAACGTCCGCATTGCTCAGCGCATCGTGGAAGGCGAGGACGGTAGCGATCTCCGAAGTGCTCATAGGGCCTCAAGTTACCGGGCTAGAACGGTGTGCGGGCCAACCAGGTGTCCCAGAGTGCCTCATCACCGAAGATCTCCACTGCCACGTCCGAGGCGCTGCCGCGACGAACGATCGCCAACAGCAGGTCACGAGCGGGGCCGCGCAGTGCCACGGTGGCCTTCCCGTGCCCCTGCTCGAAGTCGATACTCGCGTCGCGGCCGAAGATCGTCCACTCTCCTGCCGTACCGAGATCGGCGTCGGTGGCATGAAGGTGCAGCGACTGCCCCTGTCCGAGTGGCGGGCCGCCCTGGGCCGGATCGTTCTCGGCGGCCCGGATCATCACCCGTTCCAGATACTCGGTGATGCCATCGGCGGCAGTGGCCGGGTCGATCTCGAAGTCGACGCCCAGAGCCAACGCCGCGTCGGCACGGTGAACGGCTGTCTCGTGCAGTCGCCGGCGGATCCACCACGCGGCCGGACGCAGACCCAGGAAGGTCCACACCGGTGTGCGGGAGCCGGTTTCCTCGACCGCGTCAATGAGCGCGCGCACGCCGTCCGTCAGCCAGGTGATCTCATTGTCTCGTCCGGCCGGTGGCTTGCCGCCCGCCACCGTGCGCGGGTCGAGGGGTTCGGTCACCTTCTCGGCGACGATCTGTGCCGACCAGCGATCGCCACGACCGACATGTCGCATCAACTGTTCCAGTGTCCACCCGGGACAGGTCGGTACCGGGGTCGACAGATCCGCGTC
>JBAXIA010000176.1:0-5539 GCA_037138615.1 Mycobacteriaceae bacterium | reverse complement strand
CCGCTCATCTCGCTGAGCAAAGCACCGAACAGGCCTGCCAGCGGTCCGGACATACCCGCCTGGAAGCGCGGATTCTGGCCCAGCAGCGCGGCCAGGAGGGTGGAGCCCGATCGGGGTAGACCCGATATGAAGTGCATTTCTTCGACAGTAATCGCCCTCGCGGCGCTGCGCGGAACGCGACGGCCGATGCAGCGAAATCGGTGACAAAAGGCCCTTCGAATCTCCTTCTCATCCAGGAGGTGTGACGGTAGTCTCATCTCACCTTTAACTGCTCGTCAAGAAATCCCGCCCGGGTGCGGGGTTCCATTTTGAGAGGGGTTCGCCGATGGCTTCTGTTCTGTGGTTCCAAGGGGGGGCGTGTAGTGGTAACACGATGTCGTTCCTCAACGCCGACGAACCCAACGTCGTCGACCTGATCGTCGACTTCGGTCTCGAGGTCATCTGGCACCCGTCACTGGGTCTGGAACTGGGCAATCAGGCGCAAAAGATCTTCCGGGACTGCGCCAGTGGCGCCCGCCCGATGGACGTCTTCGTCTTCGAGGGCACAGTCATCGAGGGGCCCAACGGGACCGGCCGGATGGACATGTTCGCCGACCGCCCGATGAAGGACTGGGTCGCCGAGATGGCCGCTCAGGCCGGCATCGTCGTCGCCATCGGTGACTGCGCCTGCTGGGGCGGGATCCCGGCGATGGAGCCCAACCCGTCCGGTTCGACCGGCCTGCAGTTCCACAAGCGCAACAAGGGCGGGTTCCTGGGCCCCGACTTCCGGTCGAAGGCCGGCCTGCCGGTCATCAACATCCCCGGCTGCCCCGCGCACCCGGACTGGATCACCCAGATCCTGGTCGCCCTGGCCACCGGCCGCACCGGCGACATCTCCCTCGATGATCTGCAGCGGCCCGAGACCTTCTTCAAGACCTTCACCCAGACCGGCTGCACCCGCGTGCAGTTCTACGAATACAAGCAGTCCACGATGTCCTTCGGTGAGGGCACCCGCACCGGCTGCCTGTTCTACGAGTTCGGCTGCCGCGGCCCGATGACGCACTCGCCGTGCAACCGAATCCTGTGGAACCGCCAGTCGTCGAAGACCCGCGCCGGCCAGCCCTGCTACGGCTGCACCGAACCGGAGTTCCCGCACTTCGACCTCGCCCCCGGGACGCTGTTCAAGACCCAGAAGGTGGCCGGGGTGATCCCCAAGGAAACCGGAACCGGCACCAAGAAGCTGTCCTACATGGCCGCGGCCGCCGCGGCCCGGCTGGCCGCGCCGCAGTGGTCCAAAGAAGACATGTTCGTGGTCTGAGCCACCCTGCCGACCACTCACTGGCCGACCACACCCCGACCTGAAAACTCTGGAGGACTCACCAATGACATCTATGGATTTACACGTCAGCCCGCTCGGACGCGTCGAGGGCGACCTCGACGTCCGGGTCACCATCGAAGACGGCGTCGTCACCTCGGCCTGGACCGAGGCCGCGATGTTCCGCGGCTTCGAGATCATCCTGCGCGGCAAGGACCCGCAGGCCGGCCTCATCGTGTGTCCGCGCATCTGCGGTATCTGCGGTGGCAGCCACCTGTACAAGTCGGCCTACGCCCTGGATACCGCATGGAAGACCACCATGCCGTCCAACGCGACGCTGGTGCGCAACATCGCCCAGGGCTGCGAGACCCTGCAGTCCATCCCGCGGTACTACTACGCGCTGTTCGCCATCGACCTCACTAATAAGAACTACGCCAAGTCGTCCATGTACGACGAGGCGGTGCGTCGTTACGCGCCGTACGTGGGCACCAGCTATCAGAAGGGCGTGGTGCTCTCCCAGAAGCCGGTCGAGGTCTACGCGATCTTCGGCGGGCAGTGGCCGCACTCCAGCTTCATGGTGCCCGGCGGTGTGATGGGCGCGCCGACGCTGTCGGATGTCACCCGTTCGATCGCGATCCTGGAGAACTGGAAGGACAACTGGCTGGAGTCCGACCTGCTCGGCTGCAGTGTCGACCGCTGGCTGGAGAACAAGAGCTGGGCCGACGTGCTGGCCTGGGTGGACGAGAACGAGTCGCAGCGCAACTCCGACATGGGATTCTTCATCCGCTACTCGATGGACATCGGCCTGGATTCCTACGGCAAGGGCGTGGGCAACTACCTGGCCACCGGCACCTACTTCGACCCGGCGCTGTACAGCCACCCGACCATCGAGGGTCGCAACAAGGCACTGATCGGTCGCAGCGGCGTCTTCGCCGGCGGCCAGTTCATGGAGTTCGATCAGGCCAACGTGCGCGAGGATGTCACGCACTCCTTCTACGAGGGCAGCCGTCCGCTGCACCCCTTCGAGGGCGAGACCATTCCCGTCGATCCGGCCAAGGGCAAGGACCAGGGTAAGTACAGCTGGGCCAAGTCGCCCCGCTACCTGATCGACGGCATGGGCGACACGCCTCTGGAGGCCGGGCCGCTGGCCCGGCGGATGGCTGCGGCCGGCCCGAACGCGCTGCCGCACCAGGACAACGACCCGCTGTTCCTCGACATCTACAACAAGATCGGACCCAGCGTCATGGTCCGCCAGCTGGCGCGCCTGCACGAGGCGGCCAAGTACTACAAGTGGGTGCGGGGCTGGCTGGATCAGCTGGACCTCAAGGAGAGCTTCTACAGCAAGCCCACCGAGTACGCCGACGGCAGGGGGTTCGGCTCCACCGAGGCAGCCCGTGGCTCGCTGTCGGACTGGATCGTGCTGGAGAACAACAAGATCAAGAACTACCAGGTGATCACGCCCACGGCGTGGAACATCGGTCCCCGCGACGGCCGCGATGTACTGGGCCCGATGGAACAGGCCATCGTCGGCTCGCCGATCGTCGATCCGGAGGACCCGGTGGAGCTTGGGCATGTGGCCCGCAGCTTCGACTCCTGTCTGGTCTGCACAGTGCATGCCTATGACGGCAAGACCGGTCGGGAGCTGTCGAAGTTCGTCGTCAACGGAATGGTGTGACCGCGGAGGTCACACCTGATCAGCCCAGTGTGAGTTCGCACGATTCCGAACTCGATCTTGAACCCCCGGGCTGCGCGGTTCTGGTGGTGGGGTGCGGCAATCTGCTGCGCGGTGACGATGGGGTAGGTCCGGTCCTCATCCGCCACCTCTGGGACCGAGGCGTGCCCGACGGCGCCCGACTGGTCGACGGCGGCACCGCCGGCATGGACGTCGGATTCCAGATGCGCGGGGCGCAGCGGGTGGTCATCGTCGATGCCTGTGTGACCCGGGGCTCTGATCGAGATGAGGATGCCGCCGGTGCCGCACCCGGGACGGTGTACCGGCTGCCGGGCGATGAGCTGACCGATCTTCCTCCGCTGCAGGGTCTGCACACGCATTCCTTCCGGTGGGATCACGCCATCCCGTTCGCCCGCTGGGCGCTGGGCGACGCCTGCCCCACCGATATCACGGTGTTCCTGATCGAGGTGGCGGCCATGGAGATGGGCGCGGAACTCTCCGATCCGGTCGCCACGGCGATGGAGCAGGTGATCTCCATGATCGAAGCCGACTTCCTGGCTCCGCTGCGCCCGCAGACCGCCGCGGAGGTCAGTGTGGAACTCAGCGAAGACGGCTACCTGCGAATGGCGGCCGCGCTGGCAGCCGGGAGATTCCCGTCCGATGCGCTGGCGGCGGTTCCCCGCGACGGCGAACTGTGGCTGTTCCCGCTGCGCGGGCCCAGCAGCGGCGGTCTGCTACTCAAACAGCGCAACCCGGCCGGCGACCGTGCCGTGCTGATCCATGAGGTGCTCGGAGACGGTTTCCAGGCGGGCGTCTATGCGGCATTCTGGGACGATGAGCACAAGGCTCTCCGGATCCCGCTTTCGTCGTCGGAGCCTGTGGCGCCGGCCGGGCCGTCGACGCAGTGATGGCCATGACTGACGAGCGCCGAACGTCGACCGACCAGGCACTCGACGTGCAGACGGTCGTCATCGAGGAGAGCGGCCGATGGTTCGTCGAGATCATCGTGGTGTTCGCTGACGGAGTGGTCCGCAAGAGGATTCACAGCCATTCCACCCGGGCCCGCGCCGAACTGGCCGCCGATCTGATCCGCCGAACCGCCGATCGTGATATCGGCGGCGGCCCGGTGCACGGATGATGGCCGGCGATTCGTCACTGATAACGACACGAGGAGAAGCTGTGACCGACGTTCTGGATCCGGCGGTGCTGGCGGTCCGTCCCCAGCCGCTGGGGGCTTTTCCGCTGCCCCTGGGGTATCTGTTGATCCCCGCGTCACCGGATACCGAGGACGCCCGTTTGGCGCTGCTGTCCGGCCGGCTGCCCGATTGGCCTGACTCGCTGCGGGCCCACGAACTGGCGCTGGCCGGAGATCGCGACCGCGCGCTGGTCGCGCTGCACGGTGACGACCCGATCACCCGGTACAACCGCTTCGTCATGGATCCCGATGGCTCAGATCCGGCTGAATTGCGTTCAGAATTGGGCGAATTCGCCTGTCTGGTCGATGTGGTGCTGTTCGCCCTCGGCCGCAGTGACACCGTGCCGGAACTCGGCGACGCGACCGGCGAGCTGGCGGCGACCGTACTGTCGGTGCAGGCCAGCGGTGCACTGCAGGACGGTGACAGCGAGGCGGCGGTGACCTTGCTGGACCGGGCCGCTGAGCAGGCCGCTGGTGTGTCCGAGCCGTTGCGGGGTGTGCTGCTCGGCGCGGCGGCCTCGATCTGCGACGGTGCCGACGCGGTCAGCCGATTCGAGGGCGCGTTGCGTGCCCTCGACGATGCCGAGGATCTGCGACTGGCCCGTGCCGAGCTTCATCTGGCATTAGGCGGGCTACTGCACGAACAGGCGATTGACCGGCCAGATCTGCTGAATCGCGCTGTGCCGCATTACCATTCGGCGCTGCAGCTGGTGTGGCGGGAGGAGGCTCCGCTGCTGTGGGCCTCGGCGCACGCGAATCTCGCGGCGGCTTATCTGACTATGCCGATGACCGAGGCGTCCGGCCAGCTGCGTCTGGGTGTGGCCGCGCAGTCGCTGCGCTCGGCGCTGAAGGTCTATACGCCCGAGGACCATCCGGAGGAGTGGGCCAGCGTGCAGCTGAACCTGGCCAACTCGCTGGTCTACACCCCGTCGAGCCATCAGGGGGACAATCTGGTCGAGGCAGTCAACCTTTACGAGGCGGTACTGGCCGCCCGCGGCCGCGACACCGATCCGCTGGGCCGGGCGCGGGTTCTGGCCAACCAGGGCAACGTGCTGGCCCATCTCGCCGACTTCGATCAGGCCAAGGCCAAACTGTACGAGGCGCGCTTTTTGTTCGAGGAACTCGGCGATCACGACTCGGTGCGCACGGTGCGCGGTGTGCTCGACGAGATATCTCGGCAGCAGGCGCTCGACCGGACCGATTCGGATGGACAGTGATGGGCAAAGACGGCGACATGACCGAATCGACGTTCGATGATCTTGCCAAACGGGTCGATGATGCGGTGAATGCTCTCGAGGATCTCGAACCGGCGGCCCGCAAGGTCGCCGAGGAGTTGCAGGGAGCTGTCGAGGCCATCCACAAAGCCGGACTGGTGACC
>JBAXIA010000175.1:0-5676 GCA_037138615.1 Mycobacteriaceae bacterium | reverse complement strand
CACCCTGCTGGCGCTATCAGACCCCGGCGCCAGCACCCTGCTGGCGCTATCAGACAGGGGCGCCGGTGTTCCGGTGCGGGAATTGGCACTCGTCGGACTCACGGCGGCGATCGTCACCTACTTCGCCACCGGCGGGGTGCGTCTGCTCGCCATCAGGCTGGGCGCGGTGGCCTACCCGCGGGAGCGTGACGTTCATTTCCATCCCACGCCTCGGATGGGCGGGCTGGCCATGTACCTGGGGGTGGTCACAGCGGTCTTCCTCGCGTCCCAACTACCCGCGCTGACCCGGGGATTCATCTACTCATCCGGTTTGCCGGCGGTGGTGATCGCCGGGGGACTGATCATGGGTATCGGACTGATCGATGATCGGTGGGGCCTGGATGCGTTGACCAAATTCGCCGGGCAGATCACCGCCGCCAGCGTGCTGGTGACCATGGGTGTGGCATGGAGCGTGCTCTACATCCCCTTCGGCGGAATCGGCACCATTGTGCTCGACCAGGCGTCGTCGATACTGTTGACCCTGGCTTTGACGGTTTCGGTGATCAACGCGATGAATTTCGTCGACGGTTTGGACGGACTGGCGGCCGGCCTCGGACTGATCACCGCGCTGGCAATATGCATCTTTTCCGTCGGGCTGTTACGTGATCACGGTGGTGATGTGCTGTTTTACCCGCCGGCGGTGATCTCGGTGGTACTGGCCGGCGCCTGTCTGGGCTTCCTGCCGCATAACTTCCACCCGGCCAAGATCTTCATGGGGGATTCCGGTTCGATGCTGGTGGGCCTGATGCTGGCCGCCGCATCAACCACGGCCGCGGGACCGATCTCGCAGAGCGCCTATGGGGCGCGCGACGTCTTCGTCCTGCTGTCCCCGTTCCTGTTGGTGGTCGCCGTGATGTTCGTCCCGGCCCTGGACCTCCTGCTGGCCATCGTGCGCCGCACCCGTGCCGGACGCAGTCCGTTCAGCCCCGACAAGATGCATCTGCACCACCGGCTGCTACAGATCGGGCACTCACACCGTCGGGTTGTCCTGCTCATCTACCTGTGGGTGGGCATCGTCGCACTCGGCGCGGCAAGCACGATCTTCTTCAACCCGCGCTACACCGGGGCGGTCATGCTGGCGGCAATCGTGGTGGCTGTGGTGGTCACGGTGATCCCCCTGCTGCGCCGCGATGACGACGATCTGACCACGCTGCGGGACAGTATTTACGACAGTAAGTAGTAGGCGTTTTTACCCCCGTCTAGCTGTGATAGGTTGCTGCTGAACTCGGGCCGCAGGGGTTGCCGGCCTCGGCGCGACGGTGTGTGAAGGCCGGTCAGTGCCGATTCAAGACCGACTCGATTGTGGGTGAACGTGTGACGACGCCAGCGCCGGATGCGCCGTTGGTGTTTCCGTCCGTTGCATTCCGTCCCGCCCTTCTGCTGACCCTCTGCGCGATCCTCGCCGCGGTGGTGATCGCCCTTTCCGCCGTATTCGGCCACGCCGTGTTCGGAGGCTTCTTCGCACTTGGACTGGTCCTCGGACTCATCAACGCCCTGCTCGTGCACCATTCGGTGGCCTCTATCACCGCTGATGCCCAACCGGTCAAGCGCAAGATGGCGCTCAACTCCGCGACCCGACTGCTGATCATCACCGCCATCGGGCTAACCGTCGCCTATATCTTCAAGCCAATGGGCCTCGGTGTCGTCTTCGGTCTGGCGGTGTTCCAGATCGTGCTGGTGCTCAGCACCGCGCTTCCGGTGTGGAAGAAAATCCGCACCGGCGATCCGGACGGCTCAGCTGTTGATGAGACCGGTCCGGCCATTCCTGCCTCAATTGCCGACGACATGTTCAAGGATTGACCACATGACCGAACGGATCCTCGCCGAGGGCGCTATCGAGGTCGGCCACCACACCACGGCCACGTGGTTGGGTATGACCGTCAACACCGACACGGTGCTCGCCACCGCGATCGCGGCTGTCATCACCATCGGCCTGGCGTTCTTCCTGAAGGCCAAGGTGACCTCGACGGGGGTGCCCGGCGGGGTGCAGCTTTTCTGGGAAGCCATCACCATCCAGATGCGTGGTCAGATCGAGGGTGCGATCGGCATGAAAATTGCCCCGTTCGTGCTGCCCCTGGCGGTCACGCTGTTCGTATTCATCCTGATCTGCAACTGGATATCGGTGCTGCCGGTGCAGTACAGCAACGCGTCCGGAACGCAGGAATTGCTGAAACCACCGGCCTCGGACATCAACTTCGTGCTTGCCCTGGCGCTGTTCGTGTTCATTTGTTATCACGCAGCCGGCGTGTGGCGTCGCGGCTTGATCGGCCACCCGATCAAGGTCCTCAAGGGGCACGTGGCGTTCCTGGCGCCGATCAACCTCGTCGAGGAAATCGCCAAGCCGATCTCGCTGTCACTGCGACTCTTCGGCAATATCTTCGCCGGCGGCATCATGGTCGCGCTCATCGCGCTGTTCCCGCCGTACATCATGTGGGCACCCAACGCGATCTGGAAAACCTTCGACTTGTTCGTCGGCCTGATCCAGGCGTTTATCTTCGCCCTGCTGACAATTCTGTACTTCAGCCAGTCCATGGAACTGGATGAGGAGCACCACTAAACCGATCTGTTCGACCCACGAACCACCCACAGCACTGGTAGCAGACCTACCAGCAATCAAGGAGGATAACCAATGGCAGACCCACAGATCGTTGCCGGCGCACTGATCGGCGGCGGGCTCATCCTGGGCGGCGGCGCGATCGGCGCCGGAATCGGCGACGGTATCGCCGGTAACGCTCTGATTTCAGGAATCGCGCGCCAGCCTGAGGCCCAGGGCCGGCTGTTCACCCCGTTCTTCATCACCGTCGGTCTGGTGGAAGCGGCCTACTTCATCAATCTGGCGTTCATGGCACTGTTCGTATTCGCCACGCCCGGCGCGTCCTAACCCACGATGGGCTCTGCAGCAGGGGATGTCGGCGTGGTGTTGGCGTCTGAGGAAGCCGGCACCAGTAACTTCCTCATACCCAATGGCACCTTCTTCTTCGTGCTGGCCATCTTCTTGATTGTGCTCGCGGTGATCGGCAAGTTCGTCGTGCCACCGATACAGAAGGTGTTGGGTGAGCGCGAACGGATGATCGCGAAAACTGCCGAGGACAATCGGCGGGCTGTCGAGCAGGAGTCCGCCGCCGAGGCGGACTACCGCAACGAGTTGGCAGTGGCCCGCACCGAGTCCTCCGCCATCCGCGACGAGGTCCGAGCCGAAGGCCGAAGCGAACTCGACGACCTGCGAGCCCATGCCAATGACGAGGTCTCCGGGGTGCTGCAGGAGGCCAATGACGAGCTCAAAATCGCCAGTGACGCCATCTCAGCAGACCTGCGCTCATCGGTGGACACCCTGTCATCGACGCTGGCCAGCCGGGTGCTCGGTGTCGAGGTATCCGGCGCGTCGACGGCCTCGGGGCGGTAGACGATGTCGACATTCATTGGGCAGCTCGTCGGCTTCGCCGTCATCGTGGGGATCATCATGCGGTACGTGGCGCCGCCGGTGCGGCGGCTGATGGCGGATCAGCAGCAGGCTGTGCGGGATCAACTCGAGGAGAGCGCTGCGGCGACGCAGCGGCTGGCCGCAGCAGACACCTACCACGCCCAGCGGGTGGCAGCCGGCCAGTCCGAGGCCAGGCACATCGTCGACGAGGCTCGCACCGACTCAGTGCGGATCGCCGAGCAGTTGCGCGTCCAAGCTGGCGTCGAGGTGGAGCGTATTAAAGCCCAGGGCGGTCAGCAGGTTTTACTGCTGCGGACCCAGATGATCCGGCAGCTACGTTCCGATCTCGGCAGCGAGTCGGTGCGTCGGGCCAGTGATCTGGTGCGGGCTCACGTTTCAGATCCGCAGGCCCGGTCGGCCACGGTGGACAGGTTCCTCGACGAGTTGGAGTCGATGGCACCCGCGGCGTTCGCGCCGGAAATCGGTAACTCCGGCATGCGTTCGGCAAGCCGGGACGCCCAGGTCGCTCTGGTCGAACGATTCGGCTCGATGGCGACCTCGCTGACCGGTGAGCAACTGTCCACCCTCTCCGGTGATTTGGCTTCGGTGGCCCAACTTCTTCTGCGCGAACCGATTCTGGCGCGTCACCTGGCGGAGGCCAGCGGTGAGACGGAAGCCAAGAAGCAGTTGTTGGCGCGACTGCTGAGCGGGAAGGCCGACGCGAACACGATCGAGCTGCTTAACACCGCGGTATCGGTGCGGTGGTCAAAGACCGAGGACTTCGGCTCCGCGGTCGAGCACGTGGCCCGACTCAGCCTGCTTGTCCGTGCCGAGCGCGAGCATCAGGCCGATGAGGTGGCCGAGCAACTTTTCCGGTTCGGCCGGATTCTGCAAGACCAACCGCGGCTGAACAGTCTGCTCGGCGACTACTCCAAGCCCGCTCACGATCGGGTGGAGCTGCTGCGCAATGTTCTCGGCCGCACCAGCGGCACCAACCCGACGGCCGGCGCGCTGCTGACGCAGACCATCGAGCTCCTGCACGGCGAGCGTGCCGACGAAGCGGTGCAGGAGTTGGCCGAGTTGGCCGTCGCTCACCGCGGTGAGATCGTCGCCGAGGTTGCAGCCGCTGCCGAATTGACTGATTCCCAACGCACAAGGCTGGCTGATGTGCTGGCCCGGATTTACCACCATCCCGTTTCGGTGCAGCTCAACGTCGACCCGGAGTTACTCGGCGGCCTGTCGGTCGCGATCGGCGACGAGGTGATCGACGGAACGCTGTCCTCCCGATTGGCCGCAGCGGAGACCAGGCTGCCCGACTAACTCTTTTTCCGAACGGCCCCCGGACTAGCCAAGAACCACCCAAGACAAGAAGGCAGGAAGACGAAAAGCCATGGCAGAGTTGACAATCTCGGCTGACGATATCCAGGGCGCCATCGCCAGCTACGTGTCCAGCTTCGAGGCGGGCACCGGACGCGAGGAGATCGGCACCGTCATCGATGCCGGCGACGGCATCGCCCACGTCGAGGGCCTGCCCTCGGTGATGACCCAGGAGCTGTTGGAGTTCGCCGGCGGCGTGCTCGGTGTGGCGCTCAACCTCGACGAGCACAGCATCGGTGCGGTGATCCTCGGTGAATTCGACAAGATCGAACAGGGTCAGCAGGTCAAACGCACCGGCGAGGTGCTCTCGGTTCCGGTGGGCGACGCGTTCATGGGCCGGGTGATCAACCCGCTCGGCGAGCCGATCGACGGCCGAGGCGATATCGCAGCCAGCAAGCGGCGCGCATTGGAACTGCAGGCACCCTCGGTGGTGCAGCGCCAGAGCGTCACCGAGCCGCTGCAGACCGGTATCAAGGCGGTCGACGCGATGACCCCCATCGGTCGCGGCCAGCGGCAGCTGATCATTGGCGACCGCAAGACCGGCAAGACCGCGGTCTGCGTCGACACGATCCTCAATCAGCGCAAGAACTGGGAGACCGGCGACCCGAACAAGCAGGTCCGCTGCGTGTACGTGGCGATCGGACAGAAGGGCACCACCATCGCCAGCGTGCGCCGCGTGCTCGAAGAGGGCGGCGCGATGGATTACACCACCATCGTTGCGGCGCCCGCATCGGATTCAGCAGGCTTCAAATGGCTTGCGGCCTATACCGGCTCGGCCATTGCACAGGAGTGGATGTACGACGGCAAGCACGTGCTGATCGTGTTCGACGACCTGACCA
>JBAXIA010000174.1:0-5714 GCA_037138615.1 Mycobacteriaceae bacterium | reverse complement strand
CCCAGCCGATGACCATGTCCTTTCCTTCCACTGCCGATCACACCGGCCGTGCCGAGGACGTGGTCGGCGTCGAACTGACCATCGACGGCGTTCTGGTTCTCGCCGAGGCCCTCGGCCTGGCAGATTTCCCGACCACGCTGGGGATCCGTCCCAACATCCCTCAGGAGGACGTGCGGGAGGCAGTCCGGCAACAGGTGCAGCGGGACCTCGCCGCCCAGGGGGTGATCGACCCACACGGCCATCCGCACCCTGCCGTTGCGGCGATGATCCACACCGTCAGCAGTCCCGACCGCATGCTGGAGGGCCGGTGGTGGCGACGAGCGCTCGGCGACGTGATGGTCCGATTCGCGATCTGCCGGAAGGGCGAAGCCCACGTCATCGCGGTCCGTGACGATGACGTGATGGTGCTGCAGCGAGTCTCCCCGCTGGTCGGGCTGGCAGGTATGGTCACATGTGTGTTGGGGGAGTCCGCACCTGCCACCGTCGAACCGCTAACAGGGGTCGCCGCCGACCTGGCCCGGTGCACGACGGCCGAACAGCTGGCGGACTTCGGGGTCGATACGCACTCGGCACATGTGTACGCCGATATCACCGGCAACCCGACCGGCTGGGTGGAGATCATCTCCGGCCAGCGCCTGCCGGAGGGCACCTTCACCCAGACCGCCGTCGCCGCCGGCGTGCTCGACTCCGACCAGGGACGCGTGGTGTCGATGCCCCGCCGCATCGGCGGCGAGCTGTACGGAAGCTTTCTGCCGGGCACACCCGAGAACCTTCAGCGCTGCCTCGACGGGCTACTGGAGTTCCTGCCGTCGGGGGCATGGGACTCATGAATGAGCGCCTGGCAGATCTGTTCAGCAGCGCGGTGAGCATGCTGAGCATCTCCGACGCGCGGGCCTTGGACTTGTTCATCGAAATCACCGACGACGACGAATCGGCCTGCGACGCATGGATCGGCCGCATCCGCTGCGGCGACACCGACCGGGTGACGCTGTTCCGCGCGTGGTACTCCCTTCTGAACTTCGGCAGGCTCTCCGGCGCCGCCCAGATCCCGATGAGCACCCTCGCGGCGCGGGTACCCATCGGCGGCCCCTACGGCGACATCACCTACCCGGCCACGTCACCGCTGGCGATCAAGATGGGGTTCGCGGTCAGCGAGGCGACCCACGGTAACTACACCGACGCGATCGACGCCCTCGACGAGAGCCCGGCCCCGGGTTCTGAGCACCTCATCTCCTGGGCCAAGGCCGTCGTTCACGGCGAGGCACACCGATGGACCGATGTGATCGAGGAGGTCCGCGGCGCCGGCCGATGGCCGGACGCTTTCCTGACCGCGGCGGCCGGCGTCGCACACGGTGTCGCCGCCGCCAACCTGGGAATGTTCAGCGAGGCCGAGCGCCGACTGGTCGAAGCCAACGAATCCCCGGCCGGCGAGGCCTGCGCGCGCACCATCGCCTGGTATCTGGCGATGGTGCGCCGTAGCCAGGGCAACGAGGATGCCGCCGTGGCACTGCTGGAATGGCTGCAGACCACCCACCCCGATCCCAAATTCGCCGCCGCGCTCAAGGACCCCGGCTACCGGTTGACGACGGTGACCGCTGAAGAGATCGCCGCCCGTACCGATCCCTGGGACGCCTCCAGTGTGGTGGCCGACACCTCGGCCCGCGACGCGTTGCTCGCTGACGCCGAGGCCGAACTGCATCGCCAGATCGGCCTGGGCCGGGTCAAGGATCAAGTCGAGCGCTACCGGGCCGCGACCCAGATGGCACGGGTGCGCGCCGCGCGCGGCATGAAGGTGGCCCAACCGAGCAAGCACATGATCTTCACCGGCCCGCCCGGCACCGGTAAGACGACGATCGCTCGAGTGGTGGCCAACATCCTCGCCGGGCTGGGTGTCATCGAGGAACCGAAGCTCATCGAAACGGCCCGCAAGGATTTCGTCGCCGAATACGAGGGCCAGTCGGCGGTGAAGACCACCAAGACCATCGACCGCGCGATGGGCGGTGTGCTGTTCATCGACGAGGCCTATGCCCTGGTGCAGGAACGTGGTGGGCGGGCCGATCCGTTCGGGCAGGAAGCCCTCGACACGCTGCTGGCGCGTATGGAGAACGACCGCGACCGCCTGGTGGTGATCATCGCCGGCTACAGCAATGACATTGATCGGCTCCTGGAAACCAACGAGGGGTTGCGTTCACGGTTCGCCAATAGGATCGAATTCGACTCCTACTCTCCCGACGAGATTCTACAGATCGCGAAAGTCATTGCCGCAGGCAATGACTCGAGGTTGACCGCGGAGGCCGAGTACAACCTGCTTCAAGCGGCCAAGCTACTGAGTCAGCAGACGGTGCGGGGAAGGCAGGCGATCGACATCGCAGGAAACGGGCGCTACGCGCGCCAGCTGATCGAGGCGGGTGAGCAGTACCGGGATATCCGCCTCACCCAGAGTCCCGACTTCGAACATCTCGACGCCGAACGTCTCAGCGAGATCACCGGCAACGACATGCTTGAGGCAATTTCTGCTGTTCACGGCCGGCTCAACATCAGCGAGTAGGACATGGCGGGTTTTCGACTTACGACCAAGGTGCAGGTGAGCGGCTGGCGCTTCCTGTTCCGGCGCCTGGAGCATGCCATCGTCCGGCGTGACACCCGGATGTTCGACGATCCGCTGTCCTTCTACAGCCGCTCAGCCGGAATAGGGGTCGTCATCTCGGTGCTGCTACTGGTGGGCTGTTTCGCACTCGCGTTTTTCAAGCCCCAGGGAAAGCTCGACGGTGACCTGTTCGTCGACAACTCGACCAAACAACTGTTCGTCAGGACGTCGGACAAGGTGCGCCCCGTCTACAACCTGACGTCGGCTCGGTTGGTGTTGGGCAAACCCGACGAACCGACCTCGGTGAAGTCCGCTGACCTGGCCAAGTTGCGCAGGGGGCAGTCGATCGGAATTCCCGGCGCCCCCTACGCGACGCCGGTCACCGCGACCGCCTCGCCGGCCTGGGCGTTGTGCGACACCGTCACCGGAGGCGAGAGTTCCAACCCCATCGTGAAGACGTCGGTGCTCTCGATGCCACTGTCGCTGTCCCGCGACGATCTGATGCAGCCACGGGAGATCCTTCTCACGACTTTCCAGGGCCAGACATGGCTGGTCAATCGCAACGGCCGGCATCCCATCGACCTCAACGACCGTGCCCTGACCCTGGCGCTGGGGATACCGGGGAACTCGAAGCCAAGCCTGCTCTCGGAAGCCATGTTCAACGCGATACCCGATGCCGGGCCGTTGGACGTCCCGCCGATCCCGGGAGCAGGCGAACCCAACACCCTCGGATTGCCGCCGGAGTTGGTGATCGGTTCGGTGTTCAAGATCGACACCGGTTATGGAAACGGATTCTTCGTGGTGCTGCCTGACGGCGTGGCGCCGGTGAACGGCAACACCGCATCGCTGCTGCGCTCCCGCGACTCACACGGGTTGGTCGAGATACCGACCATCATCAAAAGCCAGGTCGCCCAGATACCCGAGCGGGAGTTTCCCTCACCGCTGCCCGATGACTCGATCAAAGTGGTCTCCCGGCTCGAGGAACCGGTGATGTGCTGGTCGTGGCAACGGGTGGCCGGCGATCAGGCGCCCAAGGCAGCTGCGCTGGCCCTCGGGCATCTGCCGATACCGCCGGAGATGATGGACCGGGGCATCGATCAGGTTCAGGGCACGGTCGCCGTCTACCTAGACGGCGGAAAGTACGTGCAGATCCAGTCTCCGGATCCTCAGTCCGGTGAAGCGCTGTACTACATCGACCCCCAGGGCGTGCGGTACGGGATCCCCGACCAGCAGACCGCGTCTGCGCTGGGCTTGAGTGGCCCCGCCAACGCACCCTGGTGGGCGGTTCGCCTACTGGTGGACGGTCCGGTGCTGTCCAAGCAGGCCGCTCTGCTCGAGCACGACACGCTTCCGGCGGACCCCAATCCCCGCAGGGTTCCGGCAGGAGGTTCGGGATGACGACGAGGAAGTTCACTCCGACCACCGCCGCGCGCGGTCCCCGCCTGACCCCGGGCGAGGTCGCGTTGACACCGCCGCAGGACCTCGGGGTCGACGTCCCGGCGTCCGGCATCCAGAAAGCGATGCCGTTTGTGATGGGCGGCGGCATGCTCGGGTTGATCGCGATCATGTTTGTCAGCGGTACCCGATCGCTATCGCCGTACATGCTGATGGCCCCGCTGATGATGATCATGATGACGGTCCCCATGCTCAGCGGCGGTGGCGGCGGCGGCAAGAAGGTCCCCGAGATCAACACCGACCGCAAGGAATATCTGCGCTATCTGGCCGGCCTGCGCACCCGGGTGACGTCGTCGGCGGCGGCCCAGGTGGATTTCTTCGGCTATCACGCACCGCATCCCGACGACCTGCTGTCGATCGTCGGCACCTCCCGGCAGTGGTCGCGCAACGTCAGCGCGGACTTCTACGGGGCCACCCGCATCGGGATCGGCCAGCAGCCCGCCGTCGACCGGCTGATCCGGCCATCGGTGGGGGGCGAACTGGCCGGCCCCACCGCCGCACCTCAGCCCTACCTCGAACCGGTCGCCCACGTCTGGGCGGTGAAGTTTCTGCGCACCCACGGCCTGATCCACGACTGCCCCAAGCTGTTGCAACTGCGGACCTTCCCGACGATCGCGATCGGCGGCGACCCGGACGGCGCAGCAGATCTGCTGAGGGCGATGATCTGCCACCTGGCGGTGTTCCACCCGCCGGACCTGCTGCAGATCCGGGTGGTCACCGACGACCCCGACGATCCGGAGTGGGCGTGGCTGAAGTGGCTCCCCCACGTGCAGCATCCGACCGACACCGACGACGCCGGTGCGGTGCGGATGATCTACACCGGGCCCGACGAACTTGTGGACCTCGCCGGACGCGGACCGCACACACCGGATTCCCTTCCCAACGGTCCCTACGTCGTGGTGGTGGATCTGACCGGCGGCAAGGCCGGCTTCCCGCCCGACGGGCGCGCCGGAGTGACGGTGCTGACCCTGGGGAACCACCGCGAATCGAACTACCGCATCAGGCTGGCCGCCGACGGCACCGCCGATGACCGGATGCCCGGGGCGGCCTTCCGCGAGGTCACCGAGGTCACCGACTCGATCACCGCGGGACAAGCCAACCGGATCGCCCGCAAGCTGGCCGGGTGGTCCATCACGGGCACGCTCCTGGACAAGAAGGGGCCGGGCAAGCAGAAGAAGGTGGCCACCGAGTGGCACCAGCTCGTAGGCGCCCAGAGTGTTGAGGAGGTGCTGCCGAAGCGGTGGAAGATGTACCCCGACAAGGACGGCAACCGCCTGAAGATTCCGTTCGGACACGAACTCAAAACCGGCAACGTCATGTACCTCGACATCAAAGAAGGCGCGGAGTTCGGCGGCGGTCCGCACGGCATGCTGATCGGGACGACCGGCTCGGGCAAATCCGAATTCCTGCGAACCCTGATCCTGTCACTGGTGGCCATGCACCACCCCGATCAGGTGAACCTTCTTCTCACCGACTTCAAGGGCGGCTCGACGTTCCTCGGGATGGAGAAGCTGCCGCACACCGCCGCGGTCATCACCAACATGGCCGAGGAGGCCGAGTTGGTGAGCCGGATGGGTGAGGTGCTGACCGGTGAACTCGACCGGCGGCAGAACCTGCTGCGCCAGGCCGGGATTCAGGTCGGCGCGACCGGTGCGCTCTCCGGGGTGGCCGA
>JBAXIA010000173.1:0-5881 GCA_037138615.1 Mycobacteriaceae bacterium | reverse complement strand
AGGAGATCGAGTGTTCGCCTGGTGGGGTCGAACCGTTTACCGGTATCGGTACATCGTTATCGGTCTCATGGTCGCGCTGTGCCTGGGCGGCGGTATCTACGGCATCGATCTCGGTAAGCACGTGACCCAGAGCGGGTTCTACGACGAGGGCAGCCAGTCGGTTCGCGCGTCCCTGCTCGCCGACGGCGCCTACGGCCGCGATCGCACCAGCCACATCGTCGCCATCCTGACTCCACCCGACGGCAAGAAGGTCGACGATCCGCAGTGGTCGAAGGAGATGGTCGACGAGCTGGACTCGTTCACCAAGAAGCATGAGGACAAGGTGGTCGGCTGGGCGGGATGGCTACGCGCCCCAGAGAGCACCGACGCCACCGTCCAGCAGATGAAGACCCAGGACATGCGCAAGACGTTCGTCAGCATCCCGCTCAAAGGTGACGGCGACGACGAGATCCTGAAGAACTACCAGGACGTGGCACCCGACCTCAAACAGATCAACAACGGCGATATCAAATTGGGCGGCCTCAACCCGTTGGCCAGCGAGCTCACCGGAACGATCGGCGTCGACCAGCAACGCGCCGAGGTGGCGGCTATTCCGCTGGTGGCGGTGCTGCTGTTCTTTGTCTTCGGCGGTGTAGTGGCGGCCAGCCTCCCGGCCATCATCGGCGGTCTTTCCATCCTCGGCGCACTCGGCATCATGCGGCTCGTCGCCGACCACGCGCCCGTGCACTTCTTCGCTCAGCCTGTGGTCACGCTGATCGGTCTCGGTATCGCAATCGACTACGGACTGTTCATCGTCAGCCGGTTCCGAGAAGAGCTCGCCGAGGGCTACGACACCGAGGTGGCCGTGCGGCGCACCGTGATGACGGCCGGGCGAACCGTGGTGTTCTCCGCGGTGATCATCGTGGCGTCGTCATTACCGCTACTGCTGTTCCCGCAGGGATTCCTCAAGTCGATCACCTACGCGATCATCGCCTCGGTCATGCTTGCCGCGATTCTGTCGATCACCGTGCTGGCCGCCAGCCTTGCCATCCTCGGCCCGAATGTCGATGCGCTCGGGGTGCGCACATTGCTGCGGGTTCCGTTCCTGCGCAACTGGTCGTTCTCCCGCACCATCATCGAGTGGCTGGCGGATAAGACTCAAAAGACCAAGACGCGCGAAGAGGTCGAGAACGGCTTCTGGGGCAAGCTGGTCAACCGGGTGATGAAGCGGCCCATCATGTTCGCCGCGCCGATCGTGGTGCTGATGATCCTGTTGATCATCCCGCTGGGCAAACTGGCCCTGGGCGGTATCAGCGAGAAGTACCTGCCGCCGGATAACCAGGTCCGAGTGGCCCAGGAAGAGTTCGACCGGACCTTCCCCGGCTTCCGCACCGAGCCACTGACCCTGGTGATCAAAGCCGATGATGGCAAGCCGATCACCGATCAGCAGGTCGCCGAGATCCGCAGCAAGGCAATGGCAATCAGCGGCTTCACCGATCCGGACAATAACCCCGACGCGATGTGGAAGGCCCGTCCCGGCACATCCAATGACCCGTCAGTACGGGTGATCCAGAACGGCCTGGTGAATCGCAACGACGCCGCCAAGAAGATCCACGAGCTGCGAGACATCGTTCCGCCCAAGGGATTATCGGTCTACGTGGGCGGAACGCCGGCATTGGAACAGGACAGTATCCACAGCCTGTACTCAAAGCTGCCATTGATGGTGCTGCTGTTGATCACCACGACAACGGTCCTGATGTTCCTGGCGTTCGGCTCGCTGGTATTGCCGATCAAAGCGGCACTGATGAGTGCGCTCACACTGGGCTCGACCATGGGAATTCTGACCTGGATGTTCGTCGATGGCCACGGGTCGGGCGTGATGAACTACACCCCGCAGCCGCTGATGGCTCCGATGATCGGGTTGATCATTGCGGTGATCTACGGACTGTCCACCGACTACGAGGTGTTCCTGGTGTCCCGCATGGTGGAGGCGCGTGACCGCGGCATGTCCACCACCGAGTCGATCCGGATCGGTACCGCCACCACCGGGCGCCTGATCACCGCCGCCGCGCTGGTGCTGGCCGTGGTGGCCGGGGCCTTCGTATTCTCCGACCTGGTGATGATGAAGTACCTGGCGTTCGGTCTGCTGATCGCCCTGCTGCTGGACGCCACCATCGTGCGTATGTTCCTGGTGCCGGCGATCATGAAGCTCCTCGGTGACGACTGCTGGTGGGCACCGAAGTGGATGAAGCGGCTGCAGAACAAGATCGGCCTCGGAGAGACCACGCTGCCCGTTGAACGCAAACGGCCCGACTATGCCGAGGCTGAGCCCGCACTCGTCGGCGCCGCCGCGCCGGCCCCCGTCGCACCGGCCCCCGTCGCACCGGCCCCCGTCGCACCGGCGAGCGAAGCGCCCACGGCGAAATTCGCCGCCGTGCGAAAAGATGACGATCGCGATATCGGTTCCTGGCTCGGTGAGCTCAGGAGTAAGAGGCGCCCACCGGCCGCCAACCCACCGGCCGCCACTCCGGCGGACTCCGAGGATGCCACCACCGCGATTCCGACGCAGTCTGGCCCCGTCTCCTCGGGGCCCATCTCCTCGGGGCCCATCTCCTCTGAGGAGACCCGGGCCATCCCGGTGAGCCGACCCGATTCCGGCGACACCGACGTGGCCACCGAGCAACTTAACGCCCGCGCCAAAAAGAGCGGCGGGGTCAGCGCCCAGGACCTGTTGCGGCGCGAGGGCCGGCTCTAGTCCGCCGGAATATCGGGCCGGGCGTGCATGATCAGCGGAGCCTCGTCGGCTTCCAACTGCGCCGCCTCGGCACCGGGGTTCGGTGCGGCCAGCACCCGGATGGCGCTGTTGAAGAAGGCCAGGACGGGGACCGCCAACAGCGCACCGATGATCCCCGCGAGTACAGCGCCGGTTGAGATGGCGAGCACGATCGCCAACGGGTGGATGGACACGGCGCGGCCCATCACCAGCGGTTGCAGAACGTGGGCTTCCAACTGCAGAACGGCGACGACCAGCCCCAGGGTGATCAACGCATAGAAAACGCCCTTGGCAAGCAGGGCAATCACGACGGCGAGAAAACCACTGACCACGGCGCCGACCAGGGGGATGAAAGCACCCAGGAACACCAGCGAGGCCAGCGGCAGCGCCAATGGCACGCCCATGACCGCCAGGCCGGTGCCGATTCCGACCGCATCGACGAGCGCCACCAGGAAGGTCGCCCGGACGTAGCCGATCAGGGAACCGAAACCGGCCCGGCCCGCGTCGCGAACACGTTCGCGGGCCCGCGCGGGCACGATCGTCGTCAGGTAGGCGTAGATGTTTCGGCCGCCGTAGAGCAGGAATATCAGGGTGAAGAACATCAGTAGCGCGCCGGTGATGATCTCGGTCAGGGTGGCCGCGGTGGATAGCGCCCCGCTGGTCAGCTTCTCCTGGTTGTCCTGCAATGCCTTGACGGCCGTGTCGCCGGCTTTGTCGATCTGCTCACGACTCAGATGTGCAGGACCCTCGATCAGCCAGCGGGTGGCGTTATCAATACTCCGGGTGACCTGTTCGACGAGATCCGGTAGACCCGAAATGAACTGGCTCACAACGAAAGTGAGGATCCCGCCGAAAACAGCGAAGCCACCCAGCAGAACCAGTGCCACGGCACCGCCGCGGGCCATGCCTCGCCGGTCCAGCCAGTCGACCACCGGCACCATTAATGCGGTGACCATGACTGCCAGGGCCAGCGGAACAACGATTACCTGAAGACGCTGTATCAACCACAGCAGAGCAAGGACGGCCGCGAGGATGACCAACAGACGCCACGACCACGCCGCCGCCTTACGAACAAAGGGTTCAACCGCGTCGTCATCGGACGGCATTATCGAAGCCTAACCGGCCGGAGTCGACATCCCGAGACGAACGGCGGGGAAAACGCCCGGCACCGATACCCTGAAACACGTGGCCCACGACGCGACGGTTAACTCCGCCCGCGAGGGAAGTCCCCGCCCCAAGCCCCGGGGGAAGTACTGGTGGGTGCGCTGGGCAGTGCTCGGTGTCGCGGTGATCGTGCTCGCCGTGGAGGCCACCCTGGTGTGGGATCAATTGGCCAAGGCCTGGTTGAGCCTGATCTCGGCGAACCCGTGGTGGGTGCTCGCGGCGATCGCAGCAGCGATGGCCTCGATGCACAGCTTCGCCCAGATTCAGCGAACGCTGTTGCGGTCGGCCGGGGTGACGGTGCATCAGTGGCGTTCAGAGGCGGCGTTCTACGCGGGCAACGCATTGAGTACGACGCTGCCGGGCGGGCCGGTCCTCTCGGCGACGTTCGTCTACCGTCAGCAGCGGCTCTGGGGTGCCTCACCGGTGGTGGCGTCCTGGCAGTTGGTGATGTCGGGTGCACTGCAGGTGGTGGGACTGGCTCTACTCGGTCTCGGCGGGGCATTCCTGTTGGGCGCCAAGAACAATCCGTTCTCACTGCTGTTCACCCTCGGCGGTTTCATCGCGCTGCTACTGCTTGCACAGGCGGTGGCGACCCGGCCTGAACTCATCGACGGAATCGGTGTCAAAGTCCTGGGCTGGGTGAACTCCGCGCGCGGCAAGCCCGTCGACACCGGACTGCGAAGGTGGCGCGAGACGCTCACCCAACTGGAATCGGTGAGCCTGAGCCGTCGCGAACTCGGGGAGGCCTTCGGCTGGTCGCTATTCAACTGGATCGCCGATGTCGGCTGCCTGGCTTTCGCGGCCTATGCAGCCGGCGGACATCCGTCACTGGCGGGCCTGACCGTCGCGTACGCGGCTGCCCGCGCGATGGGCGCCATCCCGCTGATGCCCGGTGGGTTGCTGGTCGTGGAGGCGATACTGGTGCCCGGCCTGGTGTCCAGTGGAATGGCGCTGCCGGAGGCGATTTCGGCAATGCTGATCTACCGGCTGGTCAGCTGGGTCTTCATCTCCGCGATCGGCTGGGTGGTGTTCTTCTTCATGTTCCGCACCGAAGGGGCGCTGGACCCCGAGGTCCCGGTCGAGGAATTGGCCGCCCAGGAGTTGGCAGCTCGGGAGTCGACCAATTCCGAGCAGGACCCCCAGGCCCCGCCCGAAACCGGCCCCAACGCTGACGAACAGCACTGAACTACCCTCGAGACACCGTGCCGATTCCCAGCGAGAAAGCCCGCGCCCTATCGGCGCTGGGTGTCGACCTCGCCTGGGTCGTGTTATTCGCGACGGTGGGCCGCCGCAACCATGCCGAGGGCATGAGCGTGAGCGGCGTCGTCGAGACGGCGTGGCCGTTCCTGGTCGGGACGGTGGCCGGCTGGTTGCTTTCGCGGGGCTGGCGCCGGCCTACCGCCCTGGTTCCGACGGGCATCGCAGTCTGGGTGTGCACGATCGCGGTGGGAATGTTGTTGCGCAAAGCCTCATCTGAGGGCACCGCGATGAGCTTCGTCGCGGTGGCCACGCTGTTCATGGCTGTTGGGCTACTCGGGTGGCGGGCCGTCCTGGCAAGACGGGCCAATCGCAGCCGTTAGGGCGACGGAACGTTGAGGTCGTCGGACTGACCGCACCGAGCCTTCAAATCCACCAGCGGCTGTCGGATAGCGGCCAGATCCGTCCGCACCGACGGGTTCGCATCGAGGTAGGTCTGCACCGACGAGCGCAGGGTATCGCGGGGCGTGCCTTCCAGTCCGGTGAAGAAATCGTTGACGCCAGGATTGGTGAACAGATAAACCGAAGTCGCGGCGGAAACCCCGGCGGCTACCCCGGCCAGATCCGCGGCGGTGCAATTCGGTGGGGCGGCGAGCGCCGCTGGCGCCATTCCGACAAGAAGTGTGCCGGCGGCAGCGCCTGCGCCGATCACTCCACTGATCGCACGACCGGCCTGGCGGACAGTGATCATCCTCGGACTCCTTCACT